>JBCCHL010000281.1:0-1684 GCA_039028775.1 Pseudomonadota bacterium | reverse complement strand
GTACGATATATCCGAGTCGATGTGGTTGGACGAGGACAACCTTAGTAATGCACCTGACTTGTTGGCTACGTATAAGTCCTACCATGGGTTGTGACGGTGTGTTGCTATTTGGTCGGGGGGAGTTGTAAGGCTCACAGCCTTAGAATGGGTGCCTGCAACGCTCACTACGAGCGCTCATGCAGAGCACCAACGGTGGGAGAAAGCGCTCTGTTTATGTAGGGCGCGCGGCACTGCATCGGATCCGCCTCATGCCGCCGTTGGTAAAGACCGGAGATTCCCGCCGCCTCTTCCAGAATGCGCCGCCGCGCCTTGGGTTTGGCGTTGATCAGTTCCGATATCTGCCCCTGCCGCACCAGCGCGGGCGAATGCGCCCCGGTCGAGGCATCAGCGAACAGCATCTGCACATCGCGGGCGCGCACGTCCTTGGTGTTGGCCTTATAGGCGCTACCCACATCGCGGGTGATCCGGCGCACGATCTCCAGATTGTCGCTCTCGTTGAACCCGGAAGGGGCAAGACGCTCGCCGTTGTCGATGTGAAGCGACACCTCGGCAAAGTTGCGCGCGGGCCGCGTGGCCGCGCCGGCAAAGATCACGTCCTCCATACCGCCGCCACGCATCGCAGTGGGGCGGTTTTCGCCCATCACCCAGCGCAGCGCCTCCAGCAGGTTCGACTTGCCACAGCCATTTGGGCCGACAACGCCGGTCAACCCGTCTGCGATCACCAGATCGGTCGGGTCCACGAAGCTTTTGAAGCCTGTCAGTCTGAGTTTCGAAAAGCGCAAAGGCGGGCTTTCTTGATTCCTGCTTCAGCGAAGCCTGCGCTTGGATGGGCCGTGAGTCAACGGATCAGACGCTGTATGTGGGCGGTTCAGGTCAGTTATCCACAACATCTGGCCTGGTTTCGTGACCCACGCAAGAACTCAGCCGCTCTGATCCGCGGAAGCGGCATACACCCATCCCTCTGGTCGGTTATCGCAGTCGAGCACGCCGGTCGTTACCGACTGATCGCCCAGCACCCCCACGACCTCACAGCCCGACGCCTGCGCCATGGCCACCCCCGCACGCGACCCAATCGGCCCCAGGCGCGGTGCATATTGCGGGTTCATGCGCACAGCCTCGGCAAGCCCGCCGCGCACACGCACATCAAAGATGCTGCCATCAACTTCAATTCGGGTCACGGGAGCGTCCCGAAACTCCGGGCTGACAACGCTGCATGCCGGAATAAGGATGAACAGAAGGTATCGCCACATACGACGATAGTTGCACGGCATCCATTAAGGAAACCTTGCCCTAATCATTAGACATGTTCACGCAACAGCCGCCCGAGCCGCCGGATGCCTTCCTGTGTCGCAGCCTCATCGGCACAGGAAAAACTCAGGCGAAGCGTGTTGTGGCCGCTGCCATCGGCAAAGAACGCCTGTCCCGGGACAAAGGCCACTTTGGCGGAATCCAAAGCCTGCGCCAGCAGCGCATCGCCGTTCAGATGTGTAGGCAGCGTGACCCAGATGAACATGCCGCCTTCAGGCCGCGTCCAGGTCACGCCCTCGGGCATATGCTCATCCAGCGCCGCGAGCATCCTGTCCCTCCGCCGCCCGTAAACCTCACGCAGCATGGCGATATGATCGTCAAAATGCCTCTCGGCCACCGAGCAGACGATCATCTGATTGAGCGTAGGCGTGTGCAG
>JBCCHL010000280.1:0-2187 GCA_039028775.1 Pseudomonadota bacterium | reverse complement strand
GGCGCGCTGGCGGGGGCCGCAGCGCTGCTGCCGGCATTCACGCGCGGATCGAGCCCAGCCAGGGATACAAAAGCGCCGATACTGGTCGCGGTCGAACTGTCCGGGGGGAACGATGGTCTGAACAGTATCGTACCGCACGGCGATGACGCGTACTACAGAGCACGACCCACGATCGGCATTCGTCAGGAGCAGCTGCTGCCGCTGGACGATCACTTCGGGTTTAACCCGGGTATGCTCGGTCTACAGCGACTGTGGCAGGACGGACAACTGGCCATCGTGCACGGTTGCGGCTACGAACAGGCTTCCTATTCGCATTTCACGTCGATGGCGTACTGGCACACCGGTGCTCCGCATTCTGGGGACAGCCTCGGCTGGATGGGTCGCACGGCGGATGCCATGGCGCCGACCTACCGCGATGACATGTTGATCAACGTCGCACCCTCGCAGTCATTGGCGGTGCGCAGCGCCATACACACACCGCTGGTATTCGACAATCCCGGACGCTTTCAGCGCAAATATTGGCTGGGTGGGGTGCCACCGAGCGCAGTACCGGCGACCGCAGTGGGCAATGCGAATCTGGATTTTCTGCATGCGCTTGATCGCAGCGCCCAAACCTCTTCGTCGCGAATCCGTGCCGCGTGGGCGCGGTACAAGAGTTCGGTGGATTATGGGATTGCACCCATGGATCTGCCCAAGGTTGCAGCCTGCATCGATGCGGGTCTGCCCACCCAGCTCTACTATGTTCAGTTTCGCAACAACGCCTTCGATACACACGTGGCGCAACCGGCATTGCATCGGCGCCTGCTCAGTTATGCCTGTGATGGGATTCACGGCTTCGTGAAAGACTTGCAGCGCCTCGGCCATGCGGACCGCGTGGTGGTGATGGTGTTCTCGGAGTTCGGTCGCAGGGTGCCGGAGAATGCCAATCTGGGTACGGACCATGGTTCGGCGAACGTGATGCTTCTTGCGGGACAACCCATCAAAGGTGGCCACTACGGCAAGCTGCCGAGCCTGACCGATCTTATCGATGGAGATAATCTGCGCTACACCACGGATTTTCGGCAGGTCTACGCAACCGCGATAGAAGGCTGGTTGGGGGTGGATGCCCAGACCGTATTGCACGAACACTTTGCTACGCTCCCGGTATTTGCCTGAGCTAACGGAGGGATCAAAAATTCTTGGTTCGGACATTGATCGCGCGGCCATAGCCGGGCTTGGAGGGTAGTTCCGGCAAGGGGTGGTTCCAAGGTAGAATGTGGTAGCATCTGTGTTTTGCGCAGTCGCAAAATCTTCTGCGCGGGCGCACAAATGATCATGTGGGAGGTTGACCATGAGTGAAGCGTTACAGACACCCGAAATTGAAGATCCCGAGGCCTTGCGGCTGCAACGCCTGGCCGAAGCCAGGGCACAGCAGGCTCAGGTACAGGATACCTACGCCGCGATCGACGTTCCGGATCCCTACAGCCTTCCCCTCGACGAACTCGACCCGGCTAAGGTCGAGCTGTTTTTACAGGACAAGCACTGGGATTACTTTGAGCGCCTGCGCAAAGAAGACCCGGTACACTTCCTGCCGGACAGCGACTATGGTCCGTACTGGTCGATCACCAAATTCGACGACATCATGTTCGTCGACTCCCATCACGAACTGTTCTCGTCCGAAGACCGCATCACGATCGGGCCGCTCAAGAAGGACGCCGAACGTGCACGGGAGTTTCGTACCGATATGTTCATCGCCATGGACCCGCCGAAACACGATGTGCAACGCGCCACCGTGACGCCGGTGGTGGCACCGCGCAACCTGGCGGCGCTCGAGGTTGTGATTCGCGAGCGTGCGGGCAAGATCCTAGATTCCCTGCCTTTGGGCGAAACGTTCAACTGGGTGGATCTGGTATCGATTGAACTGACCACGCAGATGCTCGCGACGCTGTTCGACTTTCCCTTCGAGGAACGGCGCAAGCTCACGTATTGGTCGGATGTGGCCACCTCTGGCACGGAAATTCTCAACACCGACGAACGGCGTGCCGAACTGCTGGATTGCTTGAGCTATTTCACCCGCCTCTGGCAGGAGCGCAAAGATCACCCGCAGCCGGGTATGGATCTGATCTCCATGCTCGCTCACGGTGAAAATACGAAACACATGCAACCGATGGAGTTTCTCGGCAATCTGATTCTGCTCATCGTGGGCGG
>JBCCHL010000279.1:0-2242 GCA_039028775.1 Pseudomonadota bacterium | reverse complement strand
GGTCTGCTGGGTCAGGGCATTGATTCCACCCTTGGCAGCCGCGTAAGCGGCCCATCCCTCAAAGCCGGCAAATGCCTGCGCGGAAGACATGTTGACGATAGCGCCCCTCTTGTGCCGGCGCATCACCGGCACACAAGCCTTCATGCCGCGCCAGACACTGGTGAGATTCGTCGTCATCACCCGGTTCCAGGTCGCCTCGTCGATCTCATCGACCACCCCGCGGATTCCCAGCGCGGCGTTGTTGACGAGGATGTCGATGGTGCCGAAGTGCTGGAGCGCTGCGGCAGCCAGAGCCTCCATGTCCGCCATCGAGGTCACATCGGCCCGGACGAAAACCGCTGTCCCCGCGGTGCTCACGATCTCTTGCTGCACCTCGGCTCCGGCCTTCGCGTCAACGTCGCCGAGAACGACCCGCGCACCCTCCTGGGCCATACGAAGCGCACAGGATCGAACAATACCCATCGCAGAACCCGTTATGATCGCCACCCGTCCCTGAAGCTCTTTGGTCATCGTTGTGCATTCCTTCGCATGGAGACTCGTCCCATTGCGGCTCGGCTAACCTATGCTACCAGCGACGTTCCACACCTCGCTGCCTCCGCGCCAGATCATGTCGAGAGCGACGTAGGCCACGACCACGATACCCAGATAAGCGAGCCAGCGATGCCGCTCCAAGAGCTTGGCCACGAAGTTCGCCGCGAGCGCCATCAACGCAATCGACAGCACCAACCCGAAGATCAGCATCCCAGGGTAACCATGGGCGGCGCCGGCCACCGCCAGCACGTTGTCCAAGGACATCGATACATCCGCGATCAAGATGCTGATGATGGCGCCGCGCATGGTCTTGGGTTCTGCCGCGTCATCACCGCCCAAGTCTTCGGATGCCGACGCCCGTGTCTCGCGCCACATCTTGTGGGTCACCCATAGGAGCAGGATGCCGCCCGCCAGGGTTAGTCCGACGATCCCCAGCAGTATGTACGTCATCGAGGCAAACACGACGCGGAGCAGCGTGGCGCCAACGATACCAATGGCGATCGCGCGGCGCCGCTGATCGGGTGGCAGGCCAGCGGCCGCGAGGCCAATGATGATTGCGTTGTCTCCCGACAACGTCAGATCGATCAGTACGATCTGAGCGAAGGTCACGAAGTCGAACTGCAGCAGGTGGTCAAGCGTCAGCAACAGGCGTAGCCCCCCGGTTTCCCCCTAGGTGGGAGCCCCGCCCACCGCGCGCAAACCCACCAGCGCGGGGATTCTATCCGAAATCTCGCGATCGCGGTGCTGGCCTGCTCGAGCGCACCGTATCAACAGATTGCGATCGTTCAGCTGCGCGCCACCGGCTCTGACGGTCGGCCATGACGCCATTGCGCCTGCCGTTGGTTGGAGGCAGTTTGGAAACTCCGCGTTTCTCGTTCAGATAGGAAATAAGGAGAAGCCCATTGTTGCACGCAGTGGTTAGGACTTCCACGTTCAGAGCGCTCCTGACCGTAGCCTCGTTGTTGCTCTTGGCCACCTGCACAAGCGCACCCACCTACGAGCCGCCCGCAGTGTCCGATCCAGCGGGGTATGCGACGATCGAAGGTTCCATGGTTGCAGACACTTGGCCCGTGGCTGATCAATACACCGCGATTGTCCGCATTGACGGGAGCGTCCCAAGAGACACGGCTTATGACCAACCGATCGATGTGTCGCCGGGTGAGCATGCCATTGTTGTGCTGTTCACCCATGGGGAGCGTCGCGCTGGCCTTCAGACGACCGTGAACTTCGAGGCGGGGAAATCGTATGTCGCCAAAGCAAAGGAAGTCGGGTCCAGCTGGCTGGAGCTCGGCCAGGTCGATATCACCATCGAGGAAACGGACACCGCCGAGGTCGTTGCCAGTGGCACCGCTAGCGTAGACTATCAGGTCCCGGTTAGGGTTCCTTAGGTTAGCGCCCTCAGGGTCCCATCCCCTTGCGCCTGGGCCTGGATGGCAGCAGGTCTTGGAAGGCCCCGCAGTCTGAGAAGGGGTGCGCGACGGACCTACGGTTCGGCGCGGCCGCAGTTTGAATTGCGCCTCAGCCAAAGGCTGGGGCAGATGGTACCATCAGTCGGCGCCCTTCGCCGCACTTATCGCATCGGGCGTTGCTTCAGGGGTCCAACCGTTGCAGGCTTTCCAGGCGAACTACGCTTACATCGGCACCTACACCCGCGACGTGCCCGGAGGGGATGCCGGCAACGCCCGATCGGAGGGGATCTACGTCGCCAAGG
>JBCCHL010000278.1:0-2249 GCA_039028775.1 Pseudomonadota bacterium | reverse complement strand
GGTGTCAGGGGGCGGCAACTGCTTGGGCGTCCAGGCCACGTAAAAACTCGGCCGCGAGACGCGCGGTACGCTGCGGTGCCTCTTCCATCGGCACATGTCCGAGATCGGGAAACACCACCGTTTTGGCATGTGGCAGCGCCGCTTGGAACACCTCGACCGTGCTGACCGGAATCAACGCATCATGTGCTCCCCACATGACCAGGGTCGGTGTGCTGAGGGTGGCCAGCTGTGCAACATCGGGGCTCGACCGCCGCCCTTGAGCGCGACTGAGGATCGCAGCCCGGGTGCCTTCACGCAGGATCATATCGCTGTACCGCTGCACCAGTGCGTCATCAACCACCGGCGAATTATGGTAGGCCGAGCGTAAGCCCTGCTCCACCAGCAAGCGCGGGTCCAGGTACCGGGCCACCGCCCGGAACCAGTCCAGCCGTAACAAACGAAAGCCGATACTGCCACCGCCGCCTTGCTGTGCAGCTCGGTCCGGGGTTCTCGGTGGCACGGCCGCGATCAGTATCAGCCCAGACACCTGCTGTGGGTACTCAAGCGCATAGCGCCAGCTCACACCACCGCCCATGGAATTGCCGGCCAGGGCGACCCGCGACACATCCAGATGCATCAGCAGTTGCGCCACGCTGGACTGGAACGGGTCTTCGCCCTCGGCAAATGGGGGTGTCGGGCCAGTTAAACCATGACCTGGCAGATCCACGCTGATCACCCGGTAGGAATCACCTAACGCTTCCACCCATCCACCCCAGGTATGCAGCGAAGCCATGGCACCATGGATCAGCAGCACCGCCGGGCCATCGTGCAGGCCTTCATCGCGAAAATGGATCCGCGCACCGTTGGTCAGCTCTAAAAACTGGGAGCTCGAATTGCTGTAACGCGCCTCAACTTCGGCGGCTGGCAGGTCACCTTCGAACAACACAACCCCCAACAGTAGAAAGAGCACCGCCAGCGCGCCCACAATCCAATGCCATACCTTCATTTGTTCACCCTGAATTACTGCCCGAACCAGCATACGCGTCGGGTGCCAAGTATGCAGCTGAGCTAGAATCCCGACATGACTCAGAAACACGCTCCCGATACACAGCATGCGATGCTCGGCATACCCGCCGCCAGGTTTCTCTCCGATTACTGGCAACAACAACCGGTGGTTCTGCACACTCCATTAGAACAAAGCGACAATCCGCTCAGCGCCAACGAGCTGGCCGGACTGGCACTGGAGGAGGATGTAGAAGCGCGGCTGATCACCCAACAACAAAACGCTGACTGGCAACTACGCCACAGCCCGTTTACCGAGGCCGATTTTCTGTCAACGCCGGAACGCGACTGGACCTTGTTGGTGCAGGCGGTAGATATCTGGGTGCCCGCGGTTGCGGATTTGAAACAGCGCTTCGATTTTCTCCCCGCCTGGCGCCTGGATGACATCATGGTCAGCTACGCCGCACCCGGGGGCAGCGTCGGGCCGCATTTCGACCACTACGATGTTTTTCTCCTGCAGCTCGAGGGGCAACGCCGTTGGCAATTGGGTGCCCCCTGCCCGGCCGATGAGCCCCTGCGCGACGACTCCGATCTACGCCTGCTGGCAAACTTCGACCCCGTAGAAGAACATCTTCTTGGTCCCGGCGATATGCTGTACCTACCCCCCCGTATTCCGCACTGGGGCATCGCCACCGAAGCTTGCATGACCTATTCCATCGGGTTTCGAGCGCCGACGCTGGTGGAGATGCTCGACGACCTGATCATCGACCTGATCGGCGCCGAACACGACCCACACTATCAGGACCCGCCACTGCGAGAAGACATGTCGGGTGTTGATATCGATCCGGCATTTGTGGTGCAGGCGCGCGCACTGCTGCGCGACATTCTCGATGATGAAGAGCGTCTCGGAGAGTGGTTTGCTCGTTACATGACCGCTCCGAAATACCCAAATTTAGTCACCGAAAGCGGTGAGGTGCGCGTCGCTCGCTGGCGCAACACTACCTATGTGAACGGTAATGCCGAGGGCAAACCTTCAGATCTTGACTAGACTTCTGAACGCCCGTTTTATCGAGATCTATCGTGACCGTTTATTTGATCGTTGGCTTGAGCATTTGCCTGGGATTGGTGGCTGGGCTCATCTACTTCACCTCCGCCAAAGCGCGAGCCAGGCGTGACAGCCGCAAGCTGGCGCTATCGGTTCGAGATGCCGAGCAGCTGCTGAGTTGGATGGATCAAGTGCCCAACAAGCTCATCGCACGTGAATTGCG
>JBCCHL010000277.1:0-2250 GCA_039028775.1 Pseudomonadota bacterium | reverse complement strand
CGCCAAACGCGAAGCCGGCAGCTCCTTCGGCGACGACACCGTCTTCCTGGAAAAGTGGCTTGCTGTCTCTCGCCACGTCGAGTTACAGATTCTCGGCGATACCCATGGCAATCTGGTGCACTGCTTTGAGCGCGAGTGCTCTATCCAGCGACGCCACCAGAAGATCATCGAAGAAGCGCCGTCTCCAGCGGTGACCCCAGACATCCGAGAGCGCATGGGCGCTGCTGCCATCGCAGCAGCCAAAAAGCTCGGTTACGCCTCCGCAGGTACGGTGGAGTTTCTTTTGAGCGGAGACGACTTTTATTTCCTCGAAGTGAACGCGCGGCTGCAGGTAGAACATCCGGTCACCGAGGAAATCATCGGTCACGACCTGGTACGTGAGCAGATTCGCGTTGCCGAAGGCGAGACCCTGTCGTTCACCCAGGACGATCTCAAGATCAACGGTTGCGCCATCGAAGCGCGCTTGTACGCGGAGAATCCCGCCAAACGCTTCCTACCCTCCCCGGGTACGGTCGAGAAATGGGTACCGTCGCAGGTGGCCAACGCACGCTTCGACTCTGGCGTAGAGACCGGCAGCGAGATCTCGACCGAATTTGATCCGATGATCGCCAAGGTGGTAGTGCACGCGCCCACACGCAGAGAAGCCGCGGGACGTTTGGCCCGGGTGCTGGAAACCACCCAGATTCAAGGTTTGACCACCAATCGCGATTTTCTGGTCGCCACCCTGCGCACCCCCGAATATCTGGCCGGTGATACCACAACCGACTTCATCGAGCGCGTGGCGCCCGCCTTGACGCGGGAGATTTCCCGCGAAGAACAGATCGAGGCTGGTATTGCGGCCATCATCGAAGGTCAGGCACTGCGCCGTGCGCAAGCGAATATCCATCGCCGCATCCCGAGTGGATGGCGTAATTCGACCATGCCGCCTGAACGCATCACGTTCACCTGCGGCAAGGATGAATTGGCGCTGGAATATCAATCCCAGAAAACCGGGGGTTTTAAGGTCATGGTCGACGATCGCACCCTGGACGTGGCGGTCTTTCGTTGTGGCCAAGGATCCGTCGATGTGGCCATCGACGGTCGCCGTGTGTCTTGTGAGGTGGATGCGCGAGGCAAGGTGTGGATGGTACAGACCAATCGCGGCGGGCTGGAGCTGACCCAGCAGCCCCGCTATCCCGTGCCTGGCGCGGACGAGGCGGGAGGTGGTTTGGTCGCGCCCATGCCCGGTGCTGTTCTCTCCACCGATGTCGCTGCTGGTGACAACGTGTCCAAGGGTCAGTTATTGCTGATTTTGGAGGCCATGAAGATGGAACATCGCATCACCGCTCCGGCGGACGGCAAGGTCGAAGCCGTACATGTGAGCGCCGGCGAACAGGTTGAGAATGGCCAATTGCTGGTGACCCTGGCGGAAGAATAGCGGACCAACACAAATAAGGAGCCCACATGGCTGGTACAGAAGCCACGTTGTACGAGATCCGTAAAGGCGGCGCCGCCTGGATCACATTGAATCGCCCCGAGAATCGCAACGCGTTATCGGCGGTGCTGGTAACTGAAGTCTTTGATCACCTTGAAGCGGCCAACGCCGACGACAATGTGCGCAGCATTGTGATCACCGGCAACGGTCCCGCCTTCTGCGCAGGCGCAGACCTTAAGAGTCCGCCGGGTGCGGCTGGGGTACAAGGCCGCAGTGTCGCCTATACCGATGTACTGGCGGCCATCCAGGACAGCCCGAAGCCGGTGATCGCTGCGATCAACGGTGCGGCCTTTGCCGGCGGTCTTGGCTTGGTCGGCGCTTCCGACATCGTGGTGACCCGGGCGGATGTGCAATTCAGCTTCAGTGAAGTGCGTATCGGGGTGATTCCAGCGGTCATATCTGTGGTCTGCCTGCCTAAACTCGGTACCCATCACGGCATGAAACTGTTCATCACCGGCGAACGCTTTACCGGAGAACAAGCGGTCGAAATGGGCTTTGCCCATCGCGCCGTACCCGAAGCGGCACTATTGGACGCCGTGCAGGAAGAAGTGGACATGATCAACCTCGGCGGTCCCATAGCCGTACAGCAGTGCAAGAAATTGGTACGCACCGTCCCGGGTCTGAGCCGCGAAGAGGGCTTTGAGGTGACCGGGCCCTGGAGCGGCCAGATGTTTCAGAGCGACGAAGGCCAAGAGGGCATGGCGGCGTTTCGCGAGAAACGCAACGCATCCTGGATCAAAGACTGAAAATCCTTCCATGGGCGACCACGCCAGTGG
>JBCCHL010000276.1:0-2503 GCA_039028775.1 Pseudomonadota bacterium | reverse complement strand
GGCAGAGCTCCGAAGCGCAGGGTGTCACCCTGACCGCCAATGCGTTCGCCACCCTGTTAGGCAGCGCGGGCACCTTGGTGGTAGTCTTGAGCATCGTATGTTTTGCGATGACGACCCTGTTCACCTATGCCTTCTATGGCAACCAGTGCGCCGGCTTCCTGTGCGGGGCCCGTGGGCGGCGGGTCTATCAGTGGGTCTTTGTGGGCTTTGTCCTGATCTCCGCAGTCATCACCGTCGAGGCCGCGATCAACATCATCGACACAGCATTTGCGCTCATGGCGATCCCGACCATGGTATCAGCGTTGTGGCTCGCGCCTAAGGTCATGCGGGCGGCTGACCAATACTTCACTGATCTCGCGGCAAAGCGCTAGAATTTAAACATGAGCGAAGTAGTCGGTATCTCATCCCAGCGTCCGGCGACCTACCTGGTCCCCAATGGCGCCTACGACGAACTGAACCCTGGTAACGACGCGGCCTGGGCCGACATCCTGGGGTTCTTCCGCGACGCCAGCGGACACGCCCCGGAACCCGAACAACTGCGCGCCGAAATGCTGGTGCGCGATCTGGATGTCCCTCGCCCCTGGGCACTCGATCCGATTCCTTTTGCACTCAGCAACACCGATTGGCAGCACCTGCAGCGCGGTCTCCTGCAACGCACCGAACTCCTCGATCACATCCTGCGCGACCTCTACGGTCCACGCACATTGCTGCGCGACGGCGGTCTGCCACCCGCCCTTATATTCGGCAATCCCAAATTTGCGTTACCGATGCACAGTTATGCGACCGGCGCGCTGCGCCACCTAAACCTGGTCGCTTACGACATCGGGCGCGGCCGCGACGGCCAATGGCGGGTCCTGGCAGACTACACCGAAGCACCGCAAGGCCTCGGCATGTGCCTGGAAAATCGCGTGTTGTCCGCCCAGGCTCTGCCGGAACTGTTCCACCGCTCGCGCACCCAGCGGCTCGCGACCACCTTTGCGGCGATGGCGCGACAACTGGTGACCGCCGCCGATCGCGCGGTGAAAGATGGCATCGTGGTGTTGCTCGCGCAGGGTCCCGAGCAAAATAACTATTTTGAACAGACCTACCTCGGCCAGTATTTCGGTTTCCCGGTGGTGGAGGGCGCCGACCTGACCGTGCGCGATGACGCCGTCTATCTGAAGACGCTAGAGGGCTTAAAGCCGGTGGGCTGCGTGCTGCGGTTTCCGCACTCGGAGAATTGCGACCCGATCTACCTCACGCCAGCAGCCTTCCAGGGTGTAGCCGGGATCGTAAACACCGCGCGGCACCAGCAGGTACATATGGCCAACAGCCTGGGTAGCGGCGTGCTCGAAAACGACGCGATCATGTCGTTCCTACCCGGCTTGTGTCAGACCCTGCTCAACGAAGACCTGCTGTTGCCGAACATTGCGACCTGGTGGCTTGGGGGCGACAGAGAACTGGCCCACGCGCGCGCCCACCAAGCGCAGCTGCTGCTCGGACCGGCCTTCAGCCGTCAGGACATGTTCGGCACGCGCACCCAGGACTATTGGGAGCGCACGGTCCAACCCGCGGACTGGCATACCCCTTATCGCTGGGTTGCGCGGGAACCGATCGAACTGTCCTATAGCCCGCACATCAACGCGGCAGGGGAAGTTGCCGCTGCACCGACACTGTTGCGGCTGTTTGTGGTCCATACCGATGAAGGCTACCAGGTCCTGCCAGGTGGTATGGTGCGTCAAGCGACGCCCGAAGGTGATATCTCCAAAGACCTGTGGGTACCCGCCGACGATCAGGATGTGCGCAACGTCGATACCCTGACCAACAGTAACATCGTGGTGCGTCCCAGGCGCAGCGATCGCGATCTGCCCAGCCGCACCGCCGATGATCTGTTCTGGCTGGGTCGCTATCTGGAGCGCACCGAGGGTGCGGTACGCACCTATCGCAGCTTGTTGAGCCACATCGCCGAAGCCGACATCGACGAGCGCAAAATGACCATCGAAACTGTCATCGAGCTGTTAGAGGATTTGGATGTGGTGAATGCCGGGCAGGCGAAACGCTTGAGCCAGGCCCAGAGCGTTGATCAGCTCAGCGGGCAATGGCAGCACATGCTCTTCGACACCGATAGCGGGCAGGGTCTGTATCCTCTACTACAACGCGTCAATCAACTCGCCAACCAGGTGCGGGAACGACTTTCGGCCGACGCCTGGCGGCTGTTCAACGCGCTGACCCGCAGCACCAACCACGCGCAATGGCGCTTCAACTCGATCGCTGACGCCATCCGCTTGACCGATAGCATGATCGAGCGCATTTCTGGTGTGAACGGTCAAATCCAGGAAAACATGACCCGAGGCTATGGCTGGCGTCTGCTCGAACTGGGCCGGCGCTTGGAGCGCGGCCAGTACGGTATTCAGATCCTGCATCAGCTGGTGGCCAAACCCGCGACCTCATCGCGTATGTATCTCATGCTCGACCTGTACGACAGCACGATCACGTATCGCTCGCGCTATCAGACCATCCCGGT
>JBCCHL010000275.1:0-2515 GCA_039028775.1 Pseudomonadota bacterium | reverse complement strand
GCCAATCGGCGCTACAACACGGCGCGATTCTGGCTCTCGGGCCGTTGAGTGCGGTCTGTGCCGCATGGTTGATGCATCTCAATAGCGCCCCTCCAGAGGCCGGCATTACGCTGGGCATCACCACCTGGACGGTGTTGTGGTGGATATTGAGTCCGATCCCGATCCCTGCAACGTCACTGATCCCGCTGATGCTGTTTCCGCTCAGTGGCGTGCTCAGCGCCAGCGAGGTGGGGCAGGCCTACGGTCACCCCTTGGTCCTGCTGCTCCTCGGCGGTTTCCTCCTGGCGACCGCCCTGGAGCGCAGCGGCGCGCACCGACGCATCGCGCTGGCGATGGTCAACGCCTTCGGCGGCAGCAGTTCCCGACGCCTGGTGTTTGGCTTCATGACGGCGAGTGCCATCTTGAGTATGTGGATATCCAACACCGCCACGGTCCTCATGTTGCTGCCGGTCGCCATGGCGGTGATCGACGGCAGCGAAGACAAGGATCTAGTGGTGCCGCTGCTGCTCGGTATCGCCTACGGCGCCAGTATAGGGGGGATGGGAACGCCGATCGGCACGCCGCCGAACGTCGTATTCATGGGGGTATACGAGCAGACCACAGGCACCACCATCGCATTCTCCACCTGGATGGCCTGGGCCTTGCCGATCGTTCTGGTCTTGCTGCCGCTGGCGGGCTTCTGGGTAACGCGCCGCCTGCGATTTACCGGCGAATTCGACCTCCCCGAAGTGGGAGCCTGGCGCACCCCGGAACGTCGCGTGTTCATCGTGTTTGCCATCACCGCCACCTTGTGGATCACCCGGTCAGCGCCGTTTGGTGGCTGGAGCACCTGGCTGGATTTCCCCTACACCAACGACGCGATCGTCGCTTTCTTCGGCGTTGTGCTTTTATTCATTATCCCAAATGGGGAAGGCGACAAGCTGCTCGACTGGGAAACGGCCAATAAGATTCCCTGGGGGATGCTGATCCTTTTCGGCGCGGGAATCTCGATCGCCAGCGCGTTTACCAGTTCCGGTCTCAGCACGACCATCGGCAGCGCCCTGGAATCGCTTTCCGCCCTGCCGCTACTGCTGATGATCGCGTGCATCTGTCTGGCGGTCACGTTTCTGACTGAGGTCACGAGCAACACCGCTACGACCGCCTTGTTGATGCCGATCCTTGCTGCAGCCGCCGTGGGGGCAGCCACCGATCCCAAGCTGTTCATGATCCCTGCTGCGCTCAGCGCTTCGTGCGCATTTATGTTACCCGTGGCGACTCCACCAAACGTGATCACGTTTTCAACCGGGCGCTTCAGCGTCGCGACCATGGCCAAAGAAGGCCTCGCAGTCAATCTGCTGGGTGCCGTCATTATCAGCGTCGGCACCTACCTCATCCTGCGCTGACCCGGCGAGCGCCGCCACGACCGCTCGCCGCTCTGTGTCCGGCAATTCGGCGAGCGCCTCTACCGCAGCAAAGAACCGGGGCCAGTCTTCACCTTCGCGCTTAAACAGCGCGGCAAACGCAGGCACGTCATCCGCATAGGTACCCACCGAGACGAGATAGGCATTGTTGACCCGCCGATAGACCAACTCGTCATAGCGCCCACCACCCAAGCGCTCGCGATGCGCAGCGTAGCAGGCATGCATTTTTGCGAGTAGTTCCGCTTTGCGCACCTCGCCCTGCACACCACCATCCGCAGCGAGCGCGTAGCCGCGCTGGAACTGCGCCTTCACGTTCAACAAAAATTGCGTCAACCGCCGGCGGACCAACCGGCGCTGCTGCCACGTCGTAAGCGCCTGGGCGGCCCCGTGGGTCTGCATCCAGCGTCGGGCGCCCTCCTGGCCGACAAAGCTGGCAAAACTCTCGTTGAAGGTGACGTCACCGTTAACCCAGACACGACCGTGCGCCAACTCGTGCAGCAGCAAATCGGCCAGATCGCCATCGGGCCAATCGATAAACGTGCTGAGCAACGGGTCGTCAAACCAGCCGAGCGTCGAATACGCCGGTACGCCACCGACATGGGTGTCGTATCCCCGGCTGCTGTACCCGGCCGCAAAGTCGCGGGCGGCCTGTTCGCGAAAGTAGCCCCTGTACGGCGCACACCCAACAATCGGGTAGCACCAGGTCTGTGCGGTGAGATCGAAGGGTGGCGCGACAAAAACGTTCCACACGACATAGGGGCGCTCAAGGTCCACAAACGTGCTGTAGCGTGCGTCAGGGGCGAGGTCCATGGCACTCGCGGCAAAATCGCGAATCTGCCAGGCGACTTGCAGGCGCTGGCGGGTAGCTGCGGGGAGGGTCGGATCGTCCAACAGCTGTGGTACATCTACGCGAGCACGCAGGAGCGACCATTGCCCCCATGCTGCTTGCGCGTAGTAGCCCACCGTGCCGCAGCCGCTGAGACTCAACAACAGGACGACGAGCGGGACCCGGCACAGGATATATTTCACCAATTTCGTAGCCTTCTTTACAGGTGTTGGCGAGAGTCGTTTGCGACCCATCGCAACAAACATTTGCGAATCCCCGCCGTGTGATG
>JBCCHL010000274.1:0-2598 GCA_039028775.1 Pseudomonadota bacterium | reverse complement strand
GGTTTGTCGGTGACCCCGCTACAGCTAGCCCACGCCTATCTCACGCTGGCGACGTTCGGCGAGAAGATGCCGCTGTCCATCCTGCATGGCACGCCACGCCGGCGCGAACGTGTGTTCGACCACCGGGTCGTTGCGGAAGTTGTCGGTATGATGGAGCAGGTCACGACCGTTGAAGGCACAGCTTCCCAGGCTGCGGTGCCGGGCTACCGGGTAGCGGGTAAGACCGGTACCGCCCGCATTTTCGCTTCGGGTAGCTACGACGATGAGCGTCACGTCGCCTGGTTCGCGGGCATGGTGCCCGCTTCCGATCCGCGCGTGGTGATGGTGGTCACTGTCAACGAGCCCAGCGCCGGCCTGAGCGGTGGTGGGGTGGTCGCAGCGCCTATATTTGGACGCGTTGCGCAGAAGACGCTCTTGATGCTGGGGGTGGTTCCCGATCAGCAGATCGCGGGCGTGTCCCGTCTCGAAGCCGGGGGTGCCATATGAAGCTGGGTGCCTGGTTGCTTGACGAGGCCGTGCCTGCTGAGCAGGCTGAGATGCTGCTCGAGGGAGTCGCTGAGCATCACGCAGAGGTGCGGCCGGGCTTCGCCTTTGTGGCGGCGACCGCAGATGCGGCGACGGCTCTAAACCACATTGCGCAGGCCCGCGCAGCTGGTGCGGTTGTTGCGGTGACCAGCGCTGGTATCGAAACTGCATCCTCGGGCCTCCCCGTGGTCTTGATCGACAACGTTGCGGCCCGGCGCGGTGAGCTCGCGCGCCGCTTCTACGGCGATCCAACCGCGGCGCAGACGGTGATCGGTGTCACCGGAACTAATGGCAAGACATCGGTGGCCTATCATCTGGCGGATCTGATGCGCGTGCTCAAAGGGCGGTCGGGTTACATCGGCACGCTGGGCTGGGGGGATGCGGAGGCGCTGCGCGAACTGCACATGACCACGCCTAATGCGACCGCCCTGCAGCGCATGTGCGCTGACATGTTGAGCAACGGCATAGAAGATGTGGCGTGTGAGATAAGCTCCCATGCACTGGAGCAGGGCCGAGCTGCTGAGTTGGCCGTGGATTACGCCGTCTTTACCAACCTCAGTCGGGATCACCTGGACTACCACGAGACCATGGCCGCCTATGGTGCGGCTAAGCGTCGACTATTCACCGACTTTGCGTTGCGCGGTGCGGTGATCAACATCGACGATGAGTTCGGTGCTGAGCTGGCACGGGATCTCGCCTGCCCGGTGGTGACCATCGGCCAAGACGGCGACTGGCAGGTGCAGGCTCAGCTTTGCGGTGAGGGTATGGACGTTGAGTGGCAATCACCGCTCGGCCCCCTGGCCGCGCGGCTGCCGGTATTAGCCGAGTATGCGGTCACCAATATCACCTGCGCGCTGGCCGTGATGGCGCTCCAAGGCGCTGATGCGGGCACGCTGACCGAGGCGCTGCGCCGCCTGCGCCAGGTGCCGGGGCGTATGGAGATTGTACCCGGAGCGCAGGACTTTGCGGTGATCGTCGATTTTGCGCATACCCCGGATGCGCTGGCCAAGGCGTTACAAGCTCTGCGCCCGAGCGTGCGCGGGCGCTTGATCTGTCTGATCGGCTGTGGTGGCGACCGCGACGCCGGTAAACGTGCGCAGATGGGACGGATCGCGGCCACCCATGCCGATCTCGTATGGCTGACATCCGACAACCCTCGCTCCGAAAATCCGGCGGAGATCATCGCCGCGATGCGAGCGGGTGCGGGTGATGGTCTGGTGTGGGAATGCGAAGACCGGGCGCAGGCGATCGGCCGAGCAATTTTTACCGCCGGTAGCGGCGACGTGGTGCTGTTGGCAGGGAAGGGGCACGAGCACACCCAGGAGATTGGGGGGGAATTTTTTGCCCTGGACGACCGTCTGGTCGCAGCCCAGGCCCTGCTTGAATACAGTTCTGACGATGTCGTGGGAGGCGGTTAGATGTTGCTTTATTTGACAGAGTATCTCGCCGGTTTTGTCAGCGGCTTTTCGGTCTTTCAATACCTTACGTTCCGCACCATGGTCAGCGTCATGACGGCGCTGTTCATGTCTTTGTTAATCGGTCCCTATGTGATCGACCGCCTATCGGCGTTGCAGATCGAGCAGACCATCCGGGACGAAGGTCCGAAGTCCCACTTCAGCAAAGCGGGGACGCCGACCATGGGCGGAGCGCTGATCCTCATCGTGATTCTGATCACCACCCTCCTCTGGGGCGACCTGAGTTCACGTCACGTCTGGATGGTGCTGACCGTAACGCTTGCGTTCGGGGCCATCGGCTGGGTGGACGACTATCTCAAGATTTCGCGCAAGAACTCGGCTGGCCTGATCGCACGTTGGAAGTACTTCTGGCAGTCGGTCTTCGGTCTGGCCGCGGCTGTGTTTCTTTACATGTCAGCGGAGCTGCCTGCAGAAACGGAGTTGATCGTGCCGTTCTTCAAATCTGTGGCCATCCCGCTCGGTGTGGGGTTTGTCGTCCTGAGCTATCTCATGATCGTCGGCATGAGCAACGCCGTCAATCTGACCGATGGGTTGGACGGTCTGGCCATTCTCCCAACGGTAATGGTCGGGGCAGCGCTGGGTTTGATCGCGTACGTAT
>JBCCHL010000273.1:0-2660 GCA_039028775.1 Pseudomonadota bacterium | reverse complement strand
GTTCATGACCGGCAGTATCTTCTCGGCCAGCTTGTTCATATTGCGGTAGCTGCCCTGCAGTTTGAACGGCGGTTCGGTACGAAACAGTTCATCCATCGCCGCGGAACGAATGTACTCCTGGTTCACTGCCAGGACCACGCGCTGCACGGCCTGCAGCTTCTGCAGAACAGTGACGATCTCGCTGGCCTCCGCACCGCTGTAGGCGTGTTTGAAGTCACTGTCGGCAACGGTTCGCCCCGCAGCCCGCTCCACGAAGCGGTAAACGTCGTCCATATCCCGGGTGGCGAGCGGCGCCAACACTGGATTGGAGGTCAAGGAATTTTCGACATAGGAGAGCGCAAACACCTCCTCGCGGCCAGACAGGACATCGCCTAGGTTATAGACATCCGCCCGGTTGGCCAGCATGTCCGGGATCTGGAAGACATCACCGGACTCGGTGTACGGGTTACCGGCCATCACCACGCAGAAGCGTCGCCCGCGCAGATCATAGGTCTTGGGTTCGCCGCGCCATACGCCCTCGATACGCCGTGTGCCGTCGCACAGGGAGATGAACTTCTGCAAGAACTCCGGATTGGTGTGCTGAATGTCGTCGACATAGAGCATCACGTTGTTACCCATCTCGAAGGCAAGATTGAGCTTCTCCAATTCCTGACGGGAAGTGGCGCTGGGCGCCTGTTGGGGATCGATCGATACCACGCTGTGACCCAGCGCCGGACCATTGACCTTGACAAAGATCAACCCCAGACGGCTGGCCACATACTCCATCAGCGTCGTCTTACCATAGCCGGGGGGCGAGATCAGCAGCAACAGACCCATCAGATCGGTCCGTTTGGCGTCATCGGCGGCGCCGAGTTGCTTGGCCAGATTGTCGCCGATGATCGGCAGATAGGCCTCGTTCAATAACTTGTTACGCACAAAGGAAGACAAGGGGCGAGGTACAAACGCCTCGAGTTGCAAGTCCCGCCGCAGATCGCGGGCCACCTGCTGCTTGATTTCGGTGAACGCGCGCTGTGCGGGCATATCGACCGAGTGGTGCCGACGCGTGCGCAAGAGGAAATCCGGCACATGCATGTGCAGTTCGCCATCGCTAAGCCTCTCGTGCTGTCCTAACAAGCCGCCCACACTCAGTTGTATATCCGCGGCCCGTACCCGGAATTCGCTACGCTCGGCATACAGCAGCAGCACGGCAGTTTCCAATACCGAAGCATCCATCTCGGGCCGGCGCGCATCGACGAACGCCTGCAACCACTGGCTGGCGATGTAGAACCGCGTACCGGTGTCCTTGACCGTCGCCAGACTCTGTCCGAACTGCTCCATGAGTTTCTGATCGCGCAGATAGTTACGCAGCGCCTCTAACAGATCGTAAGCCACCTGGGAGATCGAGAACACCAGATCGGTCTGAGACAGCTCCCGTACCAGGTAGCGGGCCGCATCGTCGACCTCCGCCTCGAGGGATAGGTCATTACTCTCGACATAGCGGGTGAGTGCACGTTGCATCTCACCAACCAAACGCTCAAACGGTGCCCTGCCTGGAAAGAGAGACAGGAGCTGCGCGGCCGTCTGGGCGCGCGTGCGCCAATCGAGCACCACCGCATCATCATTGAGGTCATGCCAGAACAAAAGAGCCAACGCACGTTCGGGCGCAGCGGTGGTCAGCAGACCCAACTCATCCATACGCGGCACCACCGCCTGCAAAATGCGCAGGGCGTCATGGTCGTGGACGCCGCGCTCATAGCCCTCGGTATAGCGCTCGGCGGCCACGTCCCGCACGTGCGCGGCCGCCCGATCTTCATCCAGCAGCAGAGCCATCAAATCCGACCAGGCCATTCCCGTCCCTTCGAGCACCGCGTCGATCACCTGCGAAGCGAGATACTCGCCGCGATATACCTCGGGCGACTCCGAGACGGTCGGGCGCTCCCAGTACTCGCGATACTCAAGCAAACGGGTGTCCGCCACCGCCTGGCTGAAACCTGTGCCCGTCAGGTGCACGTACATGTCATCCTGACGGGGGATCAGGGTCAGTTCGAGCGCTTGCTGATTGACGTTGAAACGATGGCTGCCGAGCTTCACCACCGATCCGTCGCCTTCGAACAGATCCCGCTTGTCGCGCAGACTTCGCACGGCGCCGTCTTTGGCCGCTTTGAGGCGCCCTTCTAGATCGTCGGCACCCACCGCATCGCCGAGCTCACGCAATTGGGTGGCCGTATCTTTGAGCTTGACCACCATGGGGTCTGTGGTGAAATGGGTGTTCAGCTCGTCCAGTCCATCCAGGCGTTGCGCCCGCTTCGCGATTCCATCCAGGATACGACCGGCCGCCGCTTGCAGGTTTTGCGCGCGGCGCTGACGCTCGTCCAGGAGATTTTCACGCTGCGCGTCGAAGGCGTCCTGCAACTCCTCGCGTTTGCTGATGATGTCAGGGAGGAATTCATCAAAATTCCCGAACCGGCCCTCCAGTTCTTCGAGCGTCATGGTCAAGCGCGCGAGTTGTTCATCGCAAGCCTCCGGCGTATCTGCTTGCGCAAGCGCATTGGTCACACTCTGGCTGAAGAGGGTGAACTGGGCGGCAAACTCGGCCTTGGCCTCGTCCGCACCGAAGGACTTCAGCGCATTCTGCGCGCGGGCTTTGCCCGCGTTGAGTTTGGCGAACAGCTCGGAAATCG
>JBCCHL010000272.1:0-2831 GCA_039028775.1 Pseudomonadota bacterium | reverse complement strand
TCGGCGTCGAAGAACAGCTCCCGATGCATAAACCAAGCATCGTGGAAGATCTGTCGCCATTCGTCCACGGGGTTGATCTCGAACTGCCAGTCGGCGGTTTTCACCACCTTGTCTTTAAGATCCTTCGGCATCTTTTCCGCAGCGGGGACGATCATGATCCTATGTTTGTCATTTTTTCGATCCCGCCGTAACAGGGCCAACTTTTTGCCGTCGCTCGAGAGATCGATCAGGCTCGTTTTGGTCGCGAAGGTTGTCAGCTTAGGCTTGGGAGACAGCGGGGTGCTCTGCAGGAGCGCATCACCATTCCGCTGCACGACCTGGACGTACAATCGCTTGTCATTGAGTACGACGCGATTGTAGTTGTGCGCCGGGACTGGCACTTGGTATAGGCGCTCGCCGACGCTTTCCCAGTCGATGTTCTGACTTTCCGTGTTATCCGATTTGTCGGTTTGCCGGTCTTTATCTGCCTCGTCTGCCTGTTCCTTATCGCGATTCGCTGCCAGGCTGAGTTCGGTCGGCTGGTCGAAGGGGAATTGCGCGTCATCTGTCAACGCACTGGCCAACACGAGAGAGCGTCGATCGAAAGCAGCTCCGAAGTCGCGATCCTGCCATGGGTTGGAAGGGGTTGGCGAAAAGTTGCGTTCCGACAGATAGTACAGCCAGTTGCCGTCCGGACTGAAAGTCGGCGAGCGAGAACTGTACCTGGCACTCGTAACATAGCTCTGGCGTCGATCGCTGGTGCCATACAGCAGAATTCTGGGCCGCGTTTCTCCGAGGGGTGTATGCGCCACCGCCAGGGTCTGTTCGCCCGGAGCCCATGCGATGCGCCCGAACGGCGCAAAGCCGTCGCTCTCGTCGATGATCCGGGTCTTTTTTTCGGTCTTGGTATCGAGTATCCAGAGGCTGCCCATCCCGTCGGTATAGGTCAGCCATTTGCCCTCGGGTGACAATTGCAGATTTTCCTTAAATCCGCGACGATCCCGACTCAGCTGCTTGGCATCAGCCGCGCCATCAGCCGCAAAGCGCCACACTTCGACCTCGCCGCTACGATCGCTAAGCGCGTACACCCATGCGCCATCCTGGCTCAGCGCGCCGGCGCGATTGCGCGACGTGGTTGGCGTATTGATGGTCACCAGGCGGGAACGATCCAACCCGATGACGGCCATCTTGCCGCGTGCGGTCAGCAGGACTTTATCCAGCTCGCTCGTGTAGGTGACGGAGGTCAGGTGCTGCAGTGGGTTTTTGATCCAGCGCGGTTGTTTTTCGGGATGATCCGAGCTCAGGCTCAGCTCGAGCTTGCGCGGACGAGGTTTCGAATCTTCGAGATTTATGATGTGGACATCTGCGCCTTTGCGCAGCACAACTTTGCCGTCGTCATCCCCGGCCCCCATGCGGACCTCGCGCAGCGACCACTTCTTGTCGCGGGTTTCTTGGCGGAGGTCTTCGCCATCAAAATTACTCGACCAGAGATTGTCGCGCCCGCTGGCGTCGGAGACGAAATAGACCCGCTCGTCGTAGACCATCGGGTTGCGGACATTGCCCTCGTGATCACCCAACAGCGGTGTCGCCTCCACATCGGTGTCGGGATTGAAGCGCCAGAGTCGACCGCGCATCCCACCGCGGTAGAAGTTGGTGTTGTCGGTGGTCATGCCGATGCCGTATTGAACAAAAAACAACGTCTCGCGACGCCCTTGTTTGTGCAAGAAGCCAGCGAAGGCGTCGGCGACCGGCAGGGTCCGGCTGGCGCCGGACTTCAGATCGATGGTCTTGAGCACCCACGTACTCGGTGCGCCCGGGGTAGCATCTGTCGTGTACAGCAGCTTGTTGTTGTCGACCCAGTGCTGCAGATGGATACGGCCGAGGTCGAACGTGACGCGCCGCGGTAAGCCACCGCCGATGGGGATTGTGTAGATCTCGTCGCTGCCGGTGTACCTCGCTACATAGGCGACACGCTCGCCATCGGGCGAGAGCATGGCCTGGGTTTCGAGGTCAGGATGGGTGGTCAGGCGTGTCGCTCGATGCGGCGCGGAACCCTCCAAGGTCGTCCGCCAGAGGTCTCCCTCCGCGCTGAAGACCAGCGCGCCTCCGGCCAGGCTTGGGCCGCGATAATAGCCTTCTGCGGCTAAGACAGGATGGACCAACAGGATCGCCAGCAGGCCTGAGATCGCTGCAGCGCAACGCACGGGGTTAGGGATGCTCAAAGTTCAGATCCAGCGGTAATTTTGGCGCGATCATACCGAACTTGTGGCGCATCTTCTCCCGGCTGTCACCTGTCCTAGCCCGCGGGTCACCCCGCTGCGAGCGGGCGATCAGGCGCGTGGGTTCACCTTCATGTCTCGGGGCGGATAGAACGCCGGACGTCGCGTGGTCAATTGGACCCAGGCATCGACATTTGGCCATGGGCTGAAGTCAAATTTGATCGCGCGGCCATATTGACCCACAACGCTGGCCATCATGATATCGGCCACGGTGAACCGGCCTGTACCCTCGCCGACGAGGTACTCACGATCTGCCAGTTCCTGATCAAGCGCTCCGAGCAGCGGTTGCAGATTGGCGGTGTAGCGTGCCTGGCCTTCTTCGCCCCCCTGGCCGAATACCATGGGCAGGAAATTGGGTTCGAAGTTGGCGATAGAGTTCAATCCGTACATATTGATGCGTGCGCGCTCACCGGGCGTCTGGGCCGCCATGGGACCGCCGTAGAGATCGGCGATGTACTGGCAAATGGCCTGGGATTCGTAGAGGACCACATCGCCGTGGGTCATCACCGGTATCAGTCCGTACGGGTTCAAGGCCAGGAAGTCGGCATCCTCCCGAACGTCGTTGAATCCGGT
>JBCCHL010000271.1:0-2843 GCA_039028775.1 Pseudomonadota bacterium | reverse complement strand
CCGATGTGAGCGAACCTCTTGAGTCCAGGCCCCCTGTCTTATGCGCCTGGCGGCCTGATCAGTCTGTCCAATATAACGAACGGCGTGCATGTGGGCGGCACGTCGTCCAGGCAGCCTGTGCAGATCTTTGTCGACACGCTAGTGTTTGCGCTGTGCTTGATGATCAGGCCTGCTCACTGGTGCACCCGGTGTCTGAGCAGCTTAGTAGTCGCTCGGAAAAGCAGTCACCGGGTGGCACCATCTCAATCGACATGTCCGGGAGCCGCGCGCTCTCGTCTATTCCGATATGTTTCCTTGCGGATCGCCAATCCTGAAGTGGCTCTGCACCGGGCAGCAAAGCGCGGTTTCATCCCATCTTTACAGCGCTCGCGCTTCGCGCGACCATGACGTGCAAACTCGCGCAAGCACGTCTGACCGAACACGAGCGCCAGACCAAATACACAATCGAATTAACACAACGAAAGGTGCAACCGATAACAATGAAACTCAGCGTCGCTATGGCTTTCAGCCAACACACAGCACCCTCGTTCATCAAGGAATCGGCCCAGCTGGTGGAAGAGATGGGCTTCCATGGCATTTGGGTGCCGGAGCACGTCCTGTTTTTCCCCGCTTATGCATCGTCCTATCCCTATAGCGATACTGGACGCATCCCGGGAGATCCCGAAGGCCTGCTCGATCCCTTCACCGCGCTGACGTTTGTGGCCTCATGCACCGAGCGGGTACGCCTGGGCACCGGCATCTGCCTGGTGCCACAGCGACAGCCGGTGTACACGGCCAAAATGGTGGCGGATGTCGACTTCCTGTCTTCGGGCAGGGTGGACTTCGGCGTTGGGGTCGGCTGGCTGCGCGAAGAGTTCGAAAACCTCGGCGTCGACTTTTCATCCCGCGGTGCGCTGTGTGATGAGTATATCGATCTCATGCAGGCACTGTGGATGCCGGGCAATAGCACCTTCTCCGGACCGACCCAGAGTCTGCAGGAGTGTCACTTCAATCCCAAGCCCATCCAAAGCCCGCATCCGCCGATCTATTTTGGCGGCGAAAGCCTCGCTGCCATGCGCCGGGTGGCCGCCCGTGGGCAGGGTTGGTACGGCTACGATCTCGCGCCGGAGGATGTCGGACCCAAGCTGGAGACGCTTGCAGGGCTCCTGGGCGAAGCGGGGCGCGGTCTGGATGATACCGATCTGCTGGTCGGACCCAATCGTCATCCGGTCACCGCACAGACGGTGGCCGCTTATGCTGCTCAGGGCATTTCGCAGCTCGTGGTACCCCTGGGTGCAAATTCCCTCGAAAAGCTGCAACAGCGTGGTGCGCGCTTGTTGGAGGCGCTCTGATCACGCCTGAAAGAAGACCCGGGTCGGTTGCTTGAGGAAGGGCGCACGTTGCGCGAGCGCTTTCCAGGCAGGTTCTCTGACAGGCCGTTGGTCGCTTTGTGTTATGTGGTTGGTCAGTCGTTCCTGCGTTCGGTTTTTCCGTCCTGTTTTCAGGTTAAGCCGTCAGGAATCCGACACTTGGCCGGGTTACGCTTACATTCGAGACGATTGATTTACAAATCCCACATCGAATGCACAGACAGTCTGTGCAAAGCCCTGCACAATGCGCAGCTATTCACGCTTTAGAAGTTTGAACCCCATGAAAAAAGTGAATCGCAATAACGAACAGCCCAAGACCTGGTTCCGCTCCGAACGGGTCTTCATGGTGGGCAAGCACTGGTACTTCCAGACCCGCGAAGGGATCGACGTCGGGCCTTATGAGACCCAATTTGAAGCCGAGATCGAGGCGGGATTGCTCAAAGAACTTCTGCGCGACCTACCGGATGAAGAGGCGATTTTGGCCGCCATCCGGGAATTTGTGCTCGATAGCTTCTCCATGGGCAGGCCCCTCAGCCCGCACTTTCGCACCGAACACCAATCCCGCACGGTGATGGGCGCCTGAACGCGCCCATCGACCGCTCGTGTGACGCGGGCTAACCCACCGTTGCCAGATAACTCTGTGCAGCCTCCAAATGCTGTTCCACAGAAGTGAAGCCCGCTCCGTCGGTGCGTACGGCCAGGTGGGTCGCTCCGAGTCCGCGCCAGCGCTCCGCGTGAGTGCCCCAGCGGTCCGGATTGCCGCCCGCGAACATCGCCTGAGCCTGGATTCCGAAACCGTCCCAGTCGCGTCCCGCCGCTTGCCGCTCGGCCTGCATCAACTCGATGGCGGCTGCGGATTGATCGTTGGGTGAACCGATCGGCATCCAGCCATCGCCGATGCGCGCCGCCCGCTTGAGCAGCACCGGCGCGCCGCCGCCGAACCAGATCGGGATCGGCTGGCTCGGTCGCGGATTGATGCTGGCGCGATCGATGTGGTGATACTCACCCTGATAGTCGATGCTGTCCTCCTGCCACAGGCGCCGCAGCAGTTCTACCTGCTCTTCCTGACGCGCCCCGCGCGCCGCGAACGGCACGCCGAGGCCGTCGTATTCGACTTTGTTCCAGCCCGTGCCGATTCCGAGTCGCAGCCGGTTATGGGACAGAATGGCGACCTGGGCCGCCTGTTTGGCGACCAGCACGGTCTGGCGTTGCGGCAGGATCAGAATATTGGTGACCATCTCGAGCCGCTCGGTAACGGCGGCGAGGTAGGCGAAGGTGGTCAGGGGTTCGTGGAATGCCACATCCTTGTCGTAGGGTCCGCTGAAACCACCCGGGCGATCCGGATCTGCACCGAGGACATGGTCGTAGAGCAACACGTGGTGGAAGCCCAGTGCCTCGATACCCTGGGCGTAGGCCCGCATTGCGCCCGGGTCGGTGCCGATTTCATTGTGAGGTAGGACCGCGCCGATCCGCATGTGTGTTCTCCCTTTGTTG
>JBCCHL010000270.1:0-2863 GCA_039028775.1 Pseudomonadota bacterium | reverse complement strand
CGCGCCACCCGGCCCGAGACGGCCGTTTTCGACAAACGCCCCGCCTTCGCCTTTGGCGCAGAAGCCGTAGTCTTCCAGCGTGACCAGCACGGTATAGGTATAGCAGTCATAAAGCTGGCATTGGGTGACGTCTTCAAGTTTGGCGTCCGCCATGGCGAAGGCACGTCCCGCGGCTTTCTTGCCGGCGCTGACCAGCAGCGAATCGATCTCGCCGCGTCCGACGTCGTGTTGATGATTCTGTGCGAACCCCCGGATGTAGACCGGCGGCTGGGCCATATCGCGGGCCCGCTCTGCGCTGGTGACGATCACACACACCCCGCCATTGGAGACCAGACAGCAATCGACGATGTGAAACGGCTCCACCACCCAGGGTGAGGCCATATAGTCGTCCATGCTCATCGGTTTGCGCATGGTGGCGGCTTCGTTCATGCCCGCCCACTCGCGCTGGGAGATGGCGATGTGGCCGAGTTGCTCCTGGGTTGTGCCGTAGGTGTCCATGTGACGTTGTGCACCCTGGGCGTAGAGCGGGATTGCACCCGCGTAACCGTAGATCGGATACAGGCTTGCCATCGCTTCCGGGCGGCTGCGCCCGGCATACGCGTCTCCGGTCCGCTTACCTTCTTTGAGGGGGTCATCCGCAAACACACAGGCGATGTAGTCGGCCATGCCGTTCTCCACCGCCATGGCGGCATACTGGATCATTTGGCCGGCCGTGGAGCCAAAGCCTTGCATGAAGGTGAGGACGTTGAGTTCCTGTAGGCCTAGGGTGCGATGCAGGCCTAGGTTCACACCGCGCGTGGTGCCGGCATTGACCAACAAGCCGTCCAACTTGGATTTGTCGAGCCCTGCGTCCTGTAAGGCGAGATAGACCGCCTCGGCCGCGAGATCGTTAGCGCTGCGGTATACGCGTCCCATCTCGGTCATGCCCAGCCCACAGATGGCCGCCCGCCCGCTCATCGGATGCGCCATGATAGATCCTCCCCCTGCTATGCTCTTGTTCTTATCGACGTATCGATTCTAACCCATCGGCGAGGTTGCGTATAACGGCTCACGCGCGTGCGCGGGCGTTGCGGGATGCCTTGCGCAGATGATAGGTCAGGGTCATGGCGATGCAACGCTCCAGGGCATCGAGCGGTAGGGGTTGATCGAGGGGCAGTGCAATCGCGCGATTGCCTTCGTAGGTCAACTCGGGAAACAAGCTGCGAAACGTGTCCACCAGGGTGGTGTTGCAATTGAAATACAAGGCCACCTGGTCGGGCTGTTTAGCTTTCCAAGCCATGCGCAAGGTACTGCCGGCCCCGGTCGCGGTCGTGAGGTAGGCGGGTTCGCTCCACTTGAGAGTTTCGGTGAGCTCACCGATCGCGGGGTCTTTGGCCGCCAGCCGCAGCGTCATGCTGCGCAGGGTCCGCAAGTATTTGCGTGCCGGGGCGGGGTAGGTTTGCAAGATGGCCGCAACGTCTGCGGGTGGCTTTTTCATGGATCAGCCTGCTCGGTTGAGGTGTTGGGGGCGATGGAGGCCTGCCAGTAGCGTGTCGTATCCCGGAACTGCCAGAGCAGGAAGCCGAGGGTGCAGGTCGTGCCGAGCGCCTGCAGCCACAGGCTCGCGGGGAACAGCCAGACCAGCAAGGCGATCAGCAACATGCTGGCGCACACACTGATCTGGGGTACGAAGTCAGCCAGGGTCGCAGGCGCGCGAGTGGCGAAAAATTCAGCATTCTCCGCTTCCAGACGGGCGCGCACCATCGTGATCTGCACGACCCAGGTTGTCACGGCGATGATCAGCGTTATAGCTATGAACCACAGATGGAAGCGTCCCGGTCCGGATGCCCCGACCAGCGCAAACTCGGCGATGCCGATGACGAACGGATAGATCGAATCAGACATCGTCGGGACCCACTCGAAGCGCATGATATTGCTCGCGTAGATGACCCACACCAACCCCAGACCGATCAACGTGGTGAGTACCTGCAACCAGCCGATAAGCGCCGTGCTGTTCCACGCATAGAGATAATTAGCCTCGGTGATGTACCCCCAGAGCAACTCCAATGCCAGCGCCTGCACGATGGAGAGCAGCGTTAAGCCGACGGTTGGGAAGTGCCGCTTGGCGCGATCGCGGGTGGTGTGGGACACGCGCTACCGAGCCCTGTTCGGTGCGATCGAGCCCAGAGCGCGCCGACATGGATGAGCACCCGCGCGCGCGGGATGGTAGGACTGAGCGGATGCCCACAGCGCAGCGGCGCGCTGTGGGTCCCGGCAAGTTTGCGATTCTTGACGCAAAATCAACGGTCTGCCATCTCTGCGCGGCTAGCTGTTTTCGCTGCCTCCGACGCTGCGTGCGCTACCGTCGTTGGCGCGATCGAGTTCCTCGCGGGACTGGGCTTCCATCCGATCCCAGTCGCTCTGACGGCGGCAAATTCGCTCGGGGATGCGGGATCCAATCACGGCGACGCGCTTGCACACGCGCTTATCCTTCTTTTTCTCCTTCTTGGTTTCTTTGTCATCGGCCGCACCGGTGCCGGCGCTGGCGAGGATAAGCGTCGGTTGGGATGTGTTGGCATCAGCCTGGATGTTACCGGCAAAGCCGAATGCAAAAAGGGCTGCTGTGATCGCGAATACTAACCTGTGCATGTCTACTCCAAAAAAAGACGGTTGGTGATCTTCTCCCCTCAAAGGGGGGAGGTCCCTTCCAGAGGCTGCATAGTTGATGACAACGGAGCCGTATTCAAGTGGTTTTTCCTGAACGATATTCGTCGACAGATGTATCGCACCGACTGATGGGAATTTTGCATCTCGCTGACCTAAATTGGCGATCTGGGATGTAGCAGTATTTTCGAACGCGCCTGGCACTGTTCAATTGCGGATG
>JBCCHL010000269.1:0-2902 GCA_039028775.1 Pseudomonadota bacterium | reverse complement strand
GCCAGGAGGAGGGGCATCTGAAGTCAGATGAAGCGGAAACGCAGGACGCACAGCGCAGAGTTCAAGGCCCGCGTCGCGGCTGAAGCCCTGAAGGGGATCAAGCCGATCCACGAGATCGCGGCCGAGAACCCCGTTAGCAACGCCGAACTTGATGCGCGCGAATCAGCGGACGAGGTCACCCATGTCTGAAGACCAGCAAACGCTTTTGATCGTTGAGGACGATCCCGGACTACAAAGCCAGATGCGTTGGTGTTTCGATTTGCCTGAGGTCGAAGTCGCCTCTAGCCGTGAAGAAGCTCTTGCAGTGTTGCGAGATAAATCCATCACCGTGATGACGTTAGACCTCGGATTGCCCCCCGATGCGGGTGGCACGGCCGAAGGATTTGCGCTGCTCGACTGCGTCCGTAGCGAATTTCCCGACACCAAGGTGGTGGTCATCACCGGCCGCGAAGAACACGAGCATGCCGTGACGGCAATCGGCATGGGCGCATATGACTTTTATCAGAAGCCGATCAACTCGAATACACTGCGTTTTGTGGTCGAACGAGCGATGCGTTTGTGGGCCCTTGAGCGGGAAAACCGCAAGCTGCAGCAACGTTCCGAGCCGGACAAGTTCCTCCTGCCGGGGATGCTCGGCAGCAGCGCGGCTATGGTCGAACTGTCCGGGCTGATCAAGCGCGTAGCGCCGACCGAAGCCAGTGTGCTGGTGCGAGGCGAGACCGGTACTGGCAAAGAAATCGTGGCTCGCAACCTGCATGAGCTCTCCGGTCGAGCCGATCGACCCTTTGTCGCCATCAACTGCGCCGCAATTCCGGAGAACTTGCTCGAGAGCGAGCTGTTCGGTCACGAGAAAGGCAGCTTCACGGGTGCGCACTCACGCAAGATCGGCAAGGTGGAAGCTGCGGATGGCGGGACATTGTTCCTCGATGAGATAGGCGATATGCCACTGGATCTGCAGGCCAAAATTCTGCGCTTCCTACAGGAACGCACTTTCGAGCGGGTGGGTGCCACGGCGTCACTCGATACCGACGTACGCATAGTCGCTGCGACCCACAAAGACATCGACGCGATGGTCCAAGGCGAGACGTTCCGCAGCGATCTGTATTTCCGGCTCAGCGAAATTGAGCTGGCCGTACCACCATTGCGCGAGCGCGGCATCGACATCCTCATGATCGCGGAACATCTCCTGCGCGCGAGCGAGCGGCCGTTGACCTTTTCGGCGGAAGCGATCGATGCGATGTTGCATTGGAGTTGGGTAGGCAATGTGCGTGAACTCGAAAACCGTATTCGCCGCGCGGCAATCCTGGTGGACGGCGACGTGATCACGCCGGAAAGCCTGGAGCTGGAGGGCCCAGACTTGATCAACGTCCGATCACTGAAAGAGGCGCGCACCGATGCAGAGCGCGATGCCGTATCCAAGGCGTTGGCTGCCGCCGGGCACAACGTTACGCAGGCGGCAAAACTTCTCGAGGTTTCGCGCCCGACCCTGTATAGCATCATGCAAAAGTTCGGCATCTCCTCAGACGAAAACTAGGCAAAACTTTCGAGAGTGTGTAGTGCTTACACGCAGGGACTAATCAGGAGCAGGAATGACAACACAGCACATCCTCGTTACCGGAGGCGCCGGTTATATCGGTTCACACATGTGTGTGGAGTTGTTACAGGCAGGTTATCAGGTCACGGTACTCGACAATCTATCCAACGCCAGCGTCGCCTCCCTGGAAGCAGTACAGCGCATCACCCAGCGGGAGCTGAGCTTTATCGAAGGCGACATCCGCGATGTAGACCGGCTGCAAGCCCTGTTCGCCAACCACAACTTCAGCGCGGTGATCCACTTTGCGGGTCTCAAAGCTGTGGGTGAGTCCAACGACCTCCCTGCCCTCTACTACGACAACAACATCAACGGCACGCTGCGTCTGATCGAGGTCATGAATGCCGCGGACTGTAAGACTCTGGTGTTCTCCTCTTCTGCGACGGTCTACGGAATTCCGGAGAAACTTCCGTTGGAAGAGTCGGCCAACACTGGCGCTACCAATCCGTATGCACGCACCAAGCTGATGATCGAACAGATTCTGCAGGACATCTTCGCCGCAGATCCCACCTGGCGAATTTCCATCCTGCGCTACTTCAATCCGGTGGGGGCGCACGCGTCCGGCGAGATCGGGGAAGATCCCCAGGGTATCCCCAACAATTTGATGCCTTTCATCTCGCAGGTTGCGGTCGGCCGTCGCGCACAGCTGGCGGTGTTTGGTGACGACTACCCAACCGTGGATGGCACCGGGGTGCGCGATTACATCCACGTGGTAGACCTTGTGCGCGGGCACCTCGCAGCGATGCAGTATCTGCAGGACAATCAAGGCCTCGCAATCCACAACCTCGGTACTGGTAACGGATATTCGGTGCTAGAGATGATCCGTGCCTTCGAGCGCGCCAGCGGCGTTGAGATCCCGTTCGAAATCGTGGCGCGACGCCCAGGGGATGTGGCGGCCTGCTATGCCGATCCCAGCAAGGCCAGCGAACAGCTGAACTGGCAAGCACAGCTGGGGTTGGAGGAGATGTGTCGTGACGTCTGGCGCTGGCAACAAGGCCATCCGAACGGGTTCGATCGCGGCTCTACGAGTTCACCATGAGGAACAAGGACGCGTGATGGCGTAGGGATGTGAGGCAGCTGCGTTCGAGTCATCCGTCGGATCTCACATCACAAACGCTGTACGCCACCCGTTGCGTGCCTAAAATCCGCCGCTCGCCGCAATTGGCATACCTCGAAAGGGGTGGCTGAGCGGTCGTAAGCACTGGTCTCGAAAACCAGCGAGGGTAACACCTGCCAGGGTTCAACTCGCAGCGACCCATAGGGAGCGTAGAGCACTCAGTCCGTAAGGGCGGACATCGCGCGGGCAGCGTG
>JBCCHL010000268.1:0-2903 GCA_039028775.1 Pseudomonadota bacterium | reverse complement strand
CGGCGAAGTAGACCGGCAACACATCGGCGACGAGGGTGGGATACGCCAGGTCGATATGCTCGAGGTCCGCGCCATACAGATGAAACGCGATCACGCCCGGCAGCATCATGAAGAACGGCACCAGCAGCTTGAAAAAGCCGGAGAGCAACACCCCTTTTTGCCCTTCCGCCAGGTTCTTCGCCCCAAGCGTACGCTGGATAACGTATTGATTGGTGCCCCAGTAGAACAGGTTCGCGAGGATCATCCCGGTAAACAAAGTACCAAACGGGACTGGATCTGAACTTGATCCGATCGCGTTGAGCTTCTCCGGCGCGGCGCTGGACACGATCTGCAGGCCCGCCTTGACACTGCCGTCCCCCAGCGCCAAGAGACCGAAGATGGGCACCGCTGTGCCGATTATCAACAACCCGATGCCGTTGACCGTGTCCGATACGGCCACAGCCCGCAGGCCTCCGAAGATGGCGTACAGGCTGCCGACGATACCGACCAGCAGGATGGTGATGATCAATGCGTGCTCAAAACCGACCCCCAGAAGTTCCGGGACGTCGAACAACCGCAATACGGCCAGCGAACCAGAATAGAGGATGGAGGGGATGGTAATGAGGCCATAACCGAACAGGAACAGCGCCACGCTCAATCGGCGCACACCGGGATCGAAGCGATCCTCCAGAAACTGCGGGAGCGTGGCAAACGCCCCACCCAGATAGCGCGGCAGGAATACCAATGCCATCACGATGATGGCAAACCCCGCGGTCACCTCCCAGGCCATAGCGGACATGTTAAACCCGTAGGCGGAACCGTTGAGGCCGATCAACTGCTCGGCGGAAAGATTGGTGAGCAGCAGAGAGCCGGCGATAAAGGTGCCGGTCAAACCACGCCCGGCGAGGAAGTATCCCTCTTTGCTGTCGACTCCGCCGCGGGTTTTTACATAGGCTATCCAACCGACCAGCCCCATAAAGAAGACACAGCTTAGGAAGGTGATGATCAGGTCTGTCGAGGTCATGTGATGCTCACAAAGCGGTCCGCGAGTGTGCACACTCCCGCAGAGCGGTACAACCCGTGGGCAGCGCGCTCTGACCCACCACCTCCGGGCATCGAACCGCAAGCCTTCGAGTGTGCCCAGGGATTAACAAGTCTCCGGCAGCGCTGAGCGCCGACCAACCGAGTCGGCAGCGGGCACGCTGTTTAGACTAGCGCCCGCAGATCGATCTAGACCTCGCAACAAACGATCGTCAACGCGCTCCTCGAAATTGATATCGATCTAGACCAGCTTGGCGTGGTCCAGCCGCGGCAGCACATGCTCGGCAAACAGATCGCATTCGTCTTCGTGTGGATATCCCGACAGGATGAACGCCTCCATTCCAAGCTCCGTGTACGCGTTGAGCTTGCGCACAATCTGATCCGGATCTCCGACTAAGGCTGCACCGCAGCCACTGCGCGCCCGACCGATACCGGTCCACAGATTCTCTTCGGCAAAACCATCTAGATCCGACCCATCACGCAGGGTATTTTGCGCCTGCACGCCAACCGAACCGCTATCCAGCGACTGGGCTTTGATCTTGTCGCCTTCGTCCGCATCGAGTTTTGAGATCAGTGCACGCGCCGCGTCCTGGGCCTGATCTTCCGTCTCACGCACGATCACGTGTACGCGATAGCCAAAACGCAGCTTGCGATCGTACTTCGCCGCACGGGCACGCATATCGTCGAGAATCGATTTGACGTTGGGTAACGTGTCAGGCCACATCAGGAAAACGTCAGCGCACTCGGCGGCCACCTCGCGCGCGGGTTCGGACAAACCCCCAAAGTATAACAGCGGACACTCCCCACTCACGGTTCGCACGTTGGGCGGATCGAGATCGAGTTGCAGAAATTCACCTTGAATCTGTAGCGACTCTCCGTTTAGCAGCGCGCGCAACGCCTGCATGTACTCCCGGGTCCGGGCATAGCGCGGACGTGACTCGAGGCGTTCCCCCGGAATGTCCGAAGAGATGATGTTGATGGACAGACGCCCCTCCAACATCCGATCGAGGGTCGCCAGTTGGCGTGCCAATTGTGGGGGCCACATTTCACCACAGCGCACCGCCACCAGCAGGCGTATCTGCTCAGAGAGCGCCGCGATTCCACCGGCAAAGGCAACAGAGTCTATGCCAAGTTGATAGCCGGACGGCAACAAGATGCTGTCGTAGCCATGTTTGTCCGCCCGGAGCGTGATGTCGCTACAATGCGACCAGGACGATCGGAGGTCCGGATCGGGGACACCGAGATAACGATAATCGTCATCGCAAAGCGCCGAAAACCAACTGACTTCGATGCTCATGGCAAGGCTGCTCCCATCGAGGCTTGAATAATGGCGTAGACATCGGTTCGATCGAGCTTGACCGTAAGGGCGCGCTGCGCGGCCGTTATGCGATCCACCTGGGTCGATCCGACAATCCCCACCGGGCGGGTCGGATGGGCGAGCACAAACGCCAGCGCGATCGTGGGCAGGTCGACTTCTTCGCGTGCGGCGAGATCGGCGAGCACTTTACCCAAAGCTTCTGGAATTTCATCGCGCGTGGCCAGACGCCCACCTCCGAGCGGGCTCCATGCCAGCACCGTCAGATCCATCGCCATGCACTGATCAAAAACGCCGTCAAACAGAGGATCCAGGTGCAGCGCAGAAAACTCGGGTTGCGCACTGGCAAGCGGAAACGGCAGGTAATTCGCGAGCGCCGCGGTCTGCGCCGCGGTGAAATTGGAAACCCCCACTTCGAGTACTTTGCCACTGGTGCGCAGGTCTTCCAGAATTCGGGCGGTTTCCTGGGGGTGGGTCAACAGATCCGGGCGATGAATCTGCCTTTTTGGCGCAGGTAGTGGGCAAGCTGGTTGGCTTGGGCGTTGAGCTGGCTGTAACTGAGAGTCTG
>JBCCHL010000267.1:0-2940 GCA_039028775.1 Pseudomonadota bacterium | reverse complement strand
GGCTCGATCTTCCGTGATGGTGCTGAAGTAGTGAATAAGGTGGAAACCGGCGGCCTCGGCGATCTACCAAGTGCCATTGGTGACACAGACACGATCGACGGTGGTGCCGGCAACGATGTCATCCTCGGCGGTGCTGCCGCTGACAACATCTCAGCTCTCTTCGGCAATAACATCATCCTGGGTGATAACGGCGAAGTGAACCTGAATCAAGCTGCCAGCAATGACATCTTCACCAAAGAGCCCACCATTGGTGGCGATGACATCATCACTGGCGGTGGTGACGGCTCAAACCAGCGGCGCACACCGCGTTTGGCAAAGTTCTGCCAGGCGATCAGCGCCGCCGGAACGAGCCCCACTGCGACGATTATCAACGCGGCACTGGAGGCTTCGGCGATGCGTTCGTCCGACGCCAGCCGGTAGGCGCGCGTGGCCAGGGTTTCAAAATTGAAAGGCCGCAAGATCAAGGTGGCCGGCAGTTCTTTGATCACGTCAACAAATACCAGTAACACGGCAGTGAACACGGCAGGGGCCATGATCGGCAGGTGGATTTTGGATAAGAGTCCCACTCCTCCGGTGCCGAGGCTCTTTGCTGCTGCATCGTAATGTGGGTGGATGCGGGCCATGCCACCGTCGCAACTGTTGTAAGCCACGGTTAGAAAGCGCGCGAGATAGACGAATATGAGCGCCGCGGCTGAACCCGTCAGCAGCAGCCCAACCCGCTGGTCCAGGTAGGTGCCGAGCGCGCCGGCCAGCCATTTGTCGAAGGTGGTCAACGGGCCGATCAGCCCCACGGCCAGCACCATGCCAGGAACGGCATAACCCAGGGTCGCCACCCGCACGCTAACGCCTAACAAGCCCCCCGGCTTGCGCTGCAGACGGTTGGCATAGGTGAGCCAGATCGCGCAGGCGGTCGCGCAGATGGCGGCGATGGCGGCTACGGTGATGCTGTTGGTCATATAGTCGACGAAGCGGCTGCCCATCAGCGGATCGCCCACCTGGATGGCATGATTCAGGAGTACCGCGCCAGGCATCAAGAATCCCAGAACGACGGGCAGCAGGCAGATCGTGAACGCCAGGCCGCTGGCCGCTGGGCCGCCGCGCCTGCGCGCTGCGGCAACGTTGCGGGAGACTGGGTTGGCGTGCAGGCCGCGGCGCGCCAGCTGTTCGGCCACAACCAATACCGCCACCACCACAAACAGCCAGCCCGCCAGTTGCAGCGCGGCCTGATGCTCACCCTGGGCATACCAGGTTCTGAAGATGCCGTTGGTCAGGGTGGCGACACCAAAGAAGTCGACGACCCCGAAGTCTGCGGCCGTTTCCATCAACGCCAGCATGACCCCACCGACAATCGCCGGGCGCGCGTGTGGCAGGGCGACGCCGAAGAAGGCCCGGGTTGGGCTCGCGCCGAGCATGCGCGCCGCTTCGGTCATGGGGCGTGCCTGCTCGTTGAAGGCGTTGTAGGCGAATAGGTAGATATAAGGATACAACGTGATGCTCAACACGAAGGCGGCACCCGGCAGCGAACGTATGGAAGGTAGGCCGGCGCTCAGGATGCCGCTATCGCGCAGGGCACTCTGTAAGGGCCCGGTGTATGAGAGTAGATCGGCGTAGGCGTAAGCCACGACATAGGCCGGTGCCGCGATCGGCAGGATCAAAGCCCAGGCGAGCGCCGTGCGGCCGGGGAAGTCACGGGTTGCGATCACCCAGCCGCTGCTGATGCCGAGCAGCGAGGCTAACCCCGCGACGCTGATCAGCAGCAGTACGGTGTTGAGCACATACTCGGTCAGCACGGACTCGCGCAGATGCAGCCAGACCTCGCTGGCGGGGGTGAAGAAGGTCAGCAGGATGGCGACGATCGGGATCATCACCGGCACCGCGATCGCCAGGGCGCCGAGGCTCCATATCGAAGGCAGGTTGCGGGTGCTAGGCGCTGACGTTGCGACGGCTGTCATGGGGTATCATTCTACGTCAAATAAGGCTCACGCAGATGTTGGCACGTGCTCGCAGTTAGACAAGTCAATCACCGTTTCGGCGACACAGAAGTTTTGAACGGCATCGACCTTGAGGTTGCTGCGGGCGAGATCGTGTGTCTGCTCGGTGCTTCTGGTAGCGGCAAGAGCACATTGCTGCGTATTATCGCGGGGCTCGAACCTTTACAGAGTGGGACGCTCGAGTTTGCGGACGCTGCGCTCGCCGTCCCAGGTCGGGAGCCGGACGCGGAAGACAGGCAGTTCGGTCTGGTGTTTCAGGACCACGTGCTGTTTCCCCATATGAGCGTCGGCGACAATGTGGGTTTTGGCCTCAAGGGGATGTCGGCGTCTGCTCGGGCGGAACAGGTGAGGGCAAGCTTGGCGGGTGTTGGCCTCGCCGATTTTGCTGATCGCTACCCGCACACCCTCTCGGGTGGGCAACAGCAGCGGGTGGCGCTGGCCCGGGCGCTCGCGCCGGCACCGCGCTTGATGTTACTCGATGAACCATTTGCCAGCGTGGACAGCACTTTGCGTCGACAATTGCGCGAAGACGCGCGTCGTGCGTTGCGTGAGAGCGGGGTTCCCGCGATTGTGGTCACGCACGACGCTGGCGAAGCGATGGAGATCGCCGATCGCATCGCGGTGATGGATGCGGGTCGCATCGTGCAGGTGGGCACTCCGCAAGCGGTATGGCAACAGCCGGTGAACGCTTTTGTGGCGCAATTGTTCGGTGATACCGACGCCATACCCGGCGATATGGGTAGTGAGGGCTTAAGCACCCCTTTCGGCACGCTCACGGCGTTTACCGCGGCGGATAACAAACAAGGCCCCTTCGAGGTGATCGTGCGTCCCAGCGCGGTGACCATCACCCCCGATCCCTCAGGTTCGGCCGTGCTCCAGGACCTGCGTTTTCTCGGCCACGGCTATTTGATGATCATCGCGGCGGGCGAGCAACGCCTGCGTGCGATGT
>JBCCHL010000266.1:0-2993 GCA_039028775.1 Pseudomonadota bacterium | reverse complement strand
TGGTCGGGACGGCAGGATTTGAACCTGCGACCACTTGACCCCCAGTCAAGTGCGCTACCAGACTGCGCTACGCCCCGATACTTCCGTTCGATCATGGAGATTGTGCGGAAAGACTGCTCAAGCGAACCTTGAACGGACGCGCATCATACCACTGCGGCAACTCCCTGCAACCGAGAGGCTTCGTCGGGTTTAAGCCAGCGCAGTGCCGAACAGGTGGAGTAGCCGCGCCCACGCGCGCTCGGCCTGGACCTCGTTGTAGACCGCCGAATCCAGCGAACACCAACCGTGTTGGGCACCCGCGTAGACCTCGATCTCGGCGGACAATCCGGCGGCGGCAAACGCGTCGCGCAGCTGCCCTTTGACCTCGGGTTCCCGCGCATCGTCGTCTTCGGCAACGGCGAACAGATAGCTCGCGCGCATGCGCGGGATGAGCAGGTGCGGGCTGTCGGGTGCGTCGGTCACCAGGCGACCGCCGTGGAAAGATGCGGCGGCGGCAATGCGCTCCGGCAAGGCGGCCGCGGTGCGCATCGTCATCGGTCCGCCCATGCAGTAGCCGGTGGTGCCCATGCCGCGTTGGGTGTCGGTGCTGGCCTGGCGGTCGAGAAAGGCGGCAAACGCGTTGGCGTCGGTGACATTGGTTGCGGGCGTCAGACTGCGCGCCAACGGCAGTACTTTTTCTCGGGTTGGCGCGTCGCGGAAGCTGGCGCCTTCTTCGACGACCGGCGAGCGTGCCTGACGGTAGTAGGGATTGGCGACAAGGACTGTGTAGCCGCTCTGTGCAAGCCGGGTGCCCATGGCGCGAAAGGCCGGGCGTAAGCCGAGGATATCCGGCCAGATGAGCACCGCCGGGTGGCGGCCTTTAGCAGGATGGACGAGAAAACAGTCCGCTTCGCCGTCCGGGGTCGTGACTACAACATCCGACCCGACCACCTCTGTGGCTTGGGCGATCTGGGGTAGGCCCGCGGCCAGCACCCCGCCCGCGGCCAAAGTGGCGAAGCGGCGCCGGGTCATCGCCCCTTCCGGCACCGGTGTTTGTCCAGCAATTGTCTGTTCATCACACATCAGCGTCACCCCACAGCTTGGTTTTGCGTTCTTGTCACCACATCTCTTCGTCAATCGGGGGAATTTGCACCTTTTGGCGCTAACGCGCAGCGATCGCAGATGTCCCCTGCCAGGCAATATATACCGTATCGGTCACTCCGTTAAAGCCACAGGCTCGCCGATCGCAACAGACGCGATCAGTCAGCCACGCGCAGGCGAAAGATAGCATCCGGCAGCACGGGGATACGTGCGCGTACTTGCACGGCCACCACCTGCCCACCGATTTCGGCAAGGGAAACAGTCACTCGGCGTTTACGGTCACGATTGTCGATCACCTGATAGTCGCAGTGGGTGGCCATCCCCGAGTAATAGGCTGCCGAATTGCTCAAGCGCCGGACCTTCTCGCTGCTGAGGCTGATTTGATAGGTGTCTTCGCCGTCATGCACCTGGCCGTCGCGGTAACACTGAGGCGAGAAGAACAACGCTGAGATCAGGTCGATGCCACCGGGTTTGGGTTTGGCCTCAAACTCTTCATCCGGACCGTCGAGCACCCGGCTGCCATCCTCGTAGGCCAGCACAATCTTCAGATCATCGTCTTTGCTGACAGTGCGCGACATATAGGCTTGGGTCACGGGCCCACGGCCCTCCCACTTGCCCACCGCCGCAAACACACCGTTCCAGGTGTAATAGCGGCTCATGGCGCGCGAAGTACGGAAGTTGCCAATGACTTCATAATTGGATTCGCTACGCGTCAGGTCGAGCGTCAACGTGCCCGCCCGCAGGAAAGCCATGCGCGCGTCATATTGATAGGAGCGATCCACTTCATCGGCGCCCACCAAGGCGCTCACGCAAGTTAAGAACATAGCGGTTGCTATACGCCTGATCCTGGGCTTTCTCGGAATAAACTTGGCTGGTCGCACTGCTCGTTACCTGTCAGGCACAAAACGCTGGGTGTGAAGGCAAAAAAAGCGCTCAGCAGGACCAAGCGGATGAATCGGTCAGGACTTTAGGACCCGCAGGACATCTTCGAGTTCCACGATCATTTGACGCACCAGAAGCTTGAACTGGGTCTGATCTTCCTTGGCATCATCGCCCGTGAGACGCTGGCGCGCCCCGCCGATGGTGAAGCCCTGATCGTACAGCAGCGAACGGATCTGACGGATGATGATGACATCTTGGCGTTGGTAGTAACGCCGATTGCCGCGCCGCTTGACCGGACTGAGTTGAGGAAACTCCTGTTCCCAGTAACGCAGGACATGCGGTTTGACATCACACAACGTGCTGACCTCGCCGATGGTGAAGTAGCGTTTGCCGGGGATTGCCGGGAGTTCGCTGTTGTTGCTGGGTTCTAACATCAATCCTGATTCTTTTTATACTGCGGCTGTTGCTGCTTATGCTGCCGCTAACGCCCGCCCCGCCTACTTTCTGCCGCCCCGCGACTTCTATGCCCGCGACTTCTAGAATGGAACCTCCATGAGCTATTCCAGCGTCCTTCTGAGATCGTCCGGGCGGTCAACTTTGCTGGCTATTCCGCAGGCACCCCGGTCGTGTGGCCGACTTGTCAGTCGTCGGACTGCGGAGATTCTACGCCTCCCAGCAGTTCACCACCAGCAGGATCAAAGCCGCCACCAAACGTTGTGGGCTCGACGCCGGTTGCGTTGCCGCCGTCTTCGCCTTCTCCGGCATACGCTTCTACTCGGGCTTTGAGTTTCTGCCCGGGACGAAAGGTCACGACGCGCCGTGCGGTGATGGGAATCTCCTCGCCGGTTTTAGGGTTTCGCCCAGGACGCTCGCCCTTCTCGCGCAGATCGAAGTTCCCGAACCCGGATAACTTCACCTGTACGTTGTTCACCAGGGAATCCCTGATCTCTTCGAAAAAGAGCTCGACAATTTCTTTGGCTTCGCGCTTGTTCAGCCCCAGTTCTTCGAACAGCTGATCGGCCATTTTCGCT
>JBCCHL010000265.1:0-2999 GCA_039028775.1 Pseudomonadota bacterium | reverse complement strand
CTGCTGACACGCCGGTCGCGCCTGGCCTGACCGGTTTCGTGGACCTGCGCTCGCCGCGCTCGCCAGCGCGCCCAAGCCGGAACGCTCGTGTTGCAACAGGCGTTTGGCCACCGTCCATCCCTCGTTGACCCGGTGTACCAGATCGTCCTTGGCGACCCGCACATCGTCGAAAAATGTCTGGCAGAAGGGGGATGCGCCGTTCAACAATTCGATGGGCTTCACGCTGACGCCGGGGTCGTCCATGGAGAACAGCACGAAGCTGATACCCTGATGTTTCGGCGCGTTCGGATCGGTGCGCACCAGGCAGAAGATCCAGTCAGCGTGCTGTGCGCCCGAGGTCCAGATCTTGCTGCCGTTCACCACATAGTGATCGCCCTGATCTTCCGCGCGGGTTTGCAGGCCGGCGAGATCGGAACCGGCACCCGGTTCGCTGTAACCCTGGCACCAAGCCACTTCGCCACTGGCGATGCGTGGCAGATGACGGAGTTTCTGCGCCTCGTCGCCGTATTCCAGCAGGGTGGGGCCGATCATGCTGACGCCCATACCACCCAGCGGTGGGCGTGCCTGGATACGCTGCAGTTCGTCCAGCAAGACCAGAAAGTGATCTTTGTCGAGTCCGGCGCCACCATACGACTCCGGCCAGGTCGGCACGGTCCATCCTCGGTTGGCCATGCGCTCGAGCCACACGTAGGCGTCCGGATTCGTGCTGCGGCGCTTGGTCCCGCCGTTGACCTCCTCCCCAGGAACCATGCGGGTGCGCATGCTCGCCGGACAGTTGGCGTCGAGCCAAGCGCGGGTCTCCTCGCGAAAGTCTGCTAAGGCGCCCATCCTTATCCTTATTGACGGTATGGTCAATAAGATATGAGATTTTTGACCGTCTGTAAACCTGGCGGGTCGCCAACTGGCTGGACAGCGTGTGTTCGGATGTGAACAATGCGCCTCTCTTTTCGAACCGGCACCCGGAGTTGTATGCGGGCCATCCTCCGAGACCATCAACAGCAGACCTGGTTTGAATATGTGGACTGGGTGGCGACCGTAACCGTGATGCCCGGGGATGACCTGCACGCACAATTGCGCGACCTGGAGGCTTGGGTGAACACCCGACAGGGCTGGACCGTGGGCTGGATCGCCTATGAGGCGGCGCCCTGCTTCGATGCGAAGCTGCCGGTGCGCAAACCTTCAGGCCCGCTGGCCCAGTTCGGCCTATTTCTCGACCGCCGAGCCGTAGCACCGGATTTCTCCGGGGCAGCCCAGTATGTCTGGCAGCTGGAGAATTCGCGGCAGCACTACCTGCACCACGTCGAGGCGATTCAGACGGGCATTGCCCGGGGTGACTTTTATCAGGTCAACTTCACCGAACGCGCTGCAGCACGAGCGGTCGAGGCACAGCGCCTGTTTCTGCAGACCTGTCGGGGTGCGAGCTACGGCGCCTATATCGAAACCCACGATCGGGGGGTGGTGTGCGCGTCCCCGGAGTTGTTCTTCTCGCGGGAGCAAGACCTGCTCACCTGCCGTCCGATGAAAGGCACCGCGCCCCGCGGGGAGAGCGAGGCCATCGATCTGCAATATCGGCGCGAGCTTGCCGCTTCGGCTAAGGACCGGGCGGAGAATCTGATGATCGTAGACATGGTGCGCAACGATCTGTCGCGTGTCGCGCGGCCTGGAACGGTGCGTACACCTGAGCTGTTTGAAATCGAGGCCCATCCGCATGTCTGGCAGATGACCTCGACTGTTCAAGCCCGCACCGACTGCGACCTCGCAGATGCGTTTGCCGCCTTGTTTCCAGCGGCCTCCATCACTGGGGCACCGAAGCGGGCGAGCATGGCCTACATCGCCGAGCACGAAACCCAGGCGCGGGGAATCTATACCGGGACCGTGGGATTTGTGGGGCCGAGCCGCTGTCAGTTCAACGTTGCCATCCGTAGCGCCGTGGTAGAAGGTAGTGTGGGGTCTGCTCAGTTCGGCGTGGGCGCCGGTATTGTTGCCGACTCGTCACCGGCGAGGGAGTACGACGAGCTGCTGCACAAGAGTGCCGTGGTGCTGCCGCAGCGCGCGTTCAAACTTCTGGAGACCCTGCGCGTCGAAACGAGGCGTGCGCTGCGGCTGGACGAGCATCTCGATCGTTTGGCGTCTGCGGCCGCCCACTTCGGGTTTGGGCTAGACCGACTGGCCGTGCGCGCCCAGGTTAACGACTACTGCGCAGCGCTGGCGAACGCCGGTGATTGCCGGCTGCGCCTGTTGCTCGACAAACTCGGCGGCGTCGAGTTGCAGGACTTCGTGATACCGCAGACGACGGAGCCACAGCGTCTGCGACCGATCGCCTTGCCGATCGACAGTCACTCGCCGTACGTGTGCTTCAAGACCACCCGGCGTGAGCACTATGACCAGGCAGCGCAGGCGGCTGGAGAAGCCGAGGCGTTGCTCTATAACGCGCGCGGGTATGTGACCGAAACGACCATCGCCAACGTGGTGTATGTGATCGATGGCCAGTATTTTACGCCGCCGTTGCAGGATGGCCTGCTCGATGGCGTCCTGCGCCGAGAGTTGCTCGCGCAAGGACGTCTGCATGAGCGCAGCCTGCATCTCGATGATGTGGCCGAAGTGTCAGCCTGGTATCTGATCAACGCTCTACGAGGCTGGCGCGAGGCCTTCCTCGAAGGGGAGCCGGTTCAGATACGTACGGTGCCCAGCGTCTGATCGGTATGACCGTCGATATCAAATGACATGATGATCATGTCGCGGCTGCGTCCGTTGCGATCCAGGACGTAGTCGGCGAGGTGGGCTTCCGGCACAAAGCCGAGCTTGCGAAACGCGGCCTGAGCGCCGCGTTGATCCGAGGTCATTTGCGCGGTCAGCTTCTGCAAGCCTTGCGTGGCGGCGAGATCGAAGATGTTTGCGATGAGCACTCGACCCAGGCCGCGGCTACGATAGTTGGGGCTGATATTGACCCGGATCTCACCCATGTGCCGGGTCCAGGAGGTGGGGTTGGTATGCACCGT
>JBCCHL010000264.1:0-3007 GCA_039028775.1 Pseudomonadota bacterium | reverse complement strand
TCGACGACCAGTTCGTCCGGCACACCGGAGTTCTGGTGCAGGTTGTCGACGTTTTGGGTGATGATGCCGATACATTGCCCGCGCTCGACCAGGCGCGCCAGCGCCTGGTGTCCTTGGTTGGGCTCCGCGTTTTCCATGCTGCCGTCGCCCCCGAACTTGCGCGCCCAAGATTCCCGTCGTGCTTCTTGTGAGGCCATGAAGTCCTGAAACTGTATGGGCTTGATTTTGTTCCATAGGCCGGTTCCCGGACTGCGGAAATCTGGTATCCCTGACTCGGTGCTGATCCCGGCACCGGTGAAGCAGACGATACGCGAGGCTTGATCGATCAATTCTCCCAGCGCCTGCCGACTTTCTTCGCTCATGGTTCCCCCTCGGACGTCGGTGACGAGCTAGATTAACGCAGAAATTGCACGGAAAAGCAGTACTGTTTAACCGCTTTGTTTACCCAACTGTGGCATCCTTGGCGGGTTGCAGAGCACCCTGCGGAAGTGGTGCGAGTTGGGATGGATATGATGCGCATCGTCGTATGGTTAATCAAAGCAGGCCTGCTGGGCTTCGGTAGCTTACTGGCTTTGTTCGTGATCTTCGGGCTCGTCCGGGGGCATGACGTGTTGGCATCGTTGTCCGCGCTTGCGCTTGACCGGCTTCCGGTCCAGCTCGGTGTCGAGCAGGTCTTTCCCGAACCCGAAAGCCTGCTGGTGATCTGGCGTGGAGATATTCAGGATCGCGATCTCGATGAGTCCAGCGGACTGCTGGCGAGTGTGCAACACCCTGGCGTGCTGTGGTCTGTTAACGACAGCGGTAATGCTGCGACGTTGTTTGCGCTCGGCACGGATGGCCGTGCGCTGGCGCAGTTTCCGGTTGCCGCTCCCATGCAGGATTGGGAAGCTTTGGCCGGGTATCAGCGCGATGAGCGCAGCTATCTGGTGATCGCGGACGTCGGCGATAATCTGCGCTGGCGGCGCTCAGTACAATTACATGTGCTCGCCGAGCCGTCCGACCTGACGTCGAGTACAACCCTGATCCCGACGCGCAGCATCGAAGTGACCTATCCGGATGGGCCGCGGGACTGCGAAGCGGTCGCGGTTGCTGAAGATGGATCGGTGGCGTATCTGCTGAGTAAGCGACGCGTACCCAATGAGCTGTACGCGGTGGATCTAGGGGTGGGAGACGTCGTCGAGGCGCGACTGGTGGACACCCTGGCATCGTTGCCGCGGCCGACTGAGCAAGACGATCGTGAACACGACTCCGTACGCTTCATGCACGCACCGACCGGTATGTCGCTGCGCGGCTCAGATTTGCTGGTCGCAACCTACCGTCATGCCTATATATACGATCTGGACAATCTACAGGGGGTGCCGCTGCGCCTGCGTCTGCCCGCGGTCATCGCCCGCGAGGCGATCACCTTCGGGGTAGCGCCCAATACGGCGTATACCACCCGCGAGCGCAATGACGCGAGCGTGGCGGACGTCTACGAGATCAACTGGTCGCGTCAGCTAGTACGCGCAGCATCTGCGGCGGGTACTGCAAACGAGCGATAATCCCGGTCGCCAGGTCATGGGCGCTGCCCGCGCTGCTGTCGACTTGCAGGTCGTAGTTCCCACCGTGGCTATGCACGAGTTGCGTATGCGCGCGGGCGGTGCCCGGAAAGCGACCCAGGCGTTGGGCCTCGCGCCGTTCGATCTCCTCGGGATCGCAGAAGATGCCGATGACCCAGGTGTGCTCAACCGACAGCAGGTTGGCATAGTCCAGGAGCCAATCCGGCTCGAACATAAGATCGTCCACAATCACGTGCAGACCCAAGTCGCTGAAGGTGCGCACGCTGCGGCGCATCGCGCGCATGACCTGCGCGCCGTGATCACCGAAACGGATGTGGGTGAGGGGTTCACCCTCGGTCAGGTCAGGCACAACGTTGAGGCCACTCGCGCCCGGTGTTCCCGCCGGTGCGTTGAGGCCGCGTGTGCGGGCAGGCAATCCATCGCGAAACTGATCCAGCGATATATGTTGATACGGTTCTGCGAGTTGTTGCTGAAGCGCGAGAGCCAGCGTGGTTTTGCCGCTGCTGGATGCGCCATTCAGAATGATCACTTTGCCCGGCATGTCGTGCGATCTCACTTTCGTATGTAGGGTTCTTCTTTGCTGCTCAGCGCGCCTATGCTAGCGTTTTGCGTCTCGATTGAAAGTAGCCGTGGTTGTGCACCGGTCATTTGAAAACCCTCTCTGGGCGGACTTCGCGTCGGCTCTCCCGGACGTGGCGGGCACCGCCATGCATATGGCGGCGGTGGACGATCATGCTGCGGCCCTGCTGCCCGAAGAAGTGGCGCTGGGCGCATCCATGGGTAAGTCGCGCGCTCGAGAGTTTGCGACCGGGCGGATGTGTGTGCATATGGCGCAAGAGTGCCTGGATCTGCCGATCAGCCCGATCCTTCGCGAGCATCGTGCGCCCGTGTTCCCGTCCGCATACCGCGGCGCGATTACCCATTCCACGCACATCGCCGCAGCGGTGCTCAGCCGCGTTCATCGCGGCGTCGGCCTCGACCTCGAAATTGTCGGGCGTGTGAAGCCGAATCTCTACGCGAGCCTCTTCACCCCTCAGGAGCAACAAGCCTGGACACGCACATCCCTGCCGGAAAGCCTTGCTGCGAGCCTCGCCTTCAGCGCCAAAGAGGCGGGTTACAAAGCCACCCACACGATCGTAGGAGAATTTATCGCCTTCGCGGACGCGGAGATCGATATCGAGGCGGATGGACGCTTCTCGATACGCTATATTGGCACGCATTCGCCCAACAGCGTCGCCAACACCGGCCGAGGTTACTGGTCGGTGTGCGATGACCATGTGTTGACCGCGTTTTTTATAGACTGATCGAATGACCTTCGAAAGATCTTCGACTGATCGGATTCTCAGACGCGGCGATGGCGAGACACTAGGCGCCTGTTGAAAAACTATTTTGAGGCTCAGCGCGCCAGAGCTGCGTTTCCGCAAGGCGCTCGCTGCCGCGCAGGTCGG
>JBCCHL010000263.1:0-3029 GCA_039028775.1 Pseudomonadota bacterium | reverse complement strand
ATTCGAACCTGCGCATGCCGGGATCAAAACCCGGTGCCTTACCGCTTGGCGACACCCCAACTCGGTCTTCAAAACTCAAGTCAAACGTTCGACAAACGTTCCACATGAATACTAGCGCACCGGGCGTATAGCGCCGACCCGCCGATTTGAAGGCGCGCTATTGTCCGTATCTGGAGGGGGCCTGTCAACGCACCCGCCGGCGTCTGAGAACCCCGCCACATCAGCCCCGCGCAGGTACCAAAGCAGAGCTCATCGAGCCTCTCGCAACCCCCTCGTTTTGCCCGCCCGCATGTGCTTTGATAGGCGCAGGGCGCGCAGGGAGAGGCGCTGTGTGTCACGAGGGAATCGGCGCGATTCAAGCGCCACCTGGCCAACAACAATAAACGGGAGAGAACCCCATGATCACTCTACCAGTCACGCTGATCACCGCCTGCATCCTCGGGTTGCTGTTCATCTGGTTATGCATCTACGTCATCAATGGGCGGGTAAAGAATGAAGCCCTGATCGGCGATGCGGGTAACACCGACATGTTGTTCCGCATCCGTACCCATGCCAATTTCACCGAATACGTGCCGATCTTTCTGATCCTGCTGGCACTGCTGGAACTGCACGGCGGGAATCGCATCGCGCTGATCGTGATCGCCGCTGTCTTTGTCATCGCCCGTGTGCTGCACATCCTCGGTATGGGCGAGGACGCCAATCTGAAGCCGCGTCAGATCGGCATTGTGGGTTCCTTCACGGGCATCATCGCCTCCAGCCTGTATGGCCTGTATCTGGTGATCGCATGATCCGCTACATAGTACAGATCCTGGGGCTGCTCCTGCTGCTGCTCGGCGCAACCCTGGTGACGCTGAAGCTCAAGCATCGCAACGACGACGGCCCATCCGTGCTGTTCCCGGGTGGCAAGCTGATCAGCGGGGCGCTCCATGAAGGCGCCGAGCCCGACTGGTCATTTACCGATGATGTCTTCACCATCGAACTGGAGACCGCCAACCCCGTCAGCTCCCGACGCATCTTTGTGATGGAGCACAACAACCGACTCTACGTCCCGTCGGGCTACATGCACACCTTTCTCGGCAAACTATGGAAGGACTGGGCGTTCGGCGTCAGTGACGGTAACGACAGTGCTGTGGCCCGCATCGAGGGCGTTCGATATGAGCGCACCCTGGTGCGGGAGATGAACCCCGAGGTGATCGAGGGTGTGGCTACCAAGCTGGCACAAAAATACGCCGGGGGTGTGACCCCCGAGACGGTCAAGGCCATCAGTCAGAGCGTCCTGGATGGCGAGACCTGGCTGTTTCAGATGGCACCGAGAGAGGCGGGCTGATATGAGCAATTCACTGTATTGGAAAGTCTGTCTGGGCGTGACCGCGCTATGGGTGCTGGGGCTGTTGTTTGTCCCACCTTTTGCGCAGCTGGTGGAACAGCTGATGCTGCTGTTTCTGTCGACCAACGCCCGCTAGCCAGCGCTACTACAGCAGTAGCCAGCGAAGGCGCCTAGCGGCCGGTGGTCGTCTGGTCGCTCAGTTCTCTGACGCTGATCGTCACGCGCCGGACGCCGTCGGTACCCTTGATCAGGCGCGGGCGCGCGTCAGCGGCATCCCGCGGTGCAAAGCGCGAGAAGGTGATCTGCCATTGCGCCTGTTCAATGGCGGTCATCCGCCCCAGCTCATCCATTGCCAACACGCTGAGATCCCGTTCGAGCGGTTGTCCGCGTAGCCAACCGGCAAACAGATCAACGGGTAGACTCCAACCGAGCGCTTCCGACATCACCCGATCCGGGGCACCTTCGGCGAGCAGCTGATCGCCGCGTCGAATCTGCAGCCGCTGCGCATTGCCGCGCAACGTTGTGCGGCCTTGACCGAGCACCCCCCACACGGTTACCTCAAAACCTTCTGGGCGCTGTTCCCAGCGAAAGTTCATGCTCTGCGCACCATCGGGGGTGCGCACACCCAGCTTGCCAGCGGCCAGGAACTGTGTTTCGTCACCGGTCGGCGCACGCGAGACACAACCCGTTGCGATTAATGTCGAGTAAATCACTATTAAAAATAAGGACTTAGCTGAGCGAGACAAGTGCTTTTCTGCTATGATTGCTGCCACTGACGAACATTTCATCGTGCGCACCCTAACACAACCCATACACTTGCAATGAGCATTCTGGCCTACGGCTTAAACTATCGTACCGCGCCCATCGAGCTGCGCGAACGGGTTGCCTTTCCGGGCGAGGCCATTGCTGATGCGTTGCACCAACTGCGCCAGGATCTCACCAGTGTGACGGAAGCGGCCATCATCTCCACCTGCAATCGCACCGAGCTGTATTGTGCGATGGATCCCGAGGAAGAGGCAGACCTGGCCGCGTGGCTGGTGCAACACCGGCCGGTCACCGACACCGAGCTGGCGGACAGCACGTATCGACATTGGGATCAGGATGCGGCCAAGCACCTGATCCGCGTGGCGGCAGGACTCGACTCCCAGGTACTGGGCGAACCGCAGATCATGGGCCAGGTGAAGAGCGCCTACGAAGTCGCCCGCAACAGCGGCAATCTTGGGCCAGAACTCAATCTGCTGTCCAATATCATCCTGCGCACGGCCAAGGAAGTGCGCACCGAAACGGAGATCGGCCGCAACCCGGTATCCGTGGCCTACGCTGCCGTGGCCCTGGCGCAGCAGATTTTCACCGACATCAGCACCAAGCGGGCGCTGTTGCTCGGCGCCGGTGACACCATCACGCTGGTGGCAGAACACCTCGACAGCCACAACGTCGGGCACATCTCGGTGGCCAACCGTACGCTGGAGAATGCGGAACGCCTGGCTGCACGCTTCGGCGGCGATGCCATGCAGCTGACGGACATCGCCGGCGCCTTACCGGACTACGACATCGTGATCGCCTCCACCGGCAGCTCGCTGCCCGTGCTGGGTAAAGGTACGGTTGAGGCGGCGGTACGAGCTCGACGGCGCAAACCCATATTCATGCTCGACATCGCAGTCCCCCGCGACATCGAGGTAGAAGCCGGCGACCTGCCAGACAT
>JBCCHL010000262.1:0-3165 GCA_039028775.1 Pseudomonadota bacterium | reverse complement strand
TCGACGATCGTCTGGGTGTCCTCGCGCGCGCTCGAGCGGCCCACTTCGGGGTTACCGCCGGCGCCCAAGCCCTTGGTCAGCTTCGAGTTTCGGCGCCGGCATCGCCGCGGCCTTCCACGCCGCAGGGGCACGAGTGGGCATCCTCGATATCGACGCCGAGGCCGCACTGGTCCTCGCTACCCAACTCGGCACCGGGGCCCAGGCGCTGAGTGCCGATGTGGCCGACGCGGCCGCCATGAGGGCTGCCATCGACGAGTTCCGCGGTGCACACGAATGTGTCGACATATTCGTCAACAATGCAGGCGTCGGGTTGCGACCCACCCCCCTCGAAGAGGTGACCCAGGACGACTTTGAGCGCATCTCGCGCATCAACATGAGCTCGATATTCATCACCAGCCAGCTTGTTGTACCCCTGATGAAAGCCAACGGCGGTGGCGTGATCCTCAACATCGCGAGTACCGCCGGGGTCAGTCCGCGACCAGGACTCACCTGGTACAACGCATCCAAAGGCTGGGTCATCACCGCGACGCGGTCGATGGCGGTTGAACTCGCAGCCGCCAACATCCGTGTCAACGCGATCAACCCAGTCGCTGGTGAGACACCGTTGTTGAGCACGTTCATGGGCGAGGATACCCCGCAGATGCGGGAGAAGTTTCTGAGCACCATCCCCTTGAGACGATTTTCGACGCCAGAGGACATCGGCGCGGCGGCAGTCTATCTATGCAGCGACGCGGCCAGCATGGTTACGGGCGTTGCGCTGGAGGTGGACGGCGGGCGCTGCGTATAGCGCGACTCAGTCCGCTTCCGTCACCTCGTAGTGGCGCGCCACGTTCAGAGTCACCTGGCCCCAAACAGACGAGCGCACACGATCCTGATGCGCCTCAAACGCCGCGCGGTCGATAAATTCTTCAGCCACGTCGAAGCGCTGCGGGTCCTGCTCTGACGGCTCCACCGAGAAAGACACACATCCTGGCTCAGCGCGGGTCAGGCGCACGTGTTCCGGCAATTCCCCGGCGACGCGGGCCAGGTCGGCCCGGGGTACTACGATGTACCCGCGCAGGATCACCCTGCCCATCGCAGCTCCACGGATAGGGAACGCGTCTGACCGAAGATGTACACAAACAGGGCAAGAATGTTCAAAACGAGCGGCGTCCAGCGCAACCAATGCTTCCTTGATTTAAGGGGTCGTACCACCAGCAAGCGGATCGTCTACGTGGTCGCATTCTGCGGCTAGACTTGCAGATCGCGATGCCAGTCTTCCTGCAACAAGCGGATCAACTCCCACATGGAGGGGATCCGCTCGGCAGGATCTTTGCGTAGGCATTGTAACGTGATCTCCTCCAGCAGCTCAGGCACTTTGAAACGCGCGACCTCAGAAGGCTTGGCCGGTTCGTGTGTGCGCACTTGTTCGATGACTTCATAGACCTTGTCGCCCGTGAAGGGTGTGCGCCCGGTCAGTACCTCGTACAGGATGGCACCGATGCTGTAGATGTCCGTGGCGCCGCTGAGGTCGTCGGACTTGTTGGTCTGTTCGGGGGACATGTACACCACCGTGCCCTGCAGGGCACCGGCTTGGGTGATGCTGAGATCTTCGCGCGGGGTAGCGTCGCCTTCGGGCAGGGCCTCGTTCGAGCCGTCCGGTGCCTTGGACCAGACCTTGGCGAGTCCCCAATCCAGCAGCAACACTTCCCCGAACGGTCCCACCAGGATGTTGTCGGGTTTGATGTCACGGTGGACCACGCCGTGGTCGTGGGCGTAGTTCAGCGCCTGGCAGATCTGCACCAGCACATCGACCAGTTGCGTCAGGTCGTAACGCTCCCGATAGTTGAGAATTTCCCGCAGCGTGTAGCCATGCACCAACTTCATGGTGAAATAGTAGTTACCGCGATTGTCACGCCCGATCTCATAGGTCGGCACGGTGTTCGGATGCTGCAGCATGGCCGACACCCGCGCCTCGCGCAGCAGGCGCAACTGCTCCACCGGGTCATTGGCAAACTCCGGCTTCAGGGTTTTGTAGACCACCACGCGTCCGAGGTAGCGATCCGTGCAAGACTTGATCAGAGACTTGCCACCCTTGGCGATGGTCGTAAACAGGACATAGCGGGTGCGCGGATCCAGCTTGTCGGGCAGCGGTGCGTCCGTCTGCTCGATGTAGACACGATCATATTGTTTGGCGGGCTGCGGAAATTCAAGCATCACATCCCCCATCGGTTAGAGGTGTCAGCGCCGGTTGTCTCGCTCCATGGACCGTCTCGCTAATGTGGTCGGCGCAAGATCAGGCGCGTGAGAGAGAAGTTTAGTAGTAAGGTGCAGGTCGGCCAAGGAGTTTACGCACGATCGGCGGAAAACTTGTGCCTAGCCCTGCATCTCATTGATCTTGTTCTGCATACGCCGCATGCCACCCAGCCAGCGCTCGAGATCATTGCTCTTGCGGTCCATCCAGGTCTGGGCGATCGGATCGGTGAGGATCAGAAAGCGCTCCTCGGCGATTGCGTCAACCACCTGCTGCGCCACTTCTTCGGGTTCTTTGATCGGCCCGGCGGCATTGCTGGCCCAGGCCGTATCGCTGTCCCCGAGCATCGGTGTGCGCACACCCAAAGGGGCCAGACAGGAGACCCGGACGCCCTTGTCGTGGTAGGTGATCGACAGCCATTCCGCGATGCCCACGACCGCGTGTTTGGTCGCGGCGTAGGTGAGATTGCCATGGGTGGTCAGGATACCGGCCATCGAGGCGGTATGCAGAATGTAGCCGGATTCGCGCTCGAGCATGGACGGCAACACCGCGCGCACCGCGTACACGTGGGCCATGACGTTCACATCCCATTGGTCCTGCCAGACCGCGGGGTCCGTATCCAGTGGCCCACCGCCGGTCGCCACCCCCGCATTGTTGAACAGCACATCGATCGGGCCGTAGTGCTCTTCCACCTGCGCGACCATCGCATTCACCGCAGCCTCGTCCGCCACATTACAACCGATGCCGATACCGCCAATCTCGGCCGCGACCGCGCGGGCACCCTCAGCATTGAGATCGACCACCGCAACCTGGGCACCCAGGCGCGCAAAAGCGGTGCCAGTGGCCGTACCGATGCCACAGGCCCCGCCGGTCACGAAGGGAACATTGTGTCGCAGGTCCAAAATGTGCCCACATATACGCCAATTACACCC
>JBCCHL010000261.1:0-3217 GCA_039028775.1 Pseudomonadota bacterium | reverse complement strand
CTGCGCCAGGAAGAGAACCAATATCTGGCTCATCCACCAGAGGTGGCGCAACAGTTTTCGGAAACCCTGCGGCGGCTTATTGGTTACGACTACGGCGGCAGCTATCTGGGCTTTGTCAACGGCGACGATCCGCACCGCCTGTTCGAACCGGACTACGATGGACCCGCCATGCGCTCACGCCCAGAGATCGATGCCGCCAAGGCGGTTCTAGCGCGCTTTGCGGTGATCGAGCTGGATACCCGCAACAAGGTCTTTTAACCGCCGCCATCGACCCCGGCGGATAAAGACAATCGTCTCGCGGATCATTCGAACAGCGCGTCATAGCGCCGTTGCATCTCCCGCGCACTCACCTCTTCGATCGCATGACCGATCAGCCATTCGTAGCCGAAGGGATCGCGGATCGTGCCTGAGCGCTCCCCATAGAAGTGATCTTCTGCAGCCCGCACCAGGGTCGCGCCCGCCTCTAGAGCGCGGCCGATCAGCGCGTCCGCGTCATCGACGTGTAGGTGTATCGCAAAGGTGCCCGCCGCCTCAGGATCAGGTGCATGAATCTGCATCTCGGGATACTCATCCGAAATATAGAACTCTGCCGCGCCGATCTCCAACTCGGCATGTCCGATCCGTCCGGAAGGTTCTACCAGCCGGAAGCGTTCGCTCGCGCCAAACGCCTGCTTGTAAAAGTCGATCGCACCTGCCGCGTCGCGCGCGCGCAGATACACAATTAATTCGTGAACGCCCATGGTTTTCTCCCCTCTATCGAGTGACCCATACTATCGAGGCGCGCACCGAATGCGACAAATCGACCGCTGTCCGCCTTCAAAATGCCACCCCACCGGCACGCCAGCCCATGCCCTTGGCCCGTGGGTCGAGCAAACCGGGCGCACAGCGTGCTGCCAGCGGAGATTGCCGCAGCCGGTGTTTCGTTGTCTACTGCGCTGCTATCCAACCATCGCAGCCCTGGCTATGAACGAAGCGGCACGTGCCAAGCAAGACCTGATCCACGGACCGGGTTTCCACGTTCTGGAGAACCTGATCGAACCCACGCTGGCCGCTCAGGTGCGCGCCTTTGTGCTCGACCACCTGGATGAGGGTCAGGAACTGCAGCCGGGGGACATCAATCTGACCGATATTCTAGAGCGCGATGCCATGTTCGAATCACTGATCACCCAGCCACGCCTATTGGCAGTGGCGCACGAGATGCTCGGCACCGATGCCAAACTGGCGGCGCTGACCGCCAAGACCCTGATGCCGGGGTGCGGCCAGGGGCGTCTACACGTCGACTACCCCTACTGGGCGATGGATCCGGGTATGCCCATAGAGCCGGCGCTCATGCTGCAGGTGATCTGGATGATGGAACCGTTCAGCGACGCGAATGGTGGCACCTGGGTCGCGCCGGGCAGCCAGCGCTACGAAGAACATGTGGATCTGGAGCGTTTTCGGACCGAAGCGGTGCAGATCAGCGGTGGCGCCGGCGATGCGTTTTTAAGCCATGGTCTGCTCTGGCATCAGACGGCGATCAACCACTCCACCGAACCCCGTGTGGCCTTGCTGATCAACTTTTCGCAGCTCGCGATTAGACCGATGCGGGAGATGGGCCCGTTCAGCGATGACTTTATCGAGCGGGCGTCTCCGGAATTGCAACGGCTGCTGCCGCTGGACTACGGCCACGATCTGCGCGCTCGGTTACAGAAGAACTTTTAAACCGCGATGTATGGATTGTCGACCTGACCGTTCAACCGCGCGTCTGTTCAAGCAACTCACCCGCCTGCCGATCCGGAAACACGATCCTCTTACCCAGGGCTCTTGACCATCGCACGATCAAACCTGGTCATCAGTTTGATCACATCTCGATAACGGATCACCCACTCACGATAGGCATCGGAAAGCCCGAGGATATCGGTCACGGCTTCGATCTGATCCACCAGCAAGCCCTGTAGCGTTGACCGATCTGTCAACGCATGTATCCCGAGATGCCTGAATACGGCGGCTTGCTGACCCACGCTCGCCGTCTCAAAGCGCCTGATGAGAAAGCCCACAACACGCGCCACAACATTGGCCTGATCGTAGTGACGGTGCCGATCTAGAAATCTGTGCTCAGACGCAGCCAGATCAAACTGTCGATCCAGCGCGAGACCAAAGTCGGTCAGATAGTATCGCTGGGCGTCGCGCATGACGTTGTGCGGGTGCGCATCAAAATGCGTCATCCCATGCGCCCCCAGAAACTCAACAATCCTCGCCACCTCGGCAGCGCCTGTGACAACGTTCGACAGATCGCTCCGGTGGTCATCCGCCCAGACCGCAGGAAAGTACTCGAAGAAGAGCAAGAGCTCTGCCGGCCCGGTGATACGCTCTACAACACGTTTGCGGATACGCGGGCTGCTACCCCAATAGCACACATAGTCATCCAGCCACTTACCCGCTGGCGCCGCCGCGCGGCGCGACCGGGTGACAACCCGGTGATGCAACAGCATCGCAAACCCCTCACACCGCCCGTCTAGCACCCATTCGGTCGCCTGGGTTGCAGCCGCAAGTTCCCGCCAGGCGTTGCTCCCCATCGATCCGATTCCGTAGTTGAAGAATCCCGGCACACCACTCAGATTTCTGGTCGCGAACGGTTCGGCGTATTCCTGAACGGTGAGCGGCACGCGTTTAACAAACACCTTGCGCCGCTTGACCCGGACCAACACCCGTATCACCCCAACCGCGCCGACCGGTCGGCACCTCACGCACAAGATGGAGTAGCGCCGCATCGTCCAAGCTTAACAAATAGGCGTGTAAGTCCTCGTACAGGGCCAGGCGATCGATCATCAATGTGGGTGTCTAACGGCCATCATACGGCCAGTGTTGCCTGCCCGACGGGTGCGAGCAGCCGGTTATTCAGTCTCGAAATCTAGAACTCGGTAGCGGTGTTGCAACCCACGCGAACAAATCAGCCGAGTGTATTCGAGTCCTGAAGGGCGTGGCGGATTAAGGGAGGTAAGAAAATCTGGGGATATGATCATTAGATCTGGCACGCCCGGCAGACGATGGCGCATGCGCCATCGCCACACGAGGCCACCAGGCGCGTACCAGCGCCTGGAGATCAGCCGTGTGTATTCGAGTCCTGAAGGGCGTGGCGGGTTAAGGGAGGTAAGAAAATCTGGGAATATGAACATTAGATCTGGCACGCCCGGAAGGACTCGAACCTTCAACCCTCGGCTTAGAAGGCCGATGCTCT
>JBCCHL010000260.1:0-3225 GCA_039028775.1 Pseudomonadota bacterium | reverse complement strand
GAACCGGCAGGAGTAGAGGCGCTGTCGGCCTGGGACGGCGCCAATAAGAGTAGCAGACCCAGGCAGATTACCCGCACGGACGCGAGTGATCCGCCCAGATTCGGGTAGGCGTCAAAGCGGCAGGGTCAGTTGACCTGCGGCGTGGGTCCGACGTAGTCGACAACCAGGGACACCCGCCGGTTGGCCGCCCCGCGTTCCCCACTCGCGCCGGGGATCAGCATGCGCTCGGGGTCTCCGCCGTAGCTCACGGCCCGCACGCGCGCTTTGTTGAGGCCACCCACCAGGACCAGATACTCGGCGACCGATTTGGCGCGCCGCAGGCCGAGATCTTTGTTGTAGGCCGGGTCGCCGGATGGGTCGGTGAAGCCCTCGACGGTCACCACCACATGCGGCTCGTAGTCGCTGACCACGCGGCTGAATTCGTCGAGCGCGGGTTTGTCCTCATCGCGCAGGCTGTCGTCGTCGAAGCCGAAGTGGGCACTCATCTCCACCCGCAACCGACCTTGCAGATTGGCGATGGTCGCGTCATAACCGCTGAACTTGCGATTCAAGTCCTGGGTCATCTCGGTGAATTGATTACGAAAACCGTCGATGTCCCGCGCGAGCTCAGCGTCGGTGGCGCGCAGGTCGCTCACGGTCGAATCGAACTCGTCGCGTTTGACATATTGATCGCTGGCGCAGGCGCCGAGCAGGATGGTCAAAGCCGACAGAGCCAGCAGTTGCCGTGTGATCATCGTATCCCTCCGTTGTCGTCGAGCGTGGACTTTACAAATCTTGTCTCGCGGATACCAGACGTCAGCACAATTTTTACGCAATAGATGACGGTCGGGCTCTGCCCGCGCCACGTGGATAGCGATGGTTGAGGGTAATCGCTAGAATGGGTGCACTTGCTTGAGGGGGAGACAGGGCGATTAACGGCATTGAATACATAGCACGCATTCTGAAAGACGAAGGCGTAGAACTCATGACATGTTATCCCAGCAATCCGCTGATCGAAGCGGTGGCTAAGGAGGGGATACGCCCGGTGGCGTTTCGTCACGAGCGTGGCGCGATTATGGCGGCCGACGGGATCAGCCGCACCAGCGCCGGGCAGAAATTCGGCGTGGTAGCCATCCAGTCGCAGGCGGGTGCGGAAAACGCGCTGGGCGGCATCGCCCAGGCCTATGCGGATAATATTCCGATACTGGTCTTGCCTGGCGGGTTGTTCCTGAACCAGATCGCCGTCAAACCCAATTTTTCGGCGGTTCAGCACTATCAACACATCACCAAACGGGTAGAGGCGATCTATCGACCCCAGGATGTCGGGGCGGCCATGCGCCGCGCGATGCATGCGCTCAAGAACGGTCCGGGCGGGCCGGTGGTGGTCGAACTGACCGCCGATGTCTGCGATATGGAAGTGCCGGAGAAAAGCCTGAACTATCAGTCACCGCGCAGTAGTCTGTCGCAGCCCTCGCGCGGGGATGTACAGGACGCAGTCACCGCCTTGTTAAAGGCCAAGAACCCAGTGCTGTGGGCGGGGCATGGGGTTCTCCAAGCGGGCGCAAGCGACGCTCTGCTGGATCTTGCGGAGCTCACCGGCACGCCGGTGTTCTGCACGATGCCGGGTAAATCCTCGATGGATGAGGCACATCCGCTTTGCCTGGGTTCGGGCAGTGGGTTGACCACCGCGGCGGCCGGCAAGTGGCTGACGGATTGCGACCTGATCCTCGCCCTCGGTTCGAGTCTCACCCGCACCTTCTACGGCCAGCCCATCCGCAATAAGAAGGTGCTCATCCAGAACACCAACAATCCCGATGACATCAATAAGGACGAAAACGTCGACATCGGCCTGTTGGGCGACACCGGTTTGACCCTGGCTGCGCTGCTCGATGAGGTGAAGGCGCAGATGGGTGAGACCCCGAAGGACAGCAGTGCCCTGCAAGCCGAGATCGCCGCGGTGAAAGCCGATTGGTTGGCCGAGTGGCAATCACTCCTGCAGTCCGACGAAGAACCGATCAACACCTATCGCGTGATCCAGGAGATCAACAACAACCTGGATCTGCCCAACAGCATCGTGACCCATGATGCCGGCGCGCCGCGGGATTCGATCGTGCCGTTTCACAACGCCACGGTGCCCAACAGCTACGTCGGCTGGGGCAAGACCACGCACCTGGGTTTCGGCATTCCGTTGATGATCGGCGCGAAGATGGCCCATCCGGACAAGTTCTGCCTGAACCTGATGGGTGATGGTGCGTTCGGTATGTCAGGCCTCGACATCGAGACGGCTGCGCGGAGCGGGTTTGCGATCACCACCGTGGTGCTCAACAACGGTGGCATGGCGACCTATCCCGGCGGCTTCCCGACCGCCCGTGAGCAGTTCGGCGTCTCTCATATGCAGGGCGATTACGCCAAGATCGCCGAAGGCATGGGCGCCACGGGTATCACCGTCACCAAACCCGATGCGCTCGGTGCGGCGTTGCAGGAAGCGCAGCGCCTGAATGCGGACGGTAAGACGGTATTGATCGACGTGCACGCCAACATGGAGGCGAAGAAATCGCGCCACTAATTGTTGGCGCGCGCATCGGGATGGGGAGGTAGAAGTGAAGCCATTGCGTGTTGGGGTTTGTTACGATTTTCGCAACCCGCCGGATTCTGGCGTCAGCGACGCGCATCTCTACGCCGAGATCATGGAGCAGGTCCAGTGGTTGGATCGGATCGGCGCGGAGCTGGTGTGGTTCACCGAACATCACTTTGTCGAGGACGGGTATCTGCCCAGCTGGGTGCCGGTGGCCAGCGCTATGTCAGCCGTGACCAGCAACGTCCGCTTCGGCACGGACATCTGTCTGATGCCGTTTAACCACCCCTTGCGCCTGGCGGAAGATCTGGCCGTGTTGGATAACTTGTCGGGCGGGCGGGTCGAACTAGGACTCGGGATGGGTTATGCGCCGCATGAGTTTCGTGGCTTTGGCTTCCCGGTCAGCCATCGCGTCTCGTTGATGAACGAAGGCATCGAGGTGTTACAGCGCTGCTTCACGGGTGAGAGGTTCAGCTACCAGGGCAAGCGCTATCAGTTCGAGGATGTGATGATCACCCCGGGCTACGTACAGGAGGGCGGACCACCGCTGTGGGTCGCCTCGATGTCGGAAGCGGGCTCCCGACGGGCCGCGCATTACAACACCAATTTCCTGCCCCAGGGGTTGAAGCATCGTTCTTTCGATACCTGGGTGAACGAGTTGCAGGCGAGCG
>JBCCHL010000259.1:0-3228 GCA_039028775.1 Pseudomonadota bacterium | reverse complement strand
GGCATGACACTTAAAGCCCCGCCACCGCCTTGGCGTCCGACTTCAACGGGCGGCGGGTGGCGAGCAGAAGTTGTGCCTCCTGCCCTCGGCCTTGTTTCAGCAGGGCGTTCAGCAGCGCGTATTCCAGCAGGTCCCTTTGGGCGCGGGAGCCTCCGATCCTTTCATGATCCGCCATGGCCCTGGACAGCAGTTTGGTTGCCAGCGGCCAGTCCTGCGCTCCGACAGCGGCGAAGGCCTCGGCCAACCGGCTCACGATATCGGCGGCGGGGCCTTTGGCGTCGGTGGCGGTTGTCACCCCTTTTTTGTGCCCACGGTTTTATAATCGGGCGCATAATTCCTTCTCTTCAGGCATGGATTCCTCGATATGACGGTCGATGTGGTCATTCTCGCGGCGGGCAAAGGCACCCGCATGCGCTCGCAATTGTCCAAGGTTTTGCATCCGCTCGCAGGCAAACCCCTGCTGCATCATGTGTTGGACACCGCCAACGCCTTAAACCCCCGTCAGATGCTGGTGGTTGTGGGTCATCAAGCAGACGCTGTGCGGGCGAGTGTAGGCGCGCGCGCCAGTTTTGTAGAGCAAGCCGAGCAAAACGGCACCGGTCATGCGGTGCAGTTGGCGATGCCGCAAATCGCAGACGATGGCGTGGTGCTGGTGCTGTATGGCGATGTCCCGCTGGTAGAGCAAGCGACTATGCAGGCAGCGATCGACAGTGCGGTCGCGGGGCGCATCGGCCTGGTGGTGGCGGATTTCGTTCGGCCGGATGCCCTGGGGCGGATCGTGCGTGACGTTGCGGGTGAGATACAAGCGATTGTCGAGTACAAAGATGCCAGCCCGGCGCAGCGGGAGATCACAGAGATCAACTCCGGCATCATGGCTATTCCGGCTGCACCGCTGCGCGGATGGCTCGCGAATCTCAAAGCCGATAACGCCCAGGCTGAGTATTACCTCACCGATGTGATCGCCATGGCGGTGGCGGACGGGGTCGCTGTGGACGGCATTTTTGCCGGGAGTGAGGACGAGGTGACCGGGGTCAATGACCGCGCGCAACTGGCGCGCCTGGAACGGGCTTACCAAGCCCAGCAAACCGCGGCGCTGATGGCCGCCGGCGTGACCATGGCGGACCCTGCGCGGGTCGATATCCGCGGTACGCTGCGTGCCGGCGAGGACTGTTTTATCGACATCAATACTGTATTTGAAGGGACGGTGTCCCTGGGTCGCGATGTCCATATCGGACCGGGGGCCGTGATCATCGATTCGCAACTCGCTGACCGCGTCACCGTGCATCCGCATACCGTGGTGGAAGGGGCGATGGTCGGCGCTGACGCCAGCCTGGGTCCGTTTGCGCGGGTGCGGCCCGGTTCGAATTTTGGCGCCGGGGTAAAAATTGGCAATTTTGTCGAGACCAAAAAAGCCACGCTCGGCGACGGCACCAAGGCCAGTCACCTGGCTTATCTGGGTGATGCCACTATCGGCGATGCGTGCAATATCGGGGCGGGTACCGTGACCTGCAATTACGACGGCATCAACAAGCACCCCACGCACATAGGCGATAACGTGTTTGTGGGTACTAACTCCACCCTGGTGGCACCGCTGGAGATCGAAACCGACGCCTTCGTCGGCGCGGGCTCTACCGTCACGACCAAGGTCGAAGCTGGAGATCTCGCCGTGGGACGCGCCAAACAACGGAACATCAAAGGCTGGACACGGCCTGATCAGCGCGACTGATCCAATTGGACTGACACAGTCGTGAGTAGTACAAGAGTAAGGACATAGCTTCATGTGCGGAATTGTTGGCGCCATCGCCGATAGAAATGTGCCCCCCATACTGCTGGAAGGGTTGCGGCGCCTGGAATACCGAGGTTATGACTCGGCCGGTATAGCCGTCATAAACGGCAGCGATACGGTGTCGCGCTCGCGCAAGGTGGGCAAGGTTCAGGAGCTCGCGAACGCGCTCGAAACCAATCCGCTGCGGGGCCACATCGGCATTGCCCATACCCGCTGGGCGACCCACGGGATACCCGCAGAAGCCAACGCCCATCCACACGGGTCTAAGGATCGCGTGTGCATCGTGCACAACGGCATCATCGAGAACTTTGAAGATTTGCGCGCCGAGCTCAAAGCGCAGGGTTATGAATTTACCTCCCAGACCGATTCGGAAACGGTTGCCCACTTGGTCCACTCCTATCTGGATCAAGGAGAAGACCTGCTCGATGCCGTGCGCCATGCGGTCAAACGCCTGGAGGGTGCCTACGCCATCGGGGTGATCGCCAATGACGATCCGGAGCGCATCATCGCCGCCCGAGCGGGCAGCCCGCTGGTGGTGGGCAAAGGCATCGGCGAGAACTTTATCGCCTCGGACGTGCTGGCGCTGAAACCCGTAACCGATCGCTTCATCTTTCTGGAAGAGGGCGATCTGGTCGAGCTGCGCAAAGACTCCATATCGGTGTGGAACCTCGACGATGAGGCGGTGGTGCGCGCCGATGTGCACGTGGAGATGGGGCACGACGACACCGACAAGGGCAACTACCGGCATCACATGCTCAAGGAGATCTTTGAGCAACCCCAGGTGCTGCACAATACGCTGGAAGGCCGCATCGGCCGGACCCAGGTGCTGGAGCAGGCGTTTGGGGTTAACGCCCCCGCCATCTTTGATGCGGTAGAGGCCGTGACCATTGTCGCCTGCGGCACCAGCTACTACGCCGCCTCGGTCGCGCGCTACTGGATCGAAGAACTGGTGGGGATTCCCTGCCAGGTCGAGATCGCCAGTGAATTCCGTTATCGGCGAGTTTCCGTGTTGCCCAACAGCCTGTTCGTTACCATCTCGCAATCCGGAGAGACAGCCGACACGCTGGCTGCCCTGCGGATCGCTAAGGAGGTTGGCTTCGGCTCGACCCTCACCATCTGCAATGTGCCCACATCGTCGCTGGTGCGGGAAAGCGACCTGGCGCTGATGATCCAGGCCGGTACCGAAGTGGGTGTCGCCTCAACCAAAGCGTTCACCGCTCAGCTCACCGATCTGATGTTGTTGACCATCTTGTTAGGCCGGCGCCATGGCATGGACGCAGAGGTCGAAGCCGAGTTGGTGCAGGGGTTACATAGCCTGGATGATCTGGTCGGCCAGGCGCTGGCGCTGGATGCAGACATTCGCAAGAAACCATGGTATGAAAGACTAGTTCCTTGAGTGAGTTGTATAAATATTTGTCCTTTTCCGTTCCATCATCATCCTT
>JBCCHL010000258.1:0-3299 GCA_039028775.1 Pseudomonadota bacterium | reverse complement strand
GTGCCAGCGGTGACCGTGTCGCCATCGGTGGGCTCGGTGAAAGCAGTGAAGCTGTGGGCATCGATGCCGACCTGAGTTTAGGGGGTGCAGACGAGTCCGGTGCGGTTGCAGTGTTCGACTACGACGGTACGGGTTGGTTGCAGACGCGTACGCTGAAAGCACCCAACAGCGACGAGGAAGACCAGTTCGGTGAGGTCCTGAGTTTATCTGGAGACGGTGCCACGCTGGTGGTTGGCGCGACCGAAGAAGATGGCGCTTCCGAAGGCATTGCGGCGGGCATTGATAACGACAATTCCCGTTCAGAAGCCGGCGCGGTGTACATCTACTAGCACAGAAAACGAGGAGAACACCCGGCGTTGCTGTGGCACGCCGGGTGTTGCGTGTGTCCCGCTCAATCCGGTTTCAACAAGCCTTTACCCACCGCCACCATCAACGCCTCGCTGCGATTGTTCACATCCAGCTTGCGGTACATTGAACGCACATAGTCGATGACGGTGTGATAAGAAATGTCATAGCGTGCCGCAATCTCGCGATGGCTGTAGCCCATGGCAATCGCCTTGAGCATCTGCATCTCCCGCGGCGACAGGAGCGCCGGCGGCGGATTCACCAGGCCCGCATCGCGCTGCAGTGCCCGCAGCGCATACCGCGCAATCGCCGGACTGAGCGGCGGCTCTCCGGCCAACGCACTGTGAATCACCTGGCTGATGTTGTCATCGAACTCACTCTTCAGCACAAAGCCGTCCGCGCCGCCGCGGATCGCTCGCAACGCATGTCCCTCATCCCCGAGCGCGCTGATCACGATCACCTTCGGCTGCGGGTGGGCCCGTTTGGCCAGGCCGATCAGATCGGTGGCATCGGTGCCATTCAAGTCGAGGTCCAGTAGCAACGCATCGAAGGGCAGGGTGGAGACCGCATCGCGTGCCGCAGCGTACTCCCCATGCGCACACTTGAGCACAAACCCCGCCTGCCGCAACGCCCGCTCAAGACCACTGCGTGTGGCCGGATCATCCTCCACCACCACAACCCGCACGGCCGAGTTGTCATACCGTGTAATCGCTTGTTCATACATCCCTGTTGCTCCTCAACCTCAAACGCACCCGGGTACCGGTGCGATCCGTTTCAATCTCCAGCACCCCGCCCAGCCGAGCGGCCCGAGCCCGCATGTTGCGAATGCCGTTGTGCTCCTGCGCATCGACCGCAAACCCTACGCCATCGTCCACCACCTCCAGCACCAGCGCCTCATCCACCCACAGCCGGATGGACACCACCGAGGCACGGCTGTGCTGGATAACATTGGCGCACGCGATCTGCAGGATGCGAAAAATCTCGAGCACCGACGCAGCACTGAGCGGCGGGCAGTCCACATCACTGATCTGCCAATCGAGCACAATCCCTGCCGCATTCAGCGCAGGCTCAATCCGCACCCGAAACGACCCCAACGCTACCTCCAGCGAGTCACCTTCCGTATCCAGCGAATCCACAATCAACCGCAGCTCGGTCATGCTGTCTTGCACCCGCCGGGTCAACACCGCGCGGGACACGTCTGCGTCACCAATCTCCGCCGCCAGCGCGGTCAAACGCCCACCCAGACCATCGTGCATATCGCGCATGATGCGCCGCCGCTCCGCCAGCATGGCATGCCGGCGCGCCTGCTCGCGAATCTGCGCCTCGCTCGCCGCCAGCCGCTGCGCCAGCCGAGAGTTCAACGTCTGCTCCGCCAGCCGCGAGCGGCTGGTCTGCGCCGCAATCGACGCGCACATGCCTAATGCAAACAAGAGCCCGCACAGGGGGGCAAAGTAAAACGTGAGGTACAGGTCGGTAAACGGCACGGACAGGTGTAACATGTTGTCCAACTTATCCACCAGCAGCGCCGACGCACACACGATAAACAGCAACGCCTCTACCCAACGCCAACCGGACTGGCGCGCGCTGTCCCGCGCAAACAGCCAGATCGTGGCCGCCGTCGCAGCCAGCGTCAGCGCATTGTCCAATATCCATGGCACGCTGATACCCCCCAGAATCGGTAGGCGCCGCAGATCGAGAAGAATCAACAGCACCGGTACCACCACGCACAACAAAAGGCTGAACGCCCGAAAGCGCAGCCAGCGCGATCCATACCCAGTCCAAGCCAAGGCGAAAAACACAAACGCAACGAGCGGCAGGTAGTTGCTCGCGTAGGTGGCGATGCGCATCATCGGCAAGGGCAGCGCATCGTAAATCCCGAGGATCGCAAAGTTGCGCAGGCTCCAGGTGACCAGCAGGATCACAAGCGCCCGTACGCGCGCCTGCTCCTCACCCGACCACGCCATGACGCTGCACAACAGCGCCATAAACAGCATCATCGCCGTCGCGGCAACCACCAGATCAAAGGCAAAGAAGTGCCCCCAGGACTGCGCCGCGAGCACCGAATCGGCGGCGCCAACGTAGTAGGCGGGCAGGGCCTTATAGGTTTTACCCGAACTCAAAATCACCAATTCATTGGTGGGGTAACGCAGAAACTCATCCGGCAACACATAAGCGGCGGGCCCGAACCCGGAGAGAGAACCCTGCGGATCTGTGGGCGACTGGGCTTTCAGCAACTGCCCGTTCAGGCGGACCTCTTTGATGCCATAGGTCGACGCAAAGAAGATGCCGAGATTGCGCGCACCATCCACAATCTGAAATGCAGATTCAAACACCCCCTTACGCGCCGGCGTGCCGAGCGCGGCATCCGGGTCCTTGTAGTCGTAAAGCGGATCGTCGTTGAGCGCAACGCTGATCGGCACCTGCCCATCCACCCGCTGCCAGTTCTCGGTCAGATACAACTCCACCGAAGGCGGCGGCGCCATCCCCGCCGGCCGCGACAGCGACTCGGCTACGCCCAACCCCACCCACAAAAGCACCTGACTGAGCAAGACCATCGCCAGGGCCTTCGCCACGGCGGAATCCCGCGAAACGGCACGGGATGTGGGCGCAAATGTAGGCGAAATCTCGGTGATGTCGGACTCCGTAGCGGCTGGAAGCTGTCAGGAATATCCCCCATTCTAAGCCACATACCTATGCGGTCCGAACCCCCAAATGTTTGCGGGGTGGTGAGGCGGGAATCGACGCGAAAAGCGTGATTTATTGGCTTGCATTTGCCCTTCAGGACATTAAACTAGCCGGCCTTGCGATCGAGGACCCCATTCTGGGGGTACTTTCCAAGACCACTCCGCCTTAGCTCAGTTGGTAGAGCAGCTGACTGTTAATCAGCGGGTCGCTGGTTCGAGCCCAGCAGGCGGAGCCACTATCTCATTGAAAACATTGACGTTTTCAATTCT
>JBCCHL010000257.1:0-3347 GCA_039028775.1 Pseudomonadota bacterium | reverse complement strand
CCTTCTATCGGATCATGAGCACCGACCCGGCCTACGCACCGATCTGGCACTGGCACTCCGCCAGCGCGCAACCAGACATGTTGGCGGACACAGCCGACCGCCTGAGCAGCTTCTTGATCGGGTGGATGGGCGGACCGCGGGTCTACCAGGAAAAATTTGGTCCGATCAGCATTCCCGGCGTGCATGCGCATCTCCCGGTTTCCGCCACCGAACGGGATATGTGGCTGGGCTGTATGGCTGCCGCCTTGGAGGAACAATCTTACCCGGAGCACCTGCGGACCTATCTGCTGGAACAACTGGCAAAACCGGCGAACATGATCATGGCCAGAGCACAGCATCGCGAGGCCTGACTGGCGACGATCCCTTTCGTGCTGTGAGGTTCATTGCGGGTATACTGCGGTGAAGTTCAGCGGTCCGGGTGCGCTTCGGTTCGGGCCGGACCCGCTGAGATAGGCGATCTTCTAACGTGCGCGATCTAGAGCGCAAGATAGAGAGTGCGGGATAGAGCGTGAGATAGAGAGTGCGGGGGAGAGAGTGCGGGATGTCGTGAACGCAATACGGAAGACAGTGACACCGAAAAAACTATGCAATATGGGGAAGGGTATGAGCTACGAGTGCTTTACGGTTGACATCCAAAACAATATCGCCCACGTGGTGTTGAACCGGCCGGATAAACGCAATGCCATGAACGCCGCGTTCTGGCGAGAGTTTCCGGCGATCATTAACGACATCGACGCCCGGGCGGCAGCGCGGGTGATCGTGATCTCGTCCACCGGCCCACACTTCTCAGCGGGCCTGGATCTTTCGATGTTCTCCTCCGGCACCGAGGCGTCCGACGACAATGCTGCGGATGCCAAGAAGCAACGTGGTGTATCGTCCTACAATCACATCCTGCATATGCAGGGCACCTTCAACTGCTTGGAAAAATGCCGCGTGCCGGTGTTGTGTGCGATCCAAGGCGGCGCCTTCGGCGGCGGTGTCGATCTCGCCACCGCCTGCGACATGCGCTATGCCACCGAGGATGCTTTCCTGGTGGTGCAGGAGATCAACATCGCGCTCACGGCGGACGTCGGGACCTTTCCCCGTCTGTGCAAGCTCATACCCGAAGGCATCGTTAAAGAGTTGGCCTATACCGGACGCGCCTTCCCGGCGGAAGAAGCCCGGGCAGCCGGCCTGATCAATCGCGTGTTCGACAATCAGGAGCGCATGCTCGAAGAGGTGATGGCGATCGCCGCCGAGATCGCCAGCAAGGCACCGATCGCAATCTACGGCTCCAAGCGCATGATCAACTACGCACGCGATCATTCGACCGACGACGCGCTGGACTACATCTCCATCTGGAACTCCGGGATGATGAATCAGGAGGAGATCCTTGAGGCGATCAACGCCAAACAGGAGCAACGCGACGCGCAATTTGTCGATCTGCCGGCGCGCAGGAGCGTGTGATATGCGCTTCTTGAAATACCTGGGTTATGCCCTGGCAACCCTTGTCGTCGCGGCCGCCATAGCCTATCTGCTGCGCAGCGATCCGATCGGGCCAATCGCCGGCAAGGCGCTGAGCGGGCCGGTGGCGAGCGCGTCGCTGGACGCCAGCAGCTGCGATGGACACATGCTCACCGCGATCGAATCCCGCCCCGACGATCCGCACTCGGTGACCACCCTGTGTTTCGTCATGCATGATCACATCTACGTGCCAGCCGCCAACGGCAGTGAGAAAGCGTGGCCACAATATGTGCTCGACGATTCCCGGGTGCGCCTCAAAGTGGGCGAGCAAATCTTCCTTGCCCATGCGCAACGCGACACCACAACCCCGAGGGAGACCGTGATTGCAGCGATCAGCGAGAAGTATGCACAGATGGCCGAGCGTGCGAGCGACGCCCCAGACGATGTCTGGTTGTTCAAGCTCACCCCTCGTTGAGCCGGCGCGGTGCGGATCGTCAAATATCTGGGCCTGCTCCTGCTGACGTCGCTCCTGTTGGCCGCCCTCTACAGCATGTGGCGCTCCCGCCCGCTCTACTCCGATACACTCGCGGGCGACCCCTGGAGCCATGCACGGCTGGCGCCTGCGGAACTTGCATTCACCCTCGCGCGCAGCAACGACGGGCATGTGTTGCTCGTCACGGCAATCACAGCGCAAGGCATCAATGGGGTAAACCTCTCCGCGCTCAAACCAGGGCTCACCGATGCGGTTGCGGCCTGGCAACACTTCGGCGCAGACGGGCTGGACGCCCTGTGGGAACAGGCCAACTTCGCCAGTGCGTTTACCGCTCTGGACCTACCCGTCGATGTCGACGCGCCGCACATCGCGGCGGGGACCAACTACCAGGCACATGCTGAAGAGGTCGGGCACGATGACGACCCGTTCCTGTTTCCGAAGCTGAGCGATGCGACCCCGTGGAACGCCTATGTGGAGCGCGGCGCGCGTCTGGATTTTGAAGTCGAGCTATGCATGATCACACTGTCCGCCCACACCCGGGCACAGGTGGCTCGGTTGGGACTCCTGCTGTGCCAGGACTTCACCGACCGCTGGGTGCTGGTGCGAGACATCGACACCAGCTCTGCGATGGGGATCAGCGGCTTTCCAAGCGGCAAAGGCGGCCCCACCCGCTTGCCTGTCGGCGCTTTCCTGGTCATCCCGCGCGATGCGGAGCTGTACCGCGAGATCGAGCTGCGCGCTTACGTCAACCGAGGTCTGCGCCAGTCAGCGCGCGCTGATAAGATGATCTGGCCGCCGAGCGAAATTGTTGCCAACGCGATGCAGGGATGCCAACGTCAATATCGCAACGGCGATCGTCCCGTGCGCCTGGATGTCTGCGAACAAGTAGATGAACGCACACTCCTCCTCACCGGCACTCCCGAAGGGGTGATCTTCAATCTGCCAAACTTGTGGAACCCGTTTGTCTATCTGGGTCCAGGCGACGAAGTGATCAGCAGCGCCACCTTCCTGGGGGTGCTGCAGAACCGCATCCGATGATCACCGGACGATGATCGACATGCTGCAATGCCGTTTTAACGGCTACGAAATCAAGCTGGTCGGCAGCGACTACAGCGGCAAGGAGGAATTGTATATCGACGATGAACTGGTAGCGCAGCGCCGCAACCTGTTCAGCACCCGCAGCCACTTCAGCTTCCAGCTACCCTCCGGAGAGGCGTACGAACTGCACACCCACCTGGCGATGGGCACGCTGCTCACAACCTATAAGATTCTGCAGCATCAACAGGTGGTGCAGCGCGGCGAGTATCAGGCCGAGAGCACCACCGTCAACAAGATCATTGCATGGGGCGAAAATCGTCCGGCCGAAGACGCGCGTCCACCCGAGCCGGTCAGTCAAGGCCCCAAGCCCTGG
>JBCCHL010000256.1:0-3402 GCA_039028775.1 Pseudomonadota bacterium | reverse complement strand
GGCAGGGGCTGCAGCTTCGTCTTGAGGTCTCCTAGCGAGACCGCTCGGTGTTACGGGACGCTGACCTGTTTTTGCACCGCTGCAGGCTCAGGCGGTCAAGGCAGTTTTAACCACAGTTCATCCAATTCCGCCTGCCACTGTTGTTGGCGGTCGGGTTTTTGAAATTTAGGCTTGCGAGCGCGGTCAGCGGCTAACAGGCTCTCTAACGCTTCAATGCGCTGCAATAGGGCCTCTTCTGATGTCGGGGTGATGCTCGTGGCAGTGGCGGATGGCGAAGCGTCCTCCCGCGTCCCAGGCTCAACCAGTGCGGCGTAAAATCGGTCGAGGGTGTCGATGGCTTGCAGGCGTCCGTCTGCGATCATCCAGAAACCCGTACACACCGTTTCCAGAAACTTGCGGTCGTGGCTGGTGATCAATACGCTCGCCTGTGCGGCGATCAACTGGGCTTCCAACTCTTCGCGACCGATCAGATCTATGTGGTTGGTCGGCTCGTCGAGAATCAAAAATCCCGGTCTGGCCAACGCCAGTTGGACAAAGGCGGTGCGCGATTTCTCGCCACCGCTCAACGTGTTGACCGGCTGGTCGAAATCCGCCCACGCAACGCCCGCATTGACCAGCGCCCGGGTGATCGTGTCATCGTTGGCGTGCTCCAGACGCTGGCGCAGCCATTCGTAACGGCTCTCCCCACCGTTCAGATCGCCGAGTTCCTGGTCGAGGTAACCGATGCTGGCATTGGGATTGAGACGGATGGTGTCCCGCGGGTGTGTCTGCGCGCGGAGGATGTGCTGGATGGTGGTGGACTTGCCGCTGCCGTTGATCCCCACCAGACCGATGCGCTCTCCAGGCTTTAGGACCGCCAGATCACAGTGCGCGAGCAGAGTACCGTCCGGTGTGGTGATGTCCGCCTGCTCCAGGGTGAGCACCGTCTTGCTGCGCAATTGTTTGGCATCTAGGTTCAGACTCAGCGGATGACCCGCGCTGACCGTGGTCTTGCGTGCCTCCAATTGTTCCACCCGCCGTTCCATGGACTTTGCCTTGCGCGCCAGCTTTTCGCTCTCGTGAGCTCGGCTCCAGGTGCTAATCCGCTTCGCCGAAGCCCGAACACGCGCGATTTCCTTTTCTTCTTTCTCCAACCGTGCGCCAGCTTGTTCGTCCTGCTCGGCCAAAGCCTCCCGGGCAGCGCTGAACGGCAGGTCGAAGCTGTGGGTGCGGCGATCGCGCAGGAAAATGGTCCGGTTGCAGCAGCGATCCAACATCTCCCGATCGTGGGAGATCAACAGATAGGTCAGCTTCGTGTCGGTAGACAGAAAGTGCATCAGCGCCTGTTGCGCCACCACGTCCATGTGGTTGCCCGGCTCGTCCATCAACAAGAGCTCCGGCTCGGTCAGCCGTGCTCGTGCGAACGCCACCAAATTCTGCTGTCCGCCGGAGAGCGTCTCGATGGGACGCTGGGTGGTCTGCTCGTCGAAGCCGAAACCCGAGAGCATGGCGTCCGCCCGATACGTCTCGCTCGCGTCTTGCAGGACTTCGCGCGTCGCCTCGGCGGCGCTCTGGCCGAGCAGTTCGGGCGCGATGAACTGCGCGACCGTGGCGCAGCGCAGCCCCTGACGGTGTTGCACCTGGCCATCGTCGGCTTTGAGTTCGCGGCATAAGAGGCGCAACAGGGTGGTTTTGCCGCAGCCATTGTGGCCCACGAGCGCAATGCGATCACCTTGGGCGATGGACAGATCGAGCCGCTCGAACAGCAGGCGTGAACCCTGTTGGTGGCTGATCTCCTTGGCGGTCAGATAGGTAGTCACGGTCAGATCGCTTTGGCAACGGTCGCTTATTATCCACATGTGGCTTTTGTGCAGGCAAGTCGCCAGCCGGCTTGTGGTGACGAAAGGTAATCGTTGTGCGCTGTGTTACCATTTTCCCATACGCTTATGAGGGGAGAGCATGGCGGAACCTGCACAGCCTGCACAGGAAGGGGGCGGCGCAAAGTCGCCCGAAACCGATCCGATTTTCAAGAAGTCGGGTTACCAGTGGTATGTCCTGACCTTGCTGACCATCGTCTACGTCTTCAATTTCATCGATCGCAATATCCTCGGCATTCTCGGTCAGTCGATCAAAGAAGAGCTGGCGATCAGCGACACCGCGTTCGGCTTCCTCGGTGGTATCGCGTTTGCGGTGTTTTATACCTTCATGGGCATTCCGATCGCGCGCCTGGCGGACAAGAAATCGCGCAAAGTGATCCTGTCTGTGTGTCTGGCCGTGTGGAGTGGCATGACGGCTCTGTGCGGACTGGCGCAGAATTTCACGATGCTGGTGCTCGCGCGTATCGGTGTTGCGGTGGGTGAAGCAGGAGGCAGTCCACCCTCCCATTCGATCATCTCGGATCTCTTTCCCGAAGAAAAACGAGGCACGGCCCTGGGAATCTACGCGCTGGGGATACCGATCGGCTCGGCCATCGGTTTCCTGGTCGGCGGTTGGATCAACGAATTCTTCGGCTGGCGAATGGCGTTCCTGGTGGTAGGCCTGCCGGGCGTATTGCTCGCTTTGTTGGTCTACATCACGGTGCGTGAGCCGCCGCGCGGCTTGTCCGATCCCGGGAAGCAGAAGGACGAGCCGCCTCCGCCGGTGCGGGAAGTCCTGCCGTTTCTCTGGTCCAAGCGCAGCTTCCGCTACATGTCGATCGCCGGAGCACTCCACGCCTTCGTTGGCAATGGCGTAGGGCTTTACATCCCGATGATGTTCGAGCGCAGCCACGGGCTGGGAACCGGCGAGATCGGCACCTGGCTGTTCGTGCTGGGTTTCTTCGGCATGATCGGCACGTTCGGGGCGGGTTGGCTGTGTGACAAGATGGGTCACGGTGACAAACGTTGGTATTTGTGGATCCCGGGGATCGCCACCATGGCCCACGTTCCGTTTGCGACCTTCACCTATCTGTATGGCGACCCTACGATCGCGCTGATCGTCTACGCGGCCGCTTACATTTTAGGCCACGCCTATCTAGCGCCGACCTTTGCGATGACCCAGGCGTTGGTGTCGGTGCGCATGCGTGCGCTGGCGGCGAGTATTCTCCTGTTTGTACTCAACATCATCGGTTTGGGTCTGGGGCCGCAGATGACCGGCATTTTCAGCGATCTGCTATTCGCCTTTACCGATCTGGGCCAGGATGCGCTGCGCTGGGCGATGGTGATTGTGCTCATTTTCAACGTGATCTCAGCAGATAGGGGACAACCCACTCCTCGCCCTCGCCCCGACATTCAGCGGCGACGTGCCAAGTCGAACCGGCCTCTCCGACCGGCGTGACCTCTGCGATCGCACAGCGGCTTTCGTAGAAACGGATCTCCGTGGCCGTGATCTCGGTGGGGACCGTATCACCCAACGAGGCGCACTGGGTACCTACAAGCCCCCAGG
>JBCCHL010000255.1:0-3405 GCA_039028775.1 Pseudomonadota bacterium | reverse complement strand
TCTCGGCAATGATTCGCCGCGGAATCGGCGGCTGTTGCAACTTGAGCAAAGTGACCGGCCGCTGCAAACCACCCGCACCGAGTACAGCGTAGGCCTGCGCGAGTTGCACGGGTGTCACCGACAAACCGTAACCGTAGGAAAACGTCGCTTGCACCACTGGATAGCGCAGCTGGTCGGAGGCGAAGTAACCCATCACCTCACCGGGCAGGCCGGAACCCAGATAGTCACCCAGCCCTGCCCGCGACAAGACATCAAACACCGCGTCCTCCGGCAAGTCCATCGCGACTTTCGCAATAGCGACCTGACTCGATTTCTGGATTGCCTGGGAGAGACTGATGACCTTGCGGTTGACCGGGTCCTCGATGAGCTTCTTGCCAACGTGAAAGAATCCCGGGTGAGTGTCGATCAGCGTGTCGGCTTTGAAATGCCCGCTCTCCAAAGCGGCCAGCGCTGTGAACGGTTTGATCGTCGAGCCCGGCTCATAGGGGTCAGTGACCGCGCGGTTACGCATCCCGAGCATCTTTTCCGGAATGTCGTTGGGGTTGTACGAAGGCTGGTTGACCAGCGCGAGGATATCGCCGTTGCGCGCATCGACCATCACCAGAGAACCGCTCTTGGCTTTGTGACTCTGCACCGCGGACTTCAACTCGCTATAGGCGACGTACTGCAAACGCTGATCCAGCGTCAGTTTGACCTCCTGGCCATAGACCGGCGCGGCGATGTATTCGAGATCGCGGATGGTCTGGCCCAATTGATCCTTCAGCACGATCTTCGCACCGTGCTTGCCGGAGAGGCGATCATTGAGCGCGTACTCAACCCCTTCCGCGCCTTGGTCCTTGATGTCCGTCACCCCGACCACGTGAGCCGTCGTTTCCGCTGCGGGATAGTAGCGGCGGTACTCGTTGTCGAGGTACAGGTGCTTGATCTTCAGAGCGCGCAACCGCTCCGCAACATCCCAGCGCACGCGACGAGCCAGCACCAGGTGTTCGCGGCGCTGGTTATCCGCCAACCGCCGCGCCAAGGTGTCACCTTGCAGACCGAGCAAGCGCGCTACTTTGTGCAGCGTCGTCGCGGACACCTCGGCACGGCTAGGATCTATCCATACCGAGAAAACCGGGGTACTCACCGCCAGTGGCTCACCGTTGCGATCGACGATCGCACCCCGCATGGCGGGCATCACTTCGCGGCGCACCGACCGAGCATCCCCCTGCTGCTGCAGGAAGTTCTTCTGCGTAACGCCGAGGTAGACAACACGCACGCACAGGGCGCCGATCATCGCCAGGAACAAACCCACGAGAATGTAGTGGCGCCAGGCGATCACTCCAACACCTCCGAGGCTTGTGGGAAGTGCATGCCCAACTCTTCCTGCGCCAGCTTTTCGATATTGTGCAGGCTGGACACCGCGCCGCGCTCGAGGCGCAGCCGGCTGCGAATCGACATCAATTCGTCGTGCTCGCCCTGCACGGTGCCGAGACTTTGATAGAGGGTGCGCATCTGTTGGGCGTTGTCCACCACTATCAGACTGCTCCATACGAGCAGCACAAGCACGCAGATAAAGAGCGCAAACCACGTAATATTTGCGTCTTTTGCGTGCACGGCGAGCGCATTGCCATCCTTCTTCGCTCGGGTGCGCGCCACGTCTAGACCGCCTCCTCAGCGAGACACTTTTCGATCACCCGCAACGTCGCGCTGCGCGCCCGCGGATTGTCGGCGAGTTCGCGCGCGCCCGCGCGCAGCGGGCCGGCTATGTGACGCGCCAGGGTCGGGCCGGTATCCTGGATCGGCAGTCGGCGGGGTAGTTGCGGCGGTCGGGTCCAGGCCTTGAAGCGCTGCTTTACGACCCGATCCTCGAGTGAGTGGAAGGAGATCACCGCCAGACGCCCGGACGGCGCTAGCGCCGCAAACGCTTCCTGCAGACCGTGCTCCAGCTCTTCGTGTTCGCGGTTAACAAAAATGCGAACGGCCTGGAATGTGCGGGTCGCCGGGTGTTTACCACCCCGATGAGGAATCACCTGGGTGACGGCATCAGCCAGATCCGCGGTGGTCGCCAGCGGACGCGCGGCGACGATTGCGCGTGCGATACGACGCGCCTGACGCTCTTCACCATGGCGCCGCAGGACATCGGCGATCTCATCGTCGCTCGCGGCGTTGAGCCATTGCGCCGCGCTCACCCCCGTATCCGGATTCATACGCATGTCGAGAACGCCGCTGTGCTGATGACTGAAGCCGCGCTCCGGATCGTCCAATTGCGGGGAGGACACGCCCAGATCGAGCAGCACGCCGTCAACCGCAGATACGCCGGCCTGGGTGAGGGTCTCGCGTAGCGTTGAGAAGTTACGGTGGTGACAGACCACCCTGGTATCGCTCCGCGCCAACGCGCGGGCATCTGCGATCGCCTGGGGATCCCGATCAAAAACGTGCACCTGCGCGCGCTCGTCTAGACGTTCCAGCAGGCCACGGGTATGCCCGCCGCGACCGTAGGTGCCATCGACATAAACACCACCGGCCGCGGTGATTGCAGGTCGCCAATAGGTGAGCACTTCGGCCAACAGCACCGGTGTGTGCAGCGCCATCAGACCGACAACCCGGTAAACGCATCACCATCCGCCACCACGCCGGATTTGGACAGCCATCCGTCCATCGAATCCCGCCAGTGTTCCGCCGACCAGATCTCGATCTTGTTACCCTGTCCGACCAGCACCAACTTCTTGTCCAAGTTGGCATGCTCACGCAGTAACTGCGGCAACAGAATGCGACCGCTGCCGTCCAGTTCGAGGTCGGTTGCATGGCCGATCAACAGCCGTTGCAGCAGCCGCGCTTGGGGATCGACGTTTTCCAGGGCCTCGAGCTTGCGTTGGACCACTTCCCACTCGGGCAGCGGATAGAGCAGCAGACAGGCCTCGCGCATATCGATGGTGACAACAACCTTACCCTCACACGCGAGCAGCAGACTCTCCCGACTGCGGGTCGGAAGCGCCATACGCCCTTTGGCGTCGAGGGTCGCGTTATTGATGCCACGAAACATGTGGTTGGTTGTCGCGGGTCGGATCGTTTTGTGAACGCGCCGGGTACCGGGATAGCACCTGCGGGGGATGTTTAAGAGACCTGCGCGCGAGGCCAATATGCGCACAGTAGCTTCGGTTCACCTGCCAAACTTTGCACGAAGTCCGCAACCACGACAAAGCGGGGGTGCGAAGGACTTCAGGAAACGAAAAGACCCACTTTTCTCCACTTATTCCCAATTTCTGACACTATAGGCGCGGAATTGTGTCAGTCAAGGCGTAGATTGGTATAAGCCTCGGAAAAATAAGGAGTTTTTAGCATTTACAAGGTGCGCACACGTGCAGACACGATAAAGAAGAGTTAACTACGCGCTTTATCTAGAATCTACATTAACAATAATAG
>JBCCHL010000254.1:0-3455 GCA_039028775.1 Pseudomonadota bacterium | reverse complement strand
CTGGATTTTCGACCGGACGACCGGTCTCTGGGTCGACGTGACTCGCCCAGGTGACCGGCACAAACGCCTCAGCGGATATGAACTGTCCGGTCACGCGATCGAGGACATAGAAAAAGCCGTTCTTGGGGGCCTGCATGATCACCTTGCGGATCTCGCCGCCGATCTCGATGTCGGCCAGGATCATCTGTTGCACCGCCGTGTAATCCCAGTGGTCGCCGGGGGTGGTCTGGTAGTGCCAGCGCAACTTGCCGGTGTCGGCTTCCAGAGCCAGCATCGAAGCGAGGTAGAGGTTGTCGCCTCCACCGGGGCTGCGGATGTAGCGACTCCAAGGCGAGCCGTTTCCCACCCCCACATAGATGAGGTCGAGCTGCGGATCGTAAGCTATGGCGTCCCAGACCGTACCGCCGCCGCCGACCTCCCACCATTTGCCGCCACGCCAGGTTTGGGCTGCGGCGGCTAGCGCGGGATTCTCAAACGGCTGTGCCGGGTCACCCGGTACGGTATAGAAACGCCAGACTTGCTCCCCGTCCTGCGCATCGTAGGCGGTGACATAGCCGCGCACGCCAAGTTCTGCACCGCCGTTGCCGATCAGAACCTTGCCCTTGATCACCCGCGGCGCGCCGGTGATGGTGTACGGACGCTCGGGATCGATGGTCAACGTGCTCCAGGCGATGGAGCCATCGGTCGCATGCAGAGCGATCAGGCGACCGTCCAGCGTGCCGACGTAGACCTTGTCTTCGAACACCGCAACGCCTCGATTGACCACATCGCAACAGGCGTTGTAGCCCCAGGACTTCGGCACCTCGGGATCGAAGCGCCACAACAGTTCGCCGGTCGCCGCGTTGTGGGCGTAGACCACACTCCAGGTCGCGGTGGTGTACATGACGCCGTCGACGACGATAGGCGTTGCCTCCAGTCCCCGGGTGGTTGCGGTATCAAAGCTCCAGGCCAGACCCAGTTCACCGATGTTCTCGGTGTTGATCTGGGTCAGCGGGCTGTAGCGCTGTTCCGAGTAGGTGCGACCGTGGGTGAGCCAATTGTGTGGCTCGGCGTCGGCATCGATGATCCGCTGCGCCGTGACGGCGCTGACTTTGTCCACGCTGGCGCCTGGCGGTGGCTGGCTGGTGGCGCTAGAGACCTGCTGGTTCTCCGTGCACGCCCACAGGCATGCGAGCAGCGCAACGACGCCGATCGTTCGATATTGCATGGTGTCCCCTTCGTTCCCGCGTTTGAGAATAGCAACGAAAGGCATCTGGATGTAGAGCGAAGTTTAGTGTTGGGTCAGCTCCCGAAGCGATAGCGCAGCTTGAAGACCAGCGTATCCACAATGGGGGTGTCGAGCGCGTCGCTGAGCAGGTTGGCGAACCGATCTCGCACGCGGTTATCCAGGTTGGAACCGCGCGTGTAGACCAGGAACAGATCCGAAAGCGGGCCGATCTCCCAACGATAGCGCAGCTGGGCGGTCAAGCGCGAGATGGTGAAGTCATCGCTGGCGGCCAACGGGTCTTTGTTGCGCGCAAGCAGTTCCCCGGGTCGCAACGGGACGCTGTAAAACTCGCTTTCGCGGGCTTTGATGCCGATCCACTGCATGGTCATCCGCAGCTGTTGTTTGGAAGTTACAAAGAAATCGACGGACATGGACGGGGACAACTCGGTCGCGTCGAAGGTGGTGAGGTCTCGGTCGCCCATGTAGATCAGCCAATTTTTTCGCTTCTTCCAGCGCAGGTCGAGATTGAAGGTGAAGCGGTGCACTGGATTCCAGGTAAAGCCCCAGTCCGCGAAGATCTGTGGATCGCCGAGATCTTCCGAGCGCGCACCGAACTGGACCGAGGTGGCCAGCTTGCGCGACGCATCCGTACCGTATGACAGGGAACCGAAATAACCATGTTCGGTTTTATAGGTGCCGTTGCCGCGGCTGTTGCGATCGTCGTAGTAAGCCGGTAGCCAATCGACTTCGACGCGTACTTCCGAACTGTTGTTGAACACCCAGGTGGAGACGGCGCCGAAGTATGAATCCGCCAGGCGACCATCAGTGTTGGTACCGGAACCGGCGAACACGCCGCGGCTGCGGCGCTGGAGATTCTTCGGCAGGTCGCTCGATTTGCTGACAAAGTAACTGTAACGAAAGGAGAGAGCGTCGTTACGGCGCAGAAAGCCCAGATCGGAAAGGTCCAGCTCGTCATCCAGAAAGTCCATGGCGAGGCGGTGTCCGTGACCTTGTTTTGGGGTCCAGGTGAGGTCGGTCCATAGACCGTATCCCGTCGCATCTTCGGTTTTGGAGGACACCAGCTGGGTGTCCCAGGTCCATTTACCGTCGCGGGACAGCCAGTGGGTATCGATGCCGTGAACCTGGGCATCGTCCTGGTTGGCGTAGCCGGTATAGGTGCCCATCCAGCCGATCGCCCGTCGACCATCGCCGGAGGTGTCTTCGTACAACAAGCGTGCCACCCCGAAGTCACGGCCGTCCTCGCGCAAACTCAACGCGGCCCCCGTATCCAAGCTGCGGGCATCGAGTTTCACCTCTTTCTCGGTCGCGCCCAGGAAGCCGTAGCGAAAGGCGCCGGCCTGGCCGACCGCTTTCACAGCTCCCGCCAGGTCTGAGGGTTTGCTCAGCTCGATGTCGGCGACGTCTAGTTCATCGGGGATGTTCACCTGGCGCGGCGCGCCACCGATGCGGCGCGTGTTGAGCAGGGTCGTGGGCTCCAGATTGAACAGCGGTGGTGGCTTGCGCCCTCCCTGACTGCGGATGGAGACAAAGGTGGGGTTGGAGCGTGGCGACGTCACGAACACTTCGGTGCCTTCCAGGAAGAACAGTCGCTTCTCCGGGAAGAAGGTTTCGAACGCGGTCAGGTTCACCACCACATCGTCCGATTCCACCGCGCCAAAGTCGGGGTTGGCGGTCGCCGTGAATTGGAAGTTGCTGGAGGGCTGCCAGATCAGATCAAAGCCGGTGCGGTGTTTTGTCTCACCGCTGATCTCGTCCCGTGCCGCGGCGACATAGGGGAACATTGCCCACTGCTGGCGCGGGTTGATCCCCGTGACCTGTAGGGGCTGCAGGGCCGACATGAAACGGGTTTTTGAACGCGGCAGCGCAGGCCATTGATACTGTTCATTGGCGTGGGCGACCTTGCGCTGCAACCAGAACGCCAGGCGCCGTTTGTCCGCGCTGCTCGGCATGCTGAGGATGGACCAGGGGATGAACATCTCCGCACTCCAACCGTCCTCGAGGACGGCGGTCTCGCCGGTCCAGGCGCCGTCCCACTGGCGGGTGAAGTTGCGTTCCGGCGCAACCTTGCCATCGGCCTTGGAACCACCGAGGTTCAGTTCAAACCAATAGCCGTAGAGTCCGCTGCCCGAGGTGTCCAGGGTGATGCCGAAGCTGTCGCGATTGAGGTCCTGATCTCGGGTGGACAGGCGCCGTACCAGGGTGTCCGGGGGCTGGCGCATGATGGCGG
>JBCCHL010000253.1:0-3609 GCA_039028775.1 Pseudomonadota bacterium | reverse complement strand
TGACGATTCTGGGCCAATCGAAGGACTTCGCGGGCGAGCGATCGCGCTTGCTAGATATCGCGGTCCCCCAGACAATGCTGCGATCATGATCCCCAAGACATCAAGAAAACACTTGGCTTGGTTGGTCGCGGCTGGATTAGCTGTCCTTGGCAGTCTGCTGGTTGTCGCACGAACCGCCACAAATTTAAGTCCCACCGCGTCTCCAGGGACTGAGCATCTGCTTTGGGCTTGCTGGTTGTGCGTTAGCCTGCTGCTACTGCTGCTAGCGCGACGGACTGCGAGTCTTCAACCCAACCCCCTCGAGCGGCGACTGGGCGCGGTGACCCAGCAGGTCCCAGCGATCCTCTGGACGGTTGATCGTGACCTGCGATTCACACTGTCGACAGGAGCCGGTTTGCAACGAATCGGTCTGCAGCCCGATCAAGCGGTCGGCTTGACGCTTTTTGAGTTTTTGCAGTCCGATGACGAGGACCACGTTGTGATCCTCTCCGTGTAGGCGTTGCCGATATCGATCTGCCCACAGGTGATGCCGTGTGCACGCCCATCCAAAGCTGCTGAGCGGGTAAGCCCGGTAACCCCATGCTTCGTGGCGGTATAGGGCGCGGAGTGAGGGCGTGGCACGTGGGCGGAGATAGAGCCATTGTTGATGATACGGCCACCGCTCGGATCCTGGGCTTTCATCAACCTGAACGCCCATTGGGTGCAGAGAAAAGTGCCGGTGAGATTGGCGCTAACCACCCGCTGCCAGGCGGCAAAGCTGAGCTCTTCTAACGGCACCGGCGGCGTCCCGGAACCGGCGTTGTTGAACAATACGTCCAGACGGTCCGCCTCACTCTGGACGCTGGTAAAGATCCGATCGACATCATCGGGTACGCCTACGTCACCGACAATCGCGCGCACGTTGCCCCCTTGAGCCTGGGAGACCGTATCCTGCAATGCCGCCTCGCGCCGACCGGTGACGTAAACCAAGTGTCCATCCTGCGCCAGACCCAGCGCGCACGCACGACCGATACCCGACCCGCCTCCGGTCACCACAATCACCTTCGACATTCCCTTCTCCCTTCCCAACCGCTGCTCATCGCGCTATTAAACGCAAGCCTCGTGGCACATACAATAATAGTGCTAGACTCGGCTGCGGGAGAGAAGTGAGGTGGCTTAAGTGTCCCACACTGAAGGTCAGGGCACGGCGCAGGATGAGGCGCCGCTGCTCGAAGTGCACAATCTTGTTACAGAATTTCGGACTCCGGGTGGCACGGGTGCGGCGGTGAATGGTCTCTCGTTCCACGTGCGCCGAGGCGAGACGCTGGGCATCGTCGGAGAATCGGGCTGCGGTAAGAGCATCACCGCGTTATCCCTTCTACGCCTGATCCCTTCCCCCCCAGGCGAGGTGACCGCCGGCCAGGCGTGGTTCAACCAACTCGATCTGTTGGCGCTATCCGACAAGGAGATTCGAGGGGTGCGCGGTAACGACATCGCGATGATCTTTCAGGAACCCATGACGTCATTGAATCCCGTGCTGACGATCGGCTATCAGATCGCCGAAGCGGTGCGCAAACATACAGGAGCGAGCAAGACGCAGGCACGCGAACGGGCGGTGGAAATGCTCGACCTGGTGCGCATCCCGGAGCCTGAACGGCGTGCGCGGGAGTTTCCGCACCAGCTCTCGGGTGGCATGCGCCAGCGGGCGATGATCGCGATGGCCCTGTCCTGCGACCCACAGCTTGTGATCGCCGACGAGCCGACCACCGCGCTGGACGTCACCATCCAAGCCCAGGTGCTGGGACTGATGAACGATCTCCAGGCCCAATTGGGAATGGCGATCATGCTCATCACCCACGACCTTGGCGTGATCGCAGAAACCGCCCACCGGGTGATCGTTATGTACGCCGGGGAAAAGATCGAGGAGGCGGACGTCGGGTCCTTGTTTGCCGCACCACAACATCCGTACACACGCGGTTTGCTGGCTTCCGTCCCGCGCTTGGGTGCCAGCGTCGACGGCGCGAGTGAACGCCTGACCGAAATTCCGGGGATCGTCCCGGCTCTGAACGACCGCCCGCCAGGCTGTGCGTTTGCGCCGCGCTGTCACCGCGCCAGTGAGCAGTGCCGGCAACACGCACCCGAACTCGCGGCGCATAGCGCAGATCATCAGGTGGCGTGCTGGCATCCTGGGGAGACGCTATGAATTTGCACGCATGGAGAGGGCGAGCATGAGCGAACCGCTACTGGAAGTCACCGATCTGACCAAACACTTCCCCATCCACAAGGGGTTGTTCAGCAAGGTGGTGGGGCACGTACACGCGGTGGACGGCGTGAGCTTCAGCATCGCACCCGGCGAAACCCTCGGTCTGGTCGGTGAGTCCGGCTGCGGCAAGTCGACTGTCGGGCGCACGATCCTGCGCTTGTACGACCCAACCCGCGGCCGTATCCGCCTCGGCGGCACCGACATCACCGATCTCGACAACAGCGAGTTGCGTCAGCACCGGCGCGAGATGCAGATCATCTTCCAGGACCCATTTTCATCTCTAGATCCGCGCATGAATGCCGGCGATATTGTCGGTGAGTTGTTGCAGGTACACGAAAACCCCGGTCGGCGGGCGTTGCAGGCGCGGGTCGCGGAGTTGTTTGAGCGGGTGGGCCTACGCGCCGATCAGATGCGCAACTATCCGCATGAATTTTCCGGCGGGCAGCGCCAGCGTCTCGGCATCGCCCGTGCCCTCTCGTTGAACCCTAAGGTGATCATCTGCGACGAACCGGTGTCCGCCCTGGATGTCTCGATCCAGGCCCAGGTGATCAATCTGCTGATCGACCTACAAGCGGAGATGGGGCTGTCCTATCTGTTCGTCGCTCACGATCTGGCGGTCGTGGAGCACATCAGCGATCGGGTGGCGGTGATGTATCTGGGACGCATCGTTGAGCTGGCGGCGAAGAAGGATATTTTCAGCAACACCCAGCACCCCTATACCGAGAGCCTGCTCGCAGCGGTACCCGTGGCGGATCCAGGCCACAAGAAGACCAACGATATCGTCCAGGGGGATGTGCCGAGCCCGATCAATCGTCCCAGCGGTTGTCACTTCCACACCCGCTGTCCGCATGCCACGCAGGTGTGTCGCAGCGAAGACCCCCGATTGAAACAGGTTGGCGCGGAGCATTGGGTGGCATGTCACCTACGATGATCAACCGGTATCACAATCGCCCTAAACGGTGGGTTGCGTTCCTGTGTATAGGCTTTTTGTTATCGGGCTGCGGCGCGAGCACGCCAACGGCAACGGAGATCGACCCCCGCTTTCAGCGCACGGATGTGACCCCTCAAGGAATTCAATACGGCGGGCACCTGCGCATCGGCTTTACCACCGAACCCACATCCCTGGATGCCGTCCTCGGCCGTTCCGGGGGTGACGCTTACTATTGGCACCAGATCTTCGACCAGTTGATCGATGCCAACATCGATCTATCCCCGCGCCTCGGCACTTCGTTGGCCACCCAGTGGGATCAACCGACAGTCGCGAGCACCCGTCGTTCGAGAAAACGTGGGTACGGTTTTTGAACGTAGCAGTGAAAGATTCAAACCCGAAACCTGCTAAACGCAGGGTGTCTGGGTAAAGATTCTGA
>JBCCHL010000252.1:0-3679 GCA_039028775.1 Pseudomonadota bacterium | reverse complement strand
CGTTCCGCGCGGCGCACTCATTGCAGAACATCCGGGTTAACACGACCGCGTTGGCCGCTTGGATGGACGACGATGTCGACGCAACCTATCGGCTGGCCAACTATTTGGAGCGGGTGCTCAACGACACCGATCTGGCGAGTCAGATCGATACGCAACTCAGCACCGCGGCATCGAGTGCCGACGCTATCACCGCGTCCCTGGAAGACATCGTCAGCGGACAGGCGACAGGAGATATCGAGTCGGTACGGCTGGCTTATCAGGCCCTGGCAGATCTGATCGTCGACGTGGCGGTGCTGGCCGGGGTTAACCTGGGCTTCAATAACCAGGACGGTGACTAGTGGCGCTGACGCGGCGCCAAACTCTGTTGGCCGCATTGGCGGGGCCGCTGGCTGGCTGTGCCGGGCCGCGGCCGACGCGCCTGATCGGTGCCGCCACGCGGGACGGCCGTCCGCACATCGTGTGTGCGGAGCTGCAGGGCGGCGTGCGCTGGGCTACGCCTTTGTCCTTTCGCGCCCATGAAACGTTACCTTGGGGCGATCGTCTGGCGGTGCTGGCGCGGCGCCCCGGCACCGAGCTGGTCGTGTTGCAACAGGCCGATGGTGAGCCGCTGGCGCGTGCCCGCACCGAACCGGGTCGACATCTGTATGGCCATGGCTTGTGGACGCCCGATGGAAGTCACCTGCTGACCGTCGAGAACGACTACGAGCGCGGACGTGGAGTGGTGGTGGTGCGCGACGCCACGCTCCGGCCTGTGGCCGAGTACGCCAGCGGCGGAATCGGTCCCCATCAACTCGCCTGGCTGACGCCGGGCAAGACGGTGATCATCGCCAACGGTGGTCTCCTCACCCATCCCGAGCAGCCGCGAAAGAAGCTCAATCGCGACGATTTTGTGTCCAGTCTTGTGGTGCTCGATGTCACCGATGGATCGCTGCTCAGCACGCTCGAAGGCCCGGTGGCACAGGCCAGCATGCGCCATCTGACGGTGTTGGACGATGGGCGCGTGTGGGTCGGTTATCAGTATGAGGGTCGCTTGCCGCGTACCGTTCCGTTGGTGGCCTTGTTCGAGCCGCGCTCGAATACCCTGGACCATCCCGAAGCGGATGCATTGACATGGACCCGGATGCAACACTATGTCGCCAGTGTCGCGGCCGTGCCCGGCGGCCATGTCGCCCTGGCGACGTGTCCACGCGGCCACTGTGTTACGGTCTGGGACCTTGAGCAGATGCAGCATCTGCGCACCCACAGTATTCGCGACACCGCCGGGGTGGATTGGGATGTTCGCGGCCAGGCCTTTGCACTGACCAGCGGTCGAGGTTTGGCCGGGCGCTTGCCACTGCCCGAGCTGCTGCAGGGGGATGCACCTGTGAAACCCCACCTGTCTGTGTACCGCGGCTGGCAGTGGGACAACCACGTCACGGTCATCTAGAGCCCGCCCGCATAGACCATATTCAACCTGCGCTCGGTCCCCTATCATGGGGGGGTTTGCTGTTTCTATGGAGCGCGTGATGACCGATATGAATCGTCGAGTGGTCCTGCAACAACGTCCTTCGGGAGCGCCTCGCAATGCGGACTTTGCAGTGCTTGAAGTCCCACTGGAAGATCTGGGCCCGGACAGCGTCACGGTGCGGGTCGACACCCTCTCCGTCGATGCCTTTATCCGCACGACGCTCGATGAACGAGAGGGCATACATGGCGTTGCACCGCTGGGGGGACCGGTGGTAGCCCTCGGGGTTGGTCAGGTCTCCGCCAGTACCAGCGAGGCCTTGCGCGAAGGGGATTGGGTCAGTGGACCGCTCATGGCGCAGACCCATGCGCAGTTGCCGGCCGGGATGCTGCAGAAGATCGAGCCGGGTGAGATCATCCCCCCGCGCACCTTTCTAGGCGTATTGGGCATGACCACCGGTCTGACCGCCTGGGTGGGCATGGTGGAGATCGCCGGCGTGCAGGCAGGCGACACGGTGGTGGTCTCCGGCGCCGCCGGGGCGGTCGGTAGTGTTGCCGGACAGATAGCCAAGGCCCGCGGAGCGCGTGTGATTGGCATCGCCGGCGGGCCGCACAAAGTAGCTTACCTGACCGACACCCTGGGGCTCGACGCCGGTATCGACTATAAGCAGGAAGATCCCGCGGAGCGCATCAAAGCCCTGGCACCCCATGGGGTTGACGTATATTTCGACAATGTCGGCGGTGAGCTGTTGGACACGGTGCTCGACAATCTGGCGGTCGGCGGGCGGGTGTCGCTATGCGGTGCGATATCGCAGTACGAGCACCTCGATGATGTGCGTGGCCCCAAACTCTATCTGCGCCTGGCGGAACGCAACGCGACCATGCGAGGCTTCACCGTAGACCACTATCCGCAACGGTTTGCACAGGCGGCACAAGAACTGAGCGGTCTGATGGTGGATGGACGCTTGGTGCTACCCGAGCATGTCATGGAAGGGATCGATCAGTTCCCCGAGGCATTGATCACGCTGCTCAACGGTGGGCATATGGGCAAGATGCTGGTAGTGCCTTGAGCTGACTCCTGGGTTGCTAGACTGAGACTAGACCAGTAGCCAACTGAACCCATATGCGGTCATGAAGACGCTGATCCCGGCCAACCAGAGAAAAGAGCGGAACATTCGTTCGCGACGTTGCATACGTGTGCTGGCCATAAGAAGATGCATATCCATGGGTGTATCGTAGCCCTATCTTATTGCGAATGAGAATGATTATCAATAAAGTATTTGCGCGTCAGCGCGCATTCTCAACGCGTACCGATGCGCAAGATCGACAAGGCTCAAGAATCGGCGAGCAAGAATCGGCAAACAAGATTCGGCAAGCAAGATTAGGCAAGCAAGATTAGGCAAGCAAGATTAGGCAAGAAGAGACACAACAGTCGCGTCAAGAGACATAATAGTCGATCGCGGCCGCAGGCTTAGAAACAGAGCCACGCCGCCAAAGAAAGTAGAAGGCAAACAGACAGGAGTAGTGACCATGAGTCGGATTGCCGCGATGCGCGAGGAGATGGGTGGGGCCCACCCGCTGGCCGCCAAGAAAGTGAAGGACCATCTGGAGCCTTACCTGGCGGCGTTTATCGAGAACGCCTCCTTTGCGGTGATGGCCAGCGCGGACGCCGACGGCAACTGCGACGCTTCCCCCAAGGGTGGTCATCCCGGCTTTGTGCGCGTGGTGGATGAGCGCACCCTGTTCATTCCCGATGTTGGTGGCAATCGCTTGTTCCAGAGCTTCGAGAATTTCGAGAGCAACGCCAAAGCGGGTTTTGTGTTCATGATCCCTGGCATGGAAGTCACCGCGCGGGTCAACGGCCGCGTCAACATTATCGAGGCTACAGATGTGGCGGCACGCGGTATCGACGTGGAGGTCCACCACCCGGATGACAACGCAATCATGGTGCAGGGCATAGAGCTGAGCATCGATGAGGCCTACTTCCACTGTCCGCGGTCGATGCAGTTCGCCGACCTGTGGAATACCGAGGTCATCGACACCAACAAGGCGCGCAGTCTCAAGTCTTTGAAAGAAGGCTAAGTCGGCGCGGCGCTCGATCAGCGGCGCACACCGCGTTTGGCAAAGTTCTGCCAGGCGATCAGCGCCGCCGGAACGAGCCCCACTGCGACGATTATCAACGCGGCACTGGAGGCTTCGGCGATGCGTTCGTCCGACGCCAGCCGGTAGGCGCGCG
>JBCCHL010000251.1:0-3686 GCA_039028775.1 Pseudomonadota bacterium | reverse complement strand
GGGTTCTCGTACATCCATACGCGCATGGCCGGGTCGATGGAGATGTAGCGGGTCGCGACGAGCACCTCGCCCGCGGCAGGAGAACGTGCCCTCTCTGAGTCCATCAAGAAATGGTCCCGGTGCGGCTTGCCATGCGGGCGAGCACCCAGCAGCAGCCTGTTGTTGACAAGGTTCACGGTTGTTCCTTTTGGGGCCGGTTCGCTACAGCAGCGTAGAGTCTCCACAACGATGAGGCCAGTACCGCGCCAGGGGAGGGCTCTCGGCGCCAGAGTCCAAAGTGCCCGGTAAGTTTGACGCCGGCTGCGCAGGCAGATTTCGGGTTTGCGGTCTCAGCCGTCCAGCCGGATTCGAGCCTGAAGACGATCTTTGCGTATCCATCATCCACGTTCTGTCTTGAGCGATTAGACTGTTCGCTGGACTTGGATGCGCGAGCGAGAGCAACGTGGCAGATCTGAAAACCCTTTCCGACAACCTGAACTTCGATGGGCACACGCGCTTTATCGAGCACATGTCGTCTTCCACCGGCACCCCGATGACATTCGCAATATATGAACCGCCGCAGGCGAAAAGCCAGCCGGTGCCCATACTTTACTGGCTCTCGGGACTGACCTGCACGGCTGATAACTTCACCGTCAAGGCGGGCGCGCAGCGATTCGCAGCTCAGCACGGTGTCATGTTGGTGGTGCCGGATACCAGTCCGCGGAACACCGGGATCGCGGGTGAGGACGACGCGTACGACCTCGGTTCGGGCGCCGGTTTCTACGTGAACGCTACCACCGAAGGATGGCGCGATCACTATCGCATGTACGACTACGTGACGTCGGAACTACCGGAACTCATCAAAGCTGAGTTCAACGTTGACCCGGAACGTGAATCGGTCTTCGGGCACTCGATGGGCGGCCACGGTGCACTGGTCTGCACGTTGCGCAATCCCGGGCGCTATCGCTCCGTTTCGGCGTTCGCTCCTATTTGTGCTCCAACCATGAGTGGTCTGGGTCAGAAGGCGTTTGGCGCGTATCTCGGGGAGGATGAAAACACCTGGGCGGCGTATGACGCACACCTTCTGCTTGAGTATGCGAGCGAGCGCTTGCCGATTCTGGTGGATCAGGGCGCCAGCGACGAATTCATCGGCAACTTGATGCCGGAGAAGTTACAAGAGGCGTGTGACAAGTACGACCACGCACTCACGCTGCGCATGCGGGCCGGCTACGACCACAGCTACTACTTCGTCTCGACTTTTATGCAAGAGCACATGGCCTATCATGCGGCCGCTTTGAAAGGCTGACCTCGGGCTCGAGCACCCGGGACCAACCCAACGGGACGGGCGAAAGCGGCCCCTGGGGCAGCCACTCACGCCAGAGCTCTAGTCGGGCGTGAGTGCATCCCAGGCCGGGGAGCCGCCGTTCGCCAGGGTCGACTCGGCTTCAGCGCCTGGGCGTACGTTTGAAATTGGTGCTCTCCTTGTAACTGTCAGGTTCGTTGTCGTCGACCAGACGGATTGGTACGGCAAGCAGGTGGCCTCTGGCGAGTTCGAGACGGATACCGGCGACCAACTCGCGGCAGACGTTGGCGTACAGGCACCCGCGAGCCGCGGGGTGCGCTGGACAAAAGACGTTGCCGCGCCGCAGACGAGTGACGCGAGAACCGGCTGAGCGACAGACTCAGTCGGCAGCCGCCGTTTTTCACTCCGCAAATCGTCAGCGCGGTAGCGGCTTCAGCGGCTACTACTTCGCGTTCCAGAATCAGGCCGCGATGGCCGGCGCGGTTTGACGTCCGGGCAGGTTGAGTAACGGGTCAACGTCGCACGCGCTTATCCGCTCGCGGCCAGGGCCCTCCAGGCTCGTGAGATTCAATTGGAATCCGTCGGGCGCCATCCGCTAGCACGAGAAAGGACCGGCGTCCTCATAGTTGGCGGTGCGCCTCGTCACCCGTGATGACAGCCGCTGCGAGGGCTCTGCGATCCGGTCCGACACTAATAGCCAGCCGCGCTGGTCGGCGCTTGTTCACGCAGCGGATCTACCGTGCCGATGGTACGAATGATGCTGCCTGCTTAAAGCACCTGATTGTCTGAAATCGATACGCGCTGAGCGACGTCGATCGAGTAGGGGGTCATCAGAAGAGGGGGCGGCCCCCGTTTGCTCATCCGGGTGCATGCTGAGTCACTTAAAGGTCCGCCCTAACGCTGTCCAAGCCGCGCGTGACGATTGAGGAAATCGGCAATTTCCGCGAGTGATTCCGCCGCCTCCGGGTAACCGTCGTAGTACTCGAAGACGTGCCAGAAACCGTCCCATACGCGCGTTTCAACCGCTACGCCATGTCGACGCAACTGACGATCCAGGCGCAGGCACATCGGCATTAACAGGTCTCTGGTACCTGTAGTAATCATGGTTGGCGGCAGCCCATCGAGTGAGCCAAATAGAGGGGATACGGCCGGGTCGGTCAACCGGTGGTCGCGCGCGTATACGGTACTTATTTCATTCACCCGCAAGGGTGCCAGCGTCGGGTCGGCGCTTCTTGTCGGCTCAAATAGTGTCGGGTCAGTGCGCAGGTCCACTGCCGGCGACAGTAAGGCCATCGCCGTCGCTTCGCGAATGCCTGCCGCTTTGGCCCGCTGCGCTACCAACAGCGCGAGGTTGCCACCTGCGGATTCTCCCGCCAGCAGCAGTGGTCCTTTGTATGCGGCGCCAACCGCTTCCCAGGCGGCAACACAGTCATCGATGGCAGCAGGCGCCGGATATTCGGGAGCCAGACGATACCAGGGCGCTATCACCTCGACCTGACATTGTTCAGCGAGGGCACCGATGATCGGTAAATCACAGTAGGGAGAGCCAGAAATGAAACCGCCGCCAAACACGTAGAAAAGTACGCCGCGAGGAGCGCCATGAGCAGACGACCTGACCTGCTCACACGCAACACCGCCGAATCGCACAGTTTCCCGAACCAGACGGTGACGTTCGACGGCCCGCGCCGCGTTGGGTGTCTGGGAAGCGATGATCTCCTCGCGAACTTCAGCGATGCGCGAAAAATCTGTGGGAGAGCGGTCGATTTCAAACGCGCGCAGAAAGGCGAGCGCCTCTGGTGACATGTCAGGTCCGTTCATCAATGGTCAGGTGCGGCGAAGCGTCACTGGGGTGTGATGATCTCAGGCATTCAATCCAAGTTCAGCCTGCTTGCGCTTGCTCCAGGCCTGCGTCAGCCGATCGGCGAGGATGGCAACCAACGCCATGCCGAGGCCCGCGACAATGCCGAGGCCTGCTTCACCATCAGCTAGTCCGATGTAGACGAGCTGTCCCAGGCCGTTGGTCCCTACCAGCGCCGCAATGACCAGCATCGCGATACCAAACATGATGGTCTGGTTGAGGCCCAGCATGATGACCGGCAATGCTAGCGGAACACGTACGCGCCATAGCAGTTGCCAACGTGTACAGCCGAGTGAGGTCGCAGCCTCGATAACGCTGTCCGGAACGTTGCGCAGGCCATGCTCAGCGTACCGAATGGCTGGGACCGTGGCGTATGCCATCACAGCCAGGAGCGCCGTGAACTCACCAATTTTGGCGCCGTCCAGACCGGGTCTGGCGTGGATTGTTTTCAGGACAATTAACGAAAACTCAATGCATTCTTAACCATTGTCACCTAACCCTTGCCGCGATTAGCCGGCGTTCGGCCAGACCACGAGGACCTGCATG
>JBCCHL010000250.1:0-3699 GCA_039028775.1 Pseudomonadota bacterium | reverse complement strand
TGTGACTTTCTGCATCGTCAGTCCGAGTTTGAGCGATCGCATCAGCAGGGCAGCTATCAATGCTGGCGCACATGGCCCGATCGTATTTTTGAGCGAGGGCCGCGGCCTGCGCGATCGCCTCGGTTGGCTGCGCATCACCAAGGAACGTGAGAAAGAGGTACTCATGGTGATCGCCGAAGAAGACAAGGCGGATCAAGTCTTCAACGCCATGGCCAAGGGCGGCGAACTGCACCTGCCCGGACGCGGCTTTATGTATCGATTGCCCATCGATCGGGGCGTCTACAACCTTCCCAGCCGCGCAGCAGGTCGGCGTCAGGAAGCCTCACTGCAGCAGATCATCCACGCCATCGACCACCTGCAAGGCCACACCCATTGGCGTGACCGTTCACTGCTGGAACTAGGAGGTGACGGCGTCTCCACAGAGATGGTCACCAACCACACCAGCCGGTTCCTCGACGATCACTATCGGGTGTTCGCCATGGTATCGCGCTCCCAGTTGCAGCCCCTGGTCGATCTGTTGCTCGACAGCGGCGCGCCGGGATTGAACTTCAACGTCGCGCGCGCCGTCGGCGGCGCGCACGCTTACGAGGCGGGCGAGGTACACCTGAACTCAGAGTACGCGCTGGTCCGCAGCATCTGCGACGAGGCAACGGCGCAGCGGATGGCGGTTGCGATCGAGGGTGACAGCGCCACGCGTGGCGTCACGGATGTCTGCGTGTCGATCTCGAGCGTAGACCGGGTCGCCACCTACGTACCAGGCCACATCGACTACCGGGCCGCCAGCTGAGGCACGGAGCGATTATCGGATCCAAACCTAGCGCCAATGGGACGCTACCTGTTCTGAAAGATCCTCATCTGGCGCCTTTGGGCATCTCGCCGATGCATATCCGCACCTGCCTTGCGCGTGAACCTAAGCAAGCGCCCCGGGTCTCGTCCCAGCCGCTCACCAAAGATCAAGGTGGCGGCACTGGACCATCCGGCGCGTACCAGATCGGCGAGGTCCAGGCCATCTCCCGAACCGTAGTCGGGTAACGTCCGTCGCTGCACACTGACGGGCGCTGTGCGGCGGGAACCGCCGCACAATCGTAGGTGTGCCAGCGTGGGGTCGAAGGCTGCAGCACACGCAGGTAGTAGTAGCCCGGTTGATCGGGCTCGAATTCCGTGTCTTCGTAAACCACACACAGCTCATCCGCCCCCTGCTCAGGGGCCGTCGCTACATCCGTGACGCTGGTATGCAAGCTGCCGCCGGTGCCCACCCAACCTTTGATGATCTGCAGTTGGTACAGGGGCTGGCCTTGAGGATCTCGCAGCGCTTGCGCCATCAGACGCAGCGCGCCCGTCGGTCTCTCCAGATCACCACCCATCGGCACGCCTGCTTCATAGGCGTGAGGGACGCGTTCAGGGTCGTCGCACAGATCGCGGGGCAGATCCCAACCGGCGAACAGCCGCGGCACTATACGTGGACCCGAGGTTCCAAACACCTCACGGCGCAACATCGCATCGAAGATGGCGTCGCGCGTGTTCTGCGTTGCCCAGACCCCCGCGAGACCGCCAGGATTGCCATCGATACCACTGGTGAGCAGTCCGGGTTGCAGGCGCTGCAGCGGCGTCGATTCACCGGTTACCGCCCCCAACCAGGCATCTTCGGCAACATTCCCGGGTGTGGCCGAGTGAGTATCCGTAGCCGCGATGGTGCCCAGCTTGATCGGGTTTAAGCCGATCGCCTGCGCCTCGGCAAGGCCGATCACCAGAGCGGAGCGCTGGTAGTCGGTCGGGTGCACACACCCCGCACCCAGCATACCGTTCGCGCCCGTTTGCCCAGGCGCACACTCGCTCGTGATCTGGGTTGCCTCCCCGGTCGTCAGCTCGCCATCCTGCAGGTTGCGGGTGACATAGGTCTTGGCTTCGCCCATACGACGCACAGCTTCTACCCCACAGAGCTCGTCCGGCTGGCCGAGGATGCTGGTCAGTCCATTGACGCATTCAGAACCACCCTTGTGCTGAAAAATCTCCATGATCGGTTCGCGCTGCAACCGCGTGCGAGCGTATGCTTGCTTGTTTTTGAGCCCCGACTCGCCATCGGTGTCCAGTTGCATGTACGGCGCCATACGCCCATTGGATAGGTTTGAGTTGTGCGGAATGGTTAGATAGTCACAGCCTGCTTCAACCTTGCACAACGCATCGAGCCCGGCCCACAGCTTGCTGTCGATCGGGGCATCGATGTAACTCACCGGCAAATCCGGCACGCTGGCGTTGCGGAATATCACGTTGCGGTGATAGTTGCTCGTGCCGGGCGTACCCGTGTACTCGTAGCCGATAAAGCTGGTGAACTCGCACGGCGTGTTCGCTTCGTTGGCGGCCGCTTGGATCTGAGCCCAGGGGGTCTTCGCGTACTCAAGGCACAGGCTGCCATCAGCACCGCAGACGTGAGGGATGCGCGCGGGCGTTGTGGTGGTGATCGCGGTGGCCAGCATCATCATGCCCTGACGCTCATTGGCGCGAAAATTCTCACAAAACGGCGTGGCGTACTTGGGCGAGCCTTCGGTGCGGCAAATCGCCCGTTCCCCAAGGAACTCACCGTGATCGGTTACGGCCAGGAAATCGAGGGGGCGATCGATCTGCGCGGTCCCGGCCGGGTTGCCCTGGTCATCGATTGGGAAGAAAGGTATCGCCTCCCCACGCGCATAACGATTGGCGTCCGCAGGGGTGGCACCGGTGCTGTTGGCAGCCGCATCAAAGGAAAAACTGGTGTGTACATGGACGTCACCAAACAGCGCCACGTTCTGCGCGCTCGCGTTATCGCAGCTGATGTCTGCGACCTCCGACGTCGGCGGCGGTATGGATTCTGAGATCTCGACTTCAGTTCGCTCGCTACAGGCGGTTGCTATGACGAGGGTAACCAGCCATCGCAGACCGGGCGCCCTGGAATGGCGGATAACAACGTTGGCCACTTTTTTCTCCACTCAATACGCGCGGCAGTGTAGCGATTGGGCGAGCGGTCAACAAACCGGAAAAAGCACTTTCGCTTACATTGACGCTCGCCGCCTCCTGTGCGCTTCGCGCCCTCCAAACCGCCGTATGTGTGGTTCGGTGAACCGGATCTAGACAATAACGGCTCCGACTCCAAAACCGTAAAGCAGATTCAGTAAGCGGGTGCGCAGGGTAAAACTGCCAAATCTTGCAGCGTACTCCAGGTACATGAGGCAACACGCTGTGAGAATTAGGCGCATTAGAATTTGACAGATATGTATAATATATGACATATTTGTAAAATGAGCACAAGAACCAAACTATCAACCCCTGATGCCATTGCCGAGGCAGGCTTCAGAGTATTGAGTAAAAACCCGGGGGCAAATGTCGCTGAAATTGCGGAACAGGCGGGGGTGACAAGAGCCACGCTGCATCGCTACTTCTCCTCTCGAAACACGCTCATTGAATCGCTGGCGGGTAGGGCCATCCAGGAAATGGAAGAAGCCGTCCAGTTGGCATGCGCGAACGTCACGTCAGCAGGTGAAGGACTTAGGTTGTCGATGGCGGCCTTGATTCCGCTCGGTGATCGACATGGATTTTTAGCGCATGAGCAGTTTGATCACGACGACGCCATCGAAGCAGAGTTCTCAAGAATTCAAGCGGAGACAGCCGCGTGGATTGAAGCTGCAAAGCGAGAAGGCGTTTTCGATGCGCATGTCCCGACCGAAT
>JBCCHL010000249.1:0-3750 GCA_039028775.1 Pseudomonadota bacterium | reverse complement strand
GGCCACATAGGCATTGCCGGGGCCGACAATCTTGTCGACCCTCGGAATTTCTCCCGCCCCATACGCGAGCGCGCCGATCGCCTGGGCACCGCCGACGCTGAACACCCGGTCCGCACGGGCCAGGTGCAACGCCGCGAGCACCGCCGGATTGCGCTCTCCACCCGGCGTCGGCACGGTCACGATCACCTCCCCGACCCCGGCCACGCGCGCGGGCGCGATGGTCATCAGCACGCTGGATGGATAGCTGGCCTGCCCACCCGGCACATACACCCCTACCCGATCAAGCGCGGTGATCTTCTGGCCCAGTTCGTTGCCATGCGCGTCGGTGAATGACCAGGATTGCTCGATCTGGTGCCGATGATAGGCGACGATCCGCGCGTGGGCGTCTTCCAGCGCCTTTCGGGTCGTATCGTCCAAGCCGTCCCAGGCGGCGGCGAGTTCGCCGGGAGGAATGCGCAGGTCGGTGGTGTCGAGCGCGTCGAAGCGCCGGGTATATTCGAGTACCGCCGCCAGGCCGCGTTGGCGCACGGCGGCGAGAATTTCTGCCACCCGCTGATCGACCGCGCTGTCATCCCCCGTGTCCCAATGCAGCAGGCGCGCGAACGCGTCGTCAAAGTCAGCACTGCTGCTGTCGAGCCGGGTGATCGCAAGCCCGGTGGGATTCATTTCACCACCTCGGCGAGGGTCTCGACCAGACCGCGCACCGCCGCAAATTTGGTTTTCATCGAGGCACGATTGGCGATCAGCCGGGAGCTGATGTCACATATCTCTTCACGGGGTTCGAGACCGTTCGCGCGGAGCGTATTGCCGGTATCGACAATGTCCACGATCGTATCCGCGAGGCCGAGCAAAGGCGCTATCTCAAGCGCGCCGGACAACTTGATCAGCTGCACCTGGCGCTGCCTGGTCCGATAGTGCTGGCGGGCGATATTGACAAACTTGCTGGCCACGCGCAGGACGCCGTCCGGCTCCGCCACTCCGACCGGGGCCGCGGTCATCATCTTACAGCGCCCGATGTTGAGGTCGAGCAACTCATAAAAACCCATGTCACCACCAAACTCGAGAATCGTATCCTGGCCGGTGATACCGACGTCCGCTACCCCGTTTTCGACATAGGTCAGCACATCGGCCGAACGGGTGATGATCAGCGTATGCTCACCCGTACGACTGGCGAAGATCAGCTTGCGCGAAGCGTCGGGATCTTCGCACGGCTCTATCTGCGCCTGCGCCAGCAGGGGCAGGCATTCCTGCAAGATCCGCCCCTTGTTCAAAGCTATTACGAGACCCATGGCTTTCTCGGCATGCCCTAGTTCAGTGGTGATCACATACGCTGCGACCGGGCTCCAGCCGCCGGGTCGCGCGCCGCGCATCCTAGCAGGTTGTTTTGTGATTTACCCTCCACAGCGGGCAAAAGTTGGCGCCCACTCGGCGCCTTAGGACACGCGTTTGACGGCGGCACCGAGGGCGCCAAGTTTTTCCTCGATGGTCTCGTAGCCGCGATCTATATGGTAGATGCGGTCGATGATGGTCGTGCCCTCGGCGACCAGAGCCGCAATCACCAGGCTGGACGAGGCGCGCAGGTCGGTCGCCATCACCGGAGCCGCGTGCAGCGCATCCACGCCGTGCACCACCGCCATGGAGTGGCCGTGCAGTTCGATCTGCGCCCCCAGACGATTGAGTTCCTGCACGTGCATAAAACGGTTCTCGAAAATGTTCTCGCGGATGGTCGAAGTGCCCTGCGCTACCGTGTTCATGGCCATGAACTGGGCTTGCATATCGGTCGGGAATCCCGGATACGGCGAAGTTTCGATATCGACGGCGTGGGGTCGTGCGCCGTGCATATCGAGTTGAATCCAATCATCTCCATGCCCGATATCAGCGCCCGCCTGCTGCAACTTCTCCAGCACCGCGCCGAGCGTTCTCGGGTCGACATCGACAAGTTCGACCGCCCCTCCGGTCACCGCGGCAGCCAGCAGATAGGTGCCGGCTTCGACCCGGTCGGGCATGACGGTATGGGTGCAACCGTGCAGTTTGGGGCGCCCCACGATCTCCACCGTCGAGGTACCGAGGCCAGAAATCTGCGCCCCGAGCTTCTCCAGGAAGCGCCCCAGATCCACCACCTCGGGTTCGCGAGCGCAGTTGTGCAGACGTGTCTCGCCCTGGGCGAGGCAGGCGGCCATCATCAAATTCTGCGTGCCACCCACCGTGACAAGATCCATGTAGACATCCGTGCCGGTGAGACCATCGGGCGCGCGGGCGTGGACATAGCCCTCGGTAACTTCCACCGTCGCGCCCATCGCTTCGAGGCCTTTGAGGTGTTGATCGACGGGGCGCGAGCCGATGGCACAGCCGCCGGGCAGCGACACCTGAGCCGCACCGAAACGGGCGACCAACGGGCCCAAGACCAGGAAAGAGGCGCGCATGGTGCGCACGAGTTCGTAGGGGGCGAGCAGCTCGCCCAGCCCCGTCGCGGTCACCTCAACGTTGAGTTTTTCGTCGATCACCACCCGGGTGCCGAGGCGACCGAGCAGCTCGATCATGGTGGTCACATCCTGCAGGTGCGGTGCGTTACAGATCTGCACCGGCTCGTCGGTTAGCAGCGTGGCCGCAAGGATCGGTAGCGTGGAATTTTTGGCACCGGAAACCCGTAACCGGCCCTGGAGGCGTTCACCGCCGCTGATCACCAACTTATCCATTGCGCAGCTCAGGCGTTAGGGACGGAAGCACGGATCGTCACCGCGTGCAGACGGCCATCGGCGATCATATCCTCAACAAACGCATAGACGGCTTGTTGACGCGCCACCCTGCTCAGGCCATCAAAGTGGCCGCTGGTCACGACGATCAATGCGCGATTGCCATCGATCTGCACCTCCACCTGAGCATCCGGCCATGCCGCGCTGATGCGCCTGGCGATCTCGTCCTGCATACTAATCATCATCTCTCTGTTTGGTTCTCAAAGGCCTGACCCGAGCGCGCTCACCGCCCACACCATCGTTCGGTGTTTCGCCCGCAAAGGCGAGGGGCGCAGCTTAGCTGACTGAGCCTCACTTTGGCAGGGTGGGTGCGGCGTCGATCGGAACCTGGCATACATCCACTCATCAGGGTTCGCGCGCATCTTTAGGAGACGCATCGAAAGAGCCCCGGGACAGGCGGGCATGCCAGGCGGATAGTCGCGCACCCTAATATCCGCCGCCCACATTCGGATAGATCACAAAATTTGTGCAATTCCTGCACAAACGGGGCTAGCCGGCTAATTCAAACAGCGAGTCAACGCCGAGAGCAGCCAGAGTGGCCAACAGCGCGGGGGGTGGGTGCAACAGAGCGAGGCGCACCCGGCTTGCACGCGCGCGGCGCAACCACGCCATGAGGATCACTACCGCCACCGCGTCACCGCGCTTCAGAGCGCCGAGTTCCACCTGTATTTCATCGACGGGCGCCTGGGCCAGGCAGTCCTCGATGGTCTGCAGACCTTCGTCCGCTACCGAATCGATACGGTCATAGCTGAGTTGGTCGGGTGTCAGAGCCAGACACCGGTCGCACACTTGAAGCGCCACGTTGCATCCTTAGCAAAGATGCAACGAACTATTATATCATGTATACCGTCCTAAATAGTCCAAAAATGCAAGTATGCAGCTCATTTGCATACAACCTGCCATGAAACGTTTTCTGACATAGCAGAAAAGTTGAAATGTTTCTACTCTGATCTGACATGTCATATGATGCATATGACAAATTCATCTGCAATGTCAT
>JBCCHL010000248.1:0-3762 GCA_039028775.1 Pseudomonadota bacterium | reverse complement strand
GGTGGACCGCTACATTCCCGACCCAGCGTTGTTTCAGCGCGCACAAACTCAACTTTCCGCGCAAGGTCGGATCATGGGTTACGGTGCGCATCGCCTGGGGGTTAATGTGTGGGCCGGCAATGGCGATGCGTTCGCGCAATTCGTGACAAGTGACGCGGCACCGATCAGCGGGGGTGACTATGGCATCTATGCGGATACTGCGACGTTTTACTCAGCCGCCGATCGTGGCGAAAAACTGAGCGGGGCACGCCGCTTTCTGCTGCCGTTGGCGATACGTTTTGCCGATCGCGCGGTACGTCGATTTGTGCGCCGGTCAAATGGAGTCCCGCCCGAACGCCTCATGCACCTTGAGTGAGTGATGGTGCTCACCCTTGGAGCGGATGCGGGTTGGCCTAGCCCAACGCCTGCATGATCGCGATGTTGCCGTCGGAACTGGCGGTTCGATGCTGCATCAACTGCTGGTATCCGTCACTGTCGTACCACGCGTGTACGTGGTCGCTGGAGGGGAAACGGATGATCACCGTGCGGGTGGCATCCCATTCGCCTTCGAGCACCTCCTGGTTTTCGTCCACCGCGAGCATCAGACCCTCGTAGCGGGCAAATATGTCCATAAACCCGGCTTCGTAGGCGCTGTAGCCTTCGCGATCATGGATGGTGATGTTGGCAACCACATATACAGACACAGTTTTTTCTCCGCTGATGTTGGCTCGCCCAGTGTACCATCGGGGCCGCGCCCGTGGCCGGTGTCAGCCACCGAGCAGTTGTGCGAAGCGCCCGCTGCGCAGCAGTGCAAACGTATCCATGGTGAATGCCACTCCGCAGTGTAGAAGCACACCCAGCCAGATCGAGCGCGCCTTCAGGGCCAGGAAGCCCAGCAGCAAGCCTGCGATGATCGAGCCGATCGCCTCCGGGAACGGTTTGTAGATGTGGATCAGCGCGTAGGGGACAACCAGCATGCCGATGGCGGCATAGCCGAAACGGGCGTGGAGGCGAAACAGAATCGGACCGCGAAAGAAATACTCCACACAGAAGAACTGGGTGAGGTACGCCGCTTCGAATAGCAGCCACATCTGCAGCGAGCGGGGATCGTACATGGGATAAAACGTCTGGAATTCGCCGCCCCCCGCGACCCACCACAGCACGGGTAGCATGATCAGCATCAGCAGAGCGTAGATCGGTAGGTGAGCTTTGAGCTGCCCGCCGCGTAATCCCCAGGCATGATCTTCGGGGAAGGTCCATAGAAACAAAGTGGGCAATACAACCATCAAGACCACACAGCTACCTGACAGCCAGAGTTGGGCAAAGAAGCGAATCTGATTGTCGTCGTGACCTGCGGCGGCGAGGGATGCGCCGAACATCTGGGCAAACTTATGTTCGATGCCGAAACGATCAAATGCGAGGAGGCAGAACGCGACCAGGGCCGGGAGCAGCAGCCAACCGAGGGTGGAACGATCGGGTGCGCCGTTGGGAGTGTACTGGCGTAGGACTTCGAACATCGGCTCATCATAGCGTGATTGCCGGCCATGTGAGCGACCACATTTGTACCTGCGCGATTGATCCGTTGGCTCGGATGCCCCAAACTGCGCCGCAATTCTGGTCGGTATAGAGCGTCGAGTACAGCCGTGAAATCAGAACGATGTGTTTGGCTTTTGATCGCGTGGTCGCTGAGCGGGTTCGCTTGGGCCGATGCGCGCCTGTCCCGGCCTTTTCAGGTTCACAACCAGAATCCGTTCGTCGACCTGGTCGGCTTGCCGCGCCTTGGCGATGCGCGCTTGGCAGCGACGGGACAGACCCAGTTCTATGCGGCGTATAACGTGGCTTCGCACTTCGAAATCGACGATGACGGTGCCGAGAGCGTGATCATCGATGGCGAGACCGAGCGCCTCGATCTGATCTGGCGTCGCGGTTTTGGTGACCATTGGGAGGCGGGTGTTAACCTACCGCTGATGCGGCACTCCGGGGGTTACCTCGACAACCTCATCATCGATTGGCACGACTGGTTCAACCTGCCACAGAATGGTCGTGATCGCGCGGCCCGGGATCGGTTGGTGTTTCTCTACGACGCGCCCGGAGAGCGGATACTGCTGAGCGACGATGCCAGTGGGATCGGCGACGTGCAGGCTTTTGTCGGGCGCAGCTTTGGTGTCTCCGAGCGCAGTCGCTCTGCCGTGCGCGCACATGTCAAATTACCCACCGGTGAGGCGGACGATCTGCTGGGCAGTGGCGGTACCGATGTGTCTTTGACCTTACATCACGAACGGGCGCTCGGTCAGCGCCTGTTGTGGGGGATATCGGGCGGGGTGACCTTCACCGGGTCCGCCGACGTACTGGATGATCTGCGGCGACCGGCGGTCGGGCATCTGAATACGCACCTGGCCTATCAGCTCACTTCGCGCGTGAGTCTGAAGTTGCAATGGGACGTTCACAGTGCCGTGTACGAGGACAGCGATCTGTTGCAGCTCAACGAAATCGCCTATGTGATGGGTTTCGGTGGGGCGATCAAACTCACAGACAAAGCTGTCTTGGAGATCATCGTGACCGAAAACTACCCACACCCGGAGATCACGCCGGATGTAGCATTTGGTCTTGGTTTGCAGTGGTATCTGGACTAGTCGCGCCAGACTTCAGCCTTAACAATCTCTCAAACGCTCTCCGATCGCTTTGCTGCGCATCTGCATGTCGAGGCCCTGCGCGCGCATCTTGAAGTGGTTTTCCATTTCGTAGCGCTCGTCGCTATAAGTCCCAGTGCCGGTCATCTGCCCTTCGCCTTCCGGCATGCGACAGGTCATTGCCATGCGGAATTTCCCAGCGCCGAACTCATACTCGGTGGTTTCGCAGGCGGCATCGCCCGGTTCCGGTACCGGCGGTCCATTGGCGACATCCTCGGCCGTCAGACAGTGTTGTTCTTCGATGCGCTGGCCGGGCATCTGCATGTCGCCCATCTGCATCTCGGTGGTGATCGTCAGTTGGTAGAGGCCGGGGAGAATGGTCTCCTGGGCGTACACCGTGCCGCTGAAACACAGACACAGCAGCGCTGCAATTCGCGTATCCATATCGCTCTCGCTTAAAGGGGGTGAACACTCTACCGCGTTGAGGGTGGGTTTGCAGGTCTTGTTGCCGGGGCTGGGCGCTTATTCGGTCAGGATCAGGTAGGGCACCTCCGCCCCGGGGACACCGGCCGCATACATCTGCATGATGATCCAGACGAACGCCGTCAGTGTGGCCACGTACCAACCCATCGAAACCACCATGCCATAGGTGTCCATGGGTGCGACCTCGTTCTCGCGGAAGGTTTTGAACGAAGCGATCAGATCCAAGGCGCCGAGCACGATGAATAGAGTCAGCAGGTAGAGGCCAAAGTAGGCCGAGACGGCAAATCCAGCGGCCGACAGTGCGATCAGCAGGACATAGCTGCCGCGCGGGTTCAGGGACAGCGCGGTAGCTTTGAGCACATGACCGCCGTCTAGCGGATAGATGGGCAACAGGTTGAACAAGTTGATCAACGCCGAGAAGCTGGCGATGAGTCCAAGCAGTTCTGAGCCTGTCAGCCAGAATCCGAGCCACGCCGCTGCGCTCATGGCAAGGCCGTAGAATGGCCCCATCATGGAGATGTAGGTCTCCGCCCAATAGGTCTTCGCCCGTTCGCCGACGGCGACGCCGCCGAAGAACGGGATCAGGTACATCCCCTTGGTCTGCAGCCGAAAGCTGCGCATGGCGCGCAGGTGGCCGTATTCGTGAAACACGAGGATCGCGATCAGAATG
>JBCCHL010000247.1:0-3934 GCA_039028775.1 Pseudomonadota bacterium | reverse complement strand
GCGCTTTATCTAGAATCTACATTAACAATAATAGTAATTTGGAATATAAAAAGTAATTTTAATTCCAGTTCGAGAGAAAAGAGCCGACCTATAAGCCGGGTTCTGTCATGGACAGTCATTCATCTAGGGCGCGCGTCGCCACACGCCTCCAGCGGCCTACCCGAATCCAACGCGGGTCACGTCAACGGATTCCTATTTGGCCTTGCTCCCGGTGGGGTTTACCTAGCCACGCAGTGTTACCACGCGTGCGGTGCGCTCTTACCGCACCCTTTCACCCTTACCCGGACAAGCCGGGCGGTCTACTCTCTGCTGCACTTTCCGTAGGCTCGCGCCTCCCAGGCGTTACCTGGCACCGTACCCTGTGGAGCCCGGACTTTCCTCTCGCCACCGCAAAGTGACCAGCGACTGCCCGGTCGACTCACGCGCAGCCTACTATTTTCCAGCGCCACAGGCTATCTATGTTCAGACGCCACAGGCTATCTATCTCCAGACGTCACAGGCCATCTGTACCAGAAGCCACAGGCGTTCTATACCAGAAGCCACAGGCGTTCTATACCAGAAGCCACAGGCGTTCTATACCAGAAGCCACAGGCGTTGCATCCCCACACCCCATGGTTGTGGATTGTCGACGGCATGCTGAACGTTTTACCATCGCGCGCATCTTCCAGACGAGAAAAAACACATGCGTCGACTTCGCATCCTGGTGGTCTGCTGTGTCGTGCTGGCACTGGGACTGAACTTCTCCTGGGTGCAGGCGTTTGCGGTATCCCAGGTGGCACCGAGCTGTCCCGCCAGCGTGACGAGCCCGGCCGCCACCCGCGTCGCTGCGCTGTTCGGCGCCACGACCAGCACGCCGATCATCACCTGCCCCGCCACGCCACGCTTCGGCCTCGGCGCCACCATCGGCACGACCCATATCGCGCCGGGGTTGCCGTCCATCATCGTCCTCAATCCCGAGGGCGGCGCCTCTATCGATGTCACCGCCCACGAATGGGCACATGCCGAAATCGCCCAGCGTACCAGCGCGCTGCATCGGACATATCGCCTCCCAACGTGGTTCGACGAAGGCCTGGCGATGCAGGTGGACCACCGCAGCGCATTTTCCCGACCGGCCTTGGTCGGCCTGCTGCAGAAACATCCAGCGCCGGAGCTTAGCGAGATCGCCAGCCCGGGTGATTTTTTTGTCTTCAACAAGGAAGGTAACGGGACTCTGCACTACGCTTACGCGCGCTGCGTCGTCGGCGACTGGCTCACCCGGAACCCGGACTGGGTAACGCGTTTGGAAGAGATCGATCCACAGCGCTTCGGCACCCACGCCGAGCGCTGCCAAAGCGGGCCCGACTAGCATGCCAGGAGGGTTAAAACTCCTGCTCGCGCTGGCCGCTGCATACAGCGCCATCGTCTTGCTGTTCTGGAGCCAACAGGAACGGTTGCTGTTTTATCCGCGCGCCAACGCCACAGCCGCCACCCAATACCTGACCCCGTTCGTGTGGCAAACCCAGGACGCGAGCGGCCGGCGGACCGGTTGGTTCATCCCGGCGGACGAACCGCAGCGTTACCCTCTGACCATCTATTTCGGCGGGAATGCGGAAGACGTTGCCCGCACCGCAGTCACCGGTTTGCCGATGCGCCAAGTGTTATTTGTGAACTACGCGGGCTACGGTGACTCAAGCGGCGCCCCGAGCGAAGCGCAACTGTTGGCGGACGCCTTGCAGGTCTATGACGCCGCGGCCACCGCACTACCCCACAATGGCCAAATCCTAGCCATGGGCCGCAGCCTGGGTTCAGGGGTCGCAACCTTTCTCGCCACCCAACGGCCGATTGCGGGCGTGGTGCTGGTCACCCCCTATGACTCCATTGCGGCGGTCGCCAAAGGACACTACCCATGGCTGCCAATCGATGCGTTGCTGCGCCATCGTTTCGATTCCGCCGCGCGCGCAGCCGGTTTAGCGATGCCCGCGCTGATCCTCAGCGCTGGGCGCGATACCGTGGTTCCCCCAGCGCATGCCGAGGCGCTGGCCGCCGCGTGGGCAGGCCCGGTTGACCGACAACACTTCGACGCGGCGGACCACGGTAACATCTCCATCCAGCCCGGCTACGCAGAGGCCATCCAAGCGTTTGAGGCGCGCTACGTCACACCCTCACTTGCCGCTGCGCTCGGTGCTGTCCCGACCGGCCAGTTTCATGGCCAGTTCATACATCTGGGACTTGCGGACCCGGCAGATCTGCGACGCTAGACGTGCCGCCTGGGCCGGCGGCAGTTCGCGCAGCAGCGTGCCGACCACGTGGCGCTCCGAGAACGTCGCGCTGGCCTCCTGCGCGTGCTCGACCAGCAGTGTCATCTCTCCCTTGGGGTGTTCGGGCAGGCGCTCGAGCAATTCCTGAGCGGTGCCGACCACCAATTCTTCGTGTTGTTTGGTCAGCTCCCGACCGAGAAACACACGCCGTTCGGTCAAGGCCGCAAGATCGGTGAGCGCAGCGCGAATGCGGTGTGGCGCCTCCAAAAATACCAGCGCCTCGGCATTTTCCAATTGTTGGGCGAGAAAGTTGCTGCGCGTACCTGCCTTGGCGGGTAGGAAACCGACGTAGCGAAACGGCTGACAAGGCAGCGGACAAGCTGACAGGAGAGCGGTGATCGAGCAGGCACCGGGGATCGGCACGATCCGCACCCCGGCAGCAAAAGCGGCGTTGACCAGGCCGAATCCGGGATCATTGACCAGCGGCGTGCCGGCGTCGCTGACCAGCGCCAAATTCTCACCGGCCTTTACCCGTTCGATCAGTGTCGGAACCACCGCGGCTTCGTTGTGTTCGTGCAAACTCAGCAGGTGCGGGGCTCGATGCCCGATGTGATTGAGCAGAATCTGGGTGCGTCTGGTATCCTCTGCGGCCACAATCTGCACACTTTGCAGGACTTTTTCCGCTCGACTTGAAAGATCCTCCAGGTTTCCAATAGGGGTCGCGACGATATATACACAGCCCGCATTATCCGGGGCTGCCTGAGCGGATTGGGTCATAGTGCCAAACTGGATCAAATGATGAAAAACGTTACGGCTAAGCTTGAGGTCAAGCCTAGGGTCAAGCGGCCATCGTGGGGCCGCGAGAGCATCCTACTGATTCGTGTCCTGCTGTGCACGCTTTTGCTCACCAGCAGTGGTTGTGAGACCACTCAGATACCTGGCAACTCCAGCTTGGAGCGCAGCGGCGATCGCGCGACCCCGGTCATGCTGCAGGACGCAGAACGGGCGTTTGCTGCCGGCGATCACCTGAGGGTACTGGCGCTGTTAGCGGGTGCCGCACCTACGGATGTGCCCGCACAGCGCCTGCGTGCGCGCAGCTTCATGGCGCTCGAGGACTGGGACGGCGCTGAATCAGCCCTCGGTGGTATCGCCGAGTGGCGCGCAGACGATCTACTGCTGCTCGGCGAGGTCTGCGCCCGCAACCAGGACTTTCAATGCAGCGCTGACGCGTACATTCAAGCCCAGCACCAACTCGGCTACGGTGACCCACAATTGCCACCGGATCTGCACGATCGTATCTGGTCCGCCCTTAGCCAGGCCACCGCAGCCCCGCCGATGTTCACCGACCGCTACCATCACGCCTGGTGGTTGCTGCAAGAGAATATCCGCCAGGCACAGTCCGCAACCGCCCAGATCGCCGCGTGGAGCGACTGGCGCGGGCAATATCCCAGTCACCCCGCCGCGCTGCAGCCACCGACCGCGCTATTGGCCTACGCGGACTACCGGATACCGGATGTGGGCGTACTGCTACCCCTGTCCGGACCGTATGCACCGGCAGGTGCTGCAGTACGGGACGGCCTGATCGCCGCGCGCCTGACCGATACAACCGGGGATCAGGTGGCGCTGCGCTTCTACGACACCGCGGCCGCCAGTCTGGTCGCGATCTGGGAACAAGCCGATATCGATGGCGTGGATGC
>JBCCHL010000246.1:0-3935 GCA_039028775.1 Pseudomonadota bacterium | reverse complement strand
GTCGACGGATGAGAAGCAGTTCCGCTTTCTTCGCCATGCTCGTCTAGGAAGCTTAAAAGGCGGGAAACCCAAGACCCCTGAATCCCCGTCTGTGATCCAGGTCTGAACATAGAGAGCCACCACGGCCAGCAGCGCGGCAGCACCGAGCGTATAGCGCACCTTCGGCTGATACCACCAGGCGTTGTGCCATGGGTCTACGGTTGCGACAGAGTTGTGTGTCAAGCGTCTCCTCCTCCCGTACAAAATGATGTCGCAAAGGTGCCCGCGCGGCAACTGGCCGGTGTCGGAGAGGGGAGGCATAATCGGGGTCGCCTGCAGACATATTTGGGAGATGACTATGGGATCGCATGGGAAGAGAAGCGCACACAAAGCTCTGCTGTTGGCGTTGCTCGGCGTGCTGGTGCAACCGGCGCTGGCCGATGAATGCCAACCTTCGCGCTGGGGTGCCCAGGATGAGATCGGTAATCTGAACCTCATCAATGCGCAGAGTGTGCTGCGAGCGGCACAGCTAATCACGACCGGCAAGACCTACAGCCTCGGCATCACCATCGACTCCAGCACCCCCGCGTTTGCGCCAAGAGGGCTGAGCCTGCAGGTGGTACAACCGGGTCAACAGGAAGGGGCACGGCCCAACGCCGGAATGACCTACAATGACGATATCTTCCAGGGCTGGTTCGGCATCGGGTCGCAGCTCGATGGCTTGGGGCACCTAGGCTACGAAGGGATGTACTACAACTGCAACGACGCCAAAGACTTTGCGGGCATCTCCGGATTGACCAAGCTCGGAATTGAAAAAGTACCGCCCATGGTCGCGCGCGGAGTTGTGCTCGACATGGCAGCCCACGCGGGCAAAGACTACCTCGATGCTGGCGAATTCTTCAGCGTGGACGATGTGCGCGCGGTGGAAAAGGCGCAAGGCACACCCATACGCCAGGGCGACGTGGTCCTGTTTCACACCGGTTGGACGGAAGCGAAGCTCAAGAGCGACCCACAGACGTGGGTTTCCAGCGAGCCTGGCATCTCGGAAGGCGTGGCGGAATATTTGGCCGCCAAGGAGGTGGTTGCTGCGGGTGCCGATACCTGGGGCCTGGACGTCGTGCCGCCCCAGCATCCGGAGCGGCCGTTTCGCGGCCATGTCATTCTGCTAAAGGAGAACGGCATATATGTGCTGGAGACGATGAATACCGGTCCATTGGTACGCGATGGTGCGTTCGAATTCATGTTTGTTCTCGGCCACGCCAAAGTGAAGGGCGCCGTACAGATGTTCATCAATCCCATCGCAATCCGGTGAGCTCGAGCGTGCTGGATCAGGAACAGATCGCCTTCTTCAAAGACAACGGCTACCTGCTCGTGCCGGGGGCGATGGATCAGGATCTGTGTGCACGGGTGCGAGACATGATGTGGTCTGCGCTACCGCCGGACAGCTCGCTGCGCCGTGATGACCAGACGAGTCACGTGGGACCGATCGCGGCAGATGAACGTTCCGAGGACTCGACGCTTACGCTGGACGGGTACCGCTGGCTGAACCGCGCGCTGGGGGTCAGCCAGGAAGTGATCGAGCTGATCTACTCCCCGAGTATTTGCGCTATGGCGGCACAGCTGCTCGGCGGTGAGTTGCGCCAGGCGGTGGTGGAGGGCAGTGCAATGGGCTCTCGCGGTCCGGCCTGGCCGGGCGGGCCGACCGACCCGGCGCTGGGCAACGAAGGCGCGCGTGGCGTTTACTGCACCTTACCTTATGGCGATCGGGATCGAGAACCCGACCGTTGCCATACCGACGGCCACCCGTTCCAACTGGGGGTGGTGGGTCTTATCCACGATACCCCGGCCGGGGGCGGCGCTTTCAAGGTCTGGCCGAAGTCCCACAAGCGACTGTATCCCACCTATACCCTGCGCTATGACCAGCCGCGCATTCCGTTCTATGACCATCTCCCGAGCTTCAAAGGTATTGTCCACACGCCCGCCTATCTGGCGGAGATCGATGCCCTGAACGAGGACACCGAAGCGGTGGAGTGCTGGGGGGAAGCGGGGGATATCGTGTTCTGGCATCACCGCACTGCGCACATGGCGGGACACAACTATTCCGATATCATCCGTCAGGCGGTGCTGGCGGATTTCTGGACCCACGATCTGGACAAGTTTCGCGCCGAGGACGCTCAGGGAGACATGTGGCGGGATTGGTCACCGGCGGTGCGCAATGCGGCGTTGAACTATTCCGAGGCCACCGCCCGAGCCCAGCGTTTATCCATTTTTTGAACGACGCCGGGGTGGCCGAGTCAGGTCGGTAGCGCGTCTATGTAGGGCTGCGGATCGAATCCCAACGCACCGTAGCGTGCGTTGACCGCCGCGATAGTGGCCGCGCTCCAGTAAGGGCTGCCGGGTAACGGGAAGCCCAACACGGCCCGCTGCTCCACCGAAGCGCGTGCCACAACCTTCTCCATGTATTGGGTCGGGTGATACATCGACCAGGCCCAGCCCGGATGCAGCACGTTGATCCACTCACTATCGGCCTTCTTGAACGTCATGTTGTACACCAGTCGGCGCGTCCCTTGTTTGAGGGGCGTACCGCGGTGCCAGGTGTCATGCCGATACAGCAGCACAGAGCCGAAGCGATAGTGCGCGACACGTTCGCGAGGATAGAGGTTCTCGGCGCGAAAGCTGGCGGTCTCGGGTGCCTGCTCAGCCAAGTAGGCTTCCGCGTGCGCTTTGTCGTTCACATAGCGCAGATCGCCAACCCCGGGCGTGTGGGTGATCGGCCACCGGTAGGCGGGATCGTCGGGCCCTTCCCGCGGCACCACCGCCGTGCCGCCCTCCGCTTCTGCAAAATCGGAGAGATAGATGATCAGTTCCACCGCCTCGGGTTGCTCCCAGGGTGGCGGATGGGTCAGCGTGTGGTTGGGAAAGTCGCAGTGGATGCGCTGGTCTGCATTGTCGTATGCATTCGAGCCGGGTTCCCGTCCGTACTTGGGCCATAGATCGGATTGGGTCAGGCGCAACCCGCCCGGGGTGACGTCGAGCAGATCGGCGATCGCCTGTAGGAGGTCCGGATGCAGCGTGATCTCGTTGCAGGCGCTCTCAGGGGAGGGGAAGACAAACTTCTGCGCCGAGCCAAAGTTGGTGAAGCGGGTCGCCGCCTCGGTACCTGCTGCGGGATAGTGGTCGGCGGCGGCATCATGTGCCGCCCGTAGCAACTCCTCGGGCAGAAGATCGTGGACCAGCGCAAAACCCCGTTCACGCCAACTGGCGATCTGCGCCCGGGTCAGCCGCCGATCAACGACGGGTTGCGACTCCACCCACGGATTCACTGGCGTTTTGGCAACCGTGATCAGGGAGAGTAGTCGGTCTTACTCATGTACACGGACTCGAGTTCCTTGATCAAGCGACCATCGGCGATCGAGTTTGCGTAGGCCTCCTGCCAGGCAGGATCTGCACCAAATGCCGCCCAGGAAGCTGCTGCTGCGTCTGCATTCTTGTGGGCGATGATGTAGATCAACGTATCGGGCTGCTCGGCGGGATGCCAGTAAGCGATGTTCTTCATGCCGTGCTTTTCGAACAAGGCCATCGTGTGGTTGCGAAAGCGGGCGTGCAGCGCATCGATCTTGCCTTCGTTGGCGTGGTAGGTACGCAGTTCGTAGAGATCATAGCCGCCGTGGCCATCGGCGTGTACCGGTTGACCGGGCAGCATGATGACGCCGGTGATGAGGGCGATGAAGGTGATCTGAATTCTCATTTGTACTCCCCTTAAAACGTACCCAGCCCGTTGTCGCGGGTCGCTTCGGTTGTGATCGCTCGCGTGTGATTTGTCGCACGCCTCTTGTGAAGCTTATGGTTAAGCTTCTGTCTAACTTCTTTTTATTTTCTTTCTATCTATGTTCGATCTATCTATGTTCTATCGATCTATGTTCTATCGATCTATGTTCTATCGATCTATGTTCTAT
>JBCCHL010000245.1:0-4138 GCA_039028775.1 Pseudomonadota bacterium | reverse complement strand
CTGCTCGGTATCCCCCGCGACGACAAACCCGCGCGCTTTGCGCACCTCGCACGCAATTTCGAGTTCTTTGGCGCACCCGCCGCGTTCTTCTGTTTTATCGACAAACAGATGGGTCCACCGCAGTGGTCGGATCTGGGCATGTTCCTACAGACCTTCATGCTGCTGGCACAGGAGGCCGGGCTCGACACCTGCCCGCAGGAGGCCTGGGCCAATCGCTCACACGCTGTGCGTGAGTTTGTCAAAGCCAACGATGATCTTATGCTGTTCTGTGGCATGGCTATCGGAGTACGCAATCCGGACGCGCCGGTCAACTCGCTGGTATCGGACCGCGAGCCGCTCGACGTATGGGCCAAGTTCGTCTGAGGTGCACCATGTCCCTGACCACCATCCCTCGCACCAGCCGCCACACGCTCTATAGTGAGGCGATCCAGCAAAAGTTTGTGATCGACGTCTGGCAACCCCAGACCCGGCAGCTCGAACCGATGCCGGTGGTTTATCTGACCGACGCGAACCTGCTCTTCCCGATGGTCACCGGCATCGCGCGACTGCTGAAACTGTCGGGGGAGGTGCCTGCCTTCCTGCTCGTAGGTATTGGCTATGCGGATGACGACAACGTCCTGGCCCTGCGCCAGCGCGATCTGACCCCCTCGGTCGACAACAGCTACCAGGAGCGCGGCGCGCCGGTGCTGGAAACCGAGCCGAGATCGGGTGGAGCGGCATTATTTGCGGACTTTATCGAGGCCGAGGTCAAACCCTTCGTCCAGAACAACTTCAACGCCAGTGCCGATGACGAAATGCTCGCCGGCGACTCGTTGGGCGGCTTGTTTACCATGCACACCATGTTTGCCCACCCGGAGCGCTACCGACGCTATCTGGCGGCCAGCCCATCGATCTGGTGGCACGAGCGCATGTTGCTGGATGTGGAGGTCGACTATGCGGAGAACCACGACAACCTCAATGCCCAACTGTTCATCTCCATCGGCGAGGACGAAGAGCAACCCGACAATCCGCACGACTGGGCACGGATGGTCACCAACATGCGGGAGATGAGCGGTCGGCTGGGGGCGCGCAACTATCCGGACCTACGGCTGAGCTCCTGCAGTCTGCCGGGCGAGACCCACTTTTCGGTCATGCCAGTCAACTTCTCACGCGGCCTTCGCGCCCTGTACAAAGAACTGCTCTAACCACGTCGAGATGGTGACGCCTGAACAGATCGATCGGCCACCTCGCGAACTGCGCCAGGCTTATCTAGGCGGCCTGCGCGAACCTCAGGAGCTGTATCTGGAAGAGCGGGTGCAAGCCGGGACCACCTGGCGCGTTGGTGCACGAACCTATGCGGTGACCCACAACCATGCTGTGGTCGAATTTTTCAGCGAAGATCACAACCCGGAATCACGAGCGGCGTTGCTATCCCACCTCGTGCACCACAGCCAGGCGGACACGATCCTGTGTAAGAGCTTTGATCATCTGCTGCTGCGCGCCGCCCTCGCATCGCCAGCCGTCGTCCGTGCCACAGGCTTGTTATATCGACAGATCACCAATTCGGACTTCGACTCGCGCCAAGACATTGAAATGCGCCCCGGCGCTGCGCGCGACATCGCCTCCATCGCGGCGTTCAACGACAACTTCTTTGCCGACCGTGCGGAAATAGCGGGATACATCGAGCGTGGCGATCTGGCCGTCGCGGAACACAACGGCGATTGCGCAGGCTGCGGCATTCGCACGCTCGTGGTGGTCGGTCAGAATGTGATCGATATCGGCATGCTGGTCGCCAAACCCTATCGGGGTCGAGGGATCGGAGCCCATATCATCGCCTATCTGAAGGACCTGAGCCTACGCCGTGGCGAACGCCCGATCTGCGGTTGCAGCATCGACAACCCACATTCCGCGCATGCGTTGGTCAACGCCGGATTTGCGTGCGAACATCTGCTGCTGGAGATCACTCCAGCCGACTAAGGTCAGTTCGCGTTGGCCTTGCCGCCCAGCGGATGAGCACCTGCGACAAACAACAACCCGGCGAAGATCGCGAGGTTTTTGACAAAATTCTGAGTCTCGTGCGCCTGGGCGACCGCTTCGGTCACGTTCCAGAAGTCGTGCATGTAGAGATTGATCACCAGCGTCAGGCCCGCGAGCACGAAGGCAACCAGGGCTGCTCGATAGCCGATCATCAAAGCGATGCCACCTCCGACCTGGATGAGGATGGTCAACGGGAGTAACACACTGATCAACGGCACACCGTGAGCAGCCATATACTCGGCGGTGCCGTCCCAGCCAGTGATCTTGGTGATACCCGGTATCAGGAAGTAAAGCCCCAACAGAAACCGTCCAACAAGAAAGCCGACACGACGGCCCATATCAATTTGCGCTTCCATCCTTATACTCCAACCTTATGTTTCTTATCCGCGCATCGTCGCACCGACCAGTCTATGTGACAAGCGTTAAGCATCGTGGTCTAAAGTTGAACGAGCGTCATGTCCACGGCGGGTGGCACTACGGCGTAGGGCGTTAACGCTTCAGCGGCGCCGAAAGATCTCCACCGCGGGGATCTGGTCGGACGCCGCCACGCGCCAGGCGATGGGAAACTCGATCAAGACCGTCAGGGCCGCGAGTCCCCCCGCGCCCCACAGCGCCGTCTGCTCGGCCAGGGTGCCACCGCGCAGCAGGCAAAGAAACATCACCACAAACAACCCGGTGGCATAGAAACCCCAGACGCTGGTGGTTAAGAATGCGGCCGGGGTATTATCCCGGGAATCCAGATCGAACAGAAACGGTGAGAAAATAGAGGGTGCCGGGTGTACCACCGCGTTGGAGATGTACGCGCCGTAAAGGTGGGCCCACTCGTGGAGTAACAGCGCACACAACGCCGTCATCAAACCGAGTCCCACGGACAATGCCTCGACCTCGCGTTGGGCAACCCCGCTCATCCAGGCAATGAGCGTCGCACCGAGCACGAGAAGATCGCGGATTAGGAAGCGACGAAACGGTCGCAGCCGATCGGACAACTCAAGCCTGTTGCGCACGGGTGATCAGCCGATCTAACGCATTGGCGAACGCGGAAAGATCCTGCTTGTCATATCTGGGTGGTCCGCCCGAAACCATGCCGGTGTCGCGCAGCTGCTCCATCATATCCCGCCGTTGCAGATGGTCTTTGATGTTTGCTGCGGTATAGGCCATCCCGCGCGGGTTGACGACCACCGCGCCCTTGCTGATTACCTCATCTGCGAGCGGAATGTCCGCCGTGATCACGGTATCGCCGGGCGCCACACGCTGCACGATCTCATTGTCGGCCACATCGAAGCCCTTGGCGACTTGCACCGCTTGCAGGTAAGGCGATTTGGGAACGGACAGGTACTGGTTGGCGACCAGCGTGACGTGTACCTGCCGCTTCTGGGCGGCACGGTACAAGACCTCTTTGACCGGACGCGGACAGGCATCCGCGTCCACCCAGATGTGCATGCGGTGGCCTACCCAGCGCTGGCGTATTGCTCGGTTTCGATCGAGTCGAATTGCGGATGCGCCACCGCTTCACTCTCCCCAAAACGCAGGCGCCCGTCTTCCAGCGCCGCATTGCGGATGAGCTTCTTGTCGAGCGCATAGTTCTGCGTATTGCGCCAGGGATCTTTGTCCCCCTGTTTCGGGAAGAGGTGCATCACCCGTCGCATATATCCCGCGGAAAAGTCCTCGATCCAGGACAGCGCCTGCATATCCAGGTCTTCTTCGGCAAAACGTGGCGTGACCTGCTGCACCCCAAGTTCATCCATGCGATTGATCACCCGGCAGGCATATTCTGCCGTCAGATCGGCGCGCAGGGTCCAGGACGCGTTGATGTAACCGAAGGTCTGAATCAGATTGGGGATATCTGAGTACATCATGCCCTTGTAGGTATAGGTCTGCGGGAACTCCACGGCCGCACCGTCGACGCTGAACTGTGTGCCGCCGAGTTGCTGCAGGTCGAGTCCGGTGGCGCTGACGATGATGTCGGCCTTCAGGGTCTCGCCGGTCTTAAGCTCGATGCCGTCCGCGGTGATGCGCTCGATATGTTCGGTTGCGACGTCCACCTTGCCAGCTTTGATCGCTTCGAACAGATCGGCATTCGGGATCAGGCACAGGCGCTGATCCCAGGGGTTGTAGCTGGGGG
>JBCCHL010000244.1:0-4222 GCA_039028775.1 Pseudomonadota bacterium | reverse complement strand
TCTTGATCGACGAGATCATTCCACACGTGCAGCAGAAACATGACCTGAATCTCAGTGAGAATCCCGACGACTGGGCGATCTCTGGGGCGAGTTCCGGCGCGATCGCCGCCTTCAACGTGGCGTGGCACCGACCGGATCGCTTTCGTCGCATCTTCAGCACCATCGGAACCTACGTCGGACTGCGTGGCGGCGAGTCGTACTCGATCCTCGTGAGGAAGACCGAGCCAAAGCCGCTGCGGATCTTTCTGCAAGACGGTTCGAACGATTTGAATCTCTACGGCGGCGACTGGTGGATGGCGAACCAAACGATGTTGCGCTCGCTACAGTGGGCCGGCTATGAAGTGGACCACGAGTCAGCGCTGCCCTGCGCGATGTGCGTATGGCGCTGCTCGAAGCCGATGTTGCGCTGCCGGTGGTCAAGACCTTTATCGAACAGGTAAAAACCCAATCCCTTGGCACGGTCATCGACAATGCCCTCAATCCCGGCGAGCAGTTCGTCAAGATTGTGCACGCAGAGCTGGTCAAGACCATGGGCGAGGCCAACGACGGCCTGAATCTGGCGACGGCACCGCCTGCCGTCATCTTGATGGCGGGGCTGCAGGGTGCGGGCAAAACCACCACGGTGGGGAAACTCGCGCGCTATCTGTCCGAGCGTGAGAAGAAAAAAGTTGCGGTGGTCAGTGCCGACGTCTATCGACCGGCGGCCATCGCCCAGTTGGAGACGCTCGCCGGCGAAGTCGGCGCGCAATTTGTGCCCTCGAGCGCAGAAGAGAAACCCCTCGACATCGCCCAACGCGCGGTAGACGAAGCGAAGAAACAGTTTGCTGATGTGCTCATCGTCGACACCGCCGGTCGCCTGGCGGTGGACATGGAGATGATGGCCGAGATCTCCGCTTTGCAGCGGGAACTGGAGCCGATCGAAACCCTCTTTGTGGTCGATGCGATGACCGGTCAGGACGCGGCCAACACCGCTCAGGCGTTCAACGAAGCGCTGACCCTGACCGGCGTGGTGCTGGCCAAGGCGGATGGTGATGCCAGGGGCGGTGCGGCGCTCAGCGTGCGCTCGATCACCGGCAAACCGATCAAATTTCTGGGCATGGGCGAGAAGAGTGATGCGCTGGAGCCGTTCCACCCGGACCGCCTGGCTTCCCGCATCCTCGGCATGGGCGATGTGCTGTCGCTGATCGAAGAGGCTGAGCGCAAAGTCGATAAACAGAAAGCCCAGAAGCTCGCGAAAAAGATCCAACGCGGCAAGAAGTTTGATCTGGAGGACTTTCGCGACCAACTGCAACAGATGTCCAACATGGGCGGTATCAGCAGCATGCTCGACAAGCTGCCGGGCATGGGCAATCTGCCTCCGGCCGCTCAGGCCCAGGTGGACGACGGCATGTTTACCAAAATGGCGGTGATCATCGACTCTATGACCCCGCACGAACGCCGTTTCCCGGATGTGATCAACGGCTCGCGCAAGCAACGCATAGCGGCTGGTAGCGGCACCGCCGTACCCGATGTGAACCGCCTGCTCAAACAGCACAAGCAGATGCAGAAGATGATGAAGAAGGTCGGGAAGAAAGGCGGCATGCAGCGCATGATGCGCGGCATGCAGGGTATGAAAATGCCCCCCGGGATGCCGCGTCGCTAGGCGCTCGAACCCGCTGGCGCGGCGCCTCGCACGCGCTGGATTGCCTCTGGTAACGCGTTGCGCCTTACGCTAGAATGCGCGGCCTTAATTTTCCACCACCCGGTCTCACGGGCCGGCTGGACCGAATAAACTCCCGCCGCGCGAGCCGGTTGGAAACACGAGCACAGGATTTATGGTCACAATCAGACTGTCACGGCAGGGTTCCAAGAAACAGCCGTTCTACCACATCACCGTTGCCGACCGGGCAGCCAGCCGCGATGGCCGCTTCATCGAGCGGGTGGGCTTTTATAATCCGGTAGCACGCGGTCAGGCAGAAGGTTTGCGGGTCGACCTGGATCGCGTCGATCACTGGCTGTCCGTGGGCGCACAGCCATCTGAAGTGGTGGCAAAGCTGATCAAGCAAGCCCGTGCGACCAGCACCATCGCTCCGCCCGAGGATGCTGCTGCCAGCTGATTATCCCCTAGGTGCCTGACCGCTCATCCCAGGGTGCGTGATGGTTCGAGAAGAAAAATCCCCCGCGGCGGACGCCTCCCCTTTGATCGTCGCCCGCATCGGTGCGCCCTATGGTGTGCGTGGCTGGAACCACCTGCGCTCGTTCACCGACCCGGTCGAGAACATCCTCCGCTATCCGAAGTTGTTACTGCGCGCCCCTGACGGTGCCCTGCGGGCCCTGGATGGCATCGCCGTGACCGCCCATCGGGATGGCTTTGTGGTGCAATTGCCGCACAGTCACAATCGCGACGATGCGGCCGCCCTGCGTGGCTGGGAACTGGCGCTGGCACCACGTGATTTGCCCCCACTCGATGTCGGAGAGTACTACTGGCGGGACCTCATCGGACTGCGTGTCGTTAACGAAGACGGCGAAACGCTAGGGCGGGTGGCGCACTTGTTAGAGACCGGACAGCACGACGTGCTGGTGCTTAAAGCACCCGCGGAGGATGGCCCCGAACGTCTGATCCCGTTCGTGGCACCCTATCTGCAAGATGTCGATCTGCCCGGTGCCACCATCCGCGTGGCCTGGGATGCGCAGTGGTAACCCCAGCGCCTGTGCCGCCCTGGGTGGGGGTACTCAGCGTGCTGCCCGAAGTGTTTACCGGGCTCACCGCCGCTGGGGTGGTCGCGCGCGCGCTGCGCGAAGGCTTGTTGCACCTGGAGGTGGTGAACCCGCGCGACTTTGCGCTGGATAAACACCGCACGGTTGATGATCGCCCCTATGGAGGTGGTCCGGGCATGGTGCTGATGTTCGAACCCCTGGAGCGCGCGCTGGCGCACCTGCAGAGCCTGGCGCCACAGCCCGCCCGGGTGGTGATGTTATCGCCGGATGGTCTGCGCCTGGAGCAGAATGAGGTCTCTTCGAGTCTCGCCGGCCAACCGTTGATTCTGGTGTGTGGCCGCTACGAAGGCATCGATCAACGCTTCATCGACACCTACGTGGACGCGCTGTGGTCGGTGGGTGATTTTGTCGTCAGCGGCGGAGAATTGCCCGCAATGTTGGTGATCGATGCGCTCGCGCGCTTCATTCCGGGTACTTTGGGCAACTTAGCGTCAAATATCGACGAATCACACCTTGATGGAACGCTCGATTACCCTCACTATACGCGCCCCGAAATGGTGGTGCCCGCGGCAGGCGCACAGCAGCTGTTAACGCCGGCGCCGTTGCGCTCTGGCAACCATGCCGAGGTCGCAGCATTCCGGCGACGCGAGGCGTTGGGCAAGACCTATCGCGAGCGTCCGGACATGTTGACCGGGCGCAGCTTTAACTCAGACGATCGAGCGCTGTTGCAGGCCTGGTTGGCACAGCAGCCCCCCGAGGCGTCCAGCTAGACTCAGATTTCTAGTCGTGGCAACTAGACGGGTCAGTCGGCTCGGCAGGCCGGGGTCGAATGAACAGATTCGAAACACACAGGATAAGACGAGAGGCGGATCATGCGCAGAAACAAATTGATTGAAGAAATTGAGAACGCTCAAGTAAATCAGGATGTGCCTGAGTTTGGTCCCGGTGATACGGTCAGTGTCCAGGTGCGGGTTAAAGAAGGCAACCGCGAGCGCCTGCAGGCATTTGAGGGTGTGGTTATCGGCCGCCGCAATCGGGGCCTGAACTCCTCGTTCATCGTGCGCAAAATCTCCCACGGTGTGGGCGTGGAACGTACCTTCCAGGTCCATTCACCGCTGCTTGCCTCGATCGAGGTAAAGCGCCGTGGGGATGTGCGTCAGGCGAAGCTGTACTACCTACGCGAGCGCTCCGGTCGCTCAGCGCGCATCAAAGAGAAGATCAACTAAGGCGTTCTCGGCCGAAAGTTTTGGTCGGGCCCCCGGCGTCGCGCCACAGCCGCGACATGGGTTACCTCAGAGACGGCACAAGGCGCACAGCAGTGCGCCTTTTTTGTGCGCGTCGATCTGTGTGGGTGAAAGAAGAGCCAGCTTGCTAGGCTTAGGGAGAGAGAGGGGAGGGATAAAGCCTAGCAAGCTGGTCAGATAACCGGGAGAGACGTCCGTTTATCTGTTTGCTCCAAAATACCTCGGGGACATTGGCATACTGCTTTGAAGCTTGATTACTATATGCAGGGGGTGTGCCAACT
>JBCCHL010000243.1:0-4234 GCA_039028775.1 Pseudomonadota bacterium | reverse complement strand
TCAGCGGGACAAAAGAGCCCTCAGCGGGTCAAAAAGAACCTTCAGAGGCACAAGAAGAGCCTTCAGCGGAATGCAAGAAGAGCCTTCAGCGGAATGAAAGAACACAGAGCGCATGAAGAAGCCCCAGCGCATAACAAGAGCCAGCAACCCGAACGCGCTATGGTCAAGACATCGATCAGACAAACCGCGTCGCTGGACGACCGGCTCAAAGTAATCAAAATTCGATCAGGGACGAGCAAGAACCGACGGAAAACATTCGCGAAGGCGATCAATAGGTAAGACGTGTCTACCCACGGAAGGATTTGCGGGGAGGTGTTAGCGCGCAAGCGAGCGTGCTCACAGACTGGGTATAACAAGCTAACAAGGCAAATGTAGATACGATGTACGAGAATCAGCCCCTGATCCCACCCCAGCTGCGACAGGCTCACCAAGACAGTTGGGATAAAATCTCCCGGTCCGGAGACTTCTTTTCCGGCCACCAGCGCGTCGAGATGGTGCGGGTTGCACGTGATGCCAGTACCTGCCAGCTGTGCCTGGACCGCAAAGCCGCGCTGAGCCCTTTTGGTATCGACGGTCAGCATAACTCCCGCTCGAGCCTGAGTGACACGATCGTAGATATGATCCACCGTGTGCGCAGCGATCCGGGACGGCTGACCAAGGGCTGGTTCGACACCGTCACCGAGGAGATCGATGTGCCACACTACGTCGAGGTGGTCAGTGTGGTCACCAGCGCGGTGATCATCGAGACCCTGCACAATGCGCTCGGAGAAGGCTTACCTGCCCTTCCGCAACCACGGCGCGGGCGGCCGAGCCAGCAGACCGACAGCACTGCGGTCGATGCCGGGGCTTGGCTGCCGATAACAGCGGCCGCGCAGACGGTCTCGCCGACCGGCTTGCCCGCGGTCCCCAACATCGCGCGCGCGCTCGGCCTGGTTCCCGCGGCCAGAGATCTGTTCTTCAACACGTTCCGGCCGCACTATGCGCTGGCCGATATCCCGTTGTCGATCACGCAAAGCCAGGCGGAGTTTGTGGCCGCCCGAGTCTCCGCAATCAACGAGTGTTTCTACTGAACCACCTCCCACACTATGCTGCTCCGGGCGAGCGGCCAGCGCAACAACGAGACTTTCGACCTGCAGGCGGTGACCGCCGAGCGCGGGGATGGTGGCGTGCAGGATGGCGAGACATTGCGCGCGCTGACCGAGGCGACCATTCGCAGCGAATGGCTGGAGCTGTCCGCCATGCGATCGCGCGCAGAAGCCCGCATCGGTACGCAGGTGGTGGTCGACACGCTCATAGTGGCGGCGGCGTTTAACGGCATCACCAGGGTCGCCGACAGCACGGGCATCCCGCTGGATGACAACACCGCTGTAACCACCGAAGACCTGCGTGCGGACACCGGCATCGACAACTTCAGCTACGGCGTCAAGTCAGAGCGCTATGATGCCGGTGTGGGGGATTGACGCCACGATGGGTCGGGAGCTGACCGGGATACTATAAGGTCTGCAACGAACGTCCTAAACAAGGCAACGCACCGCGCAGCATTAGAGTCAGCGTTCGCACGCCGCTGCGGAGACTCTGCCTATCTGCGGGAGCGAAGCGGCTGATCGATCCAGACCTCGACAAGCTAACGGCGTGCGCGGCTAGTACCTATCCCGATCGTGTTTCGCGGCGTGATTCTCGGCAGACAGTTGTTCGTTAAGCGTCCAGAAATCATAGATGATGCCGATCAGGAACAAGCCGCCACTGATCAAATAAAGAAAGCCCGTCCCGATCTTGCCCATGGCAAAACGGTGTATGCCGAAGAGACCCAGAAACGTCAGCAGGATCCAGAAGATGGTGTAGTTGTGCTCACCCGCCTCGTAGCGACGATCCGCGGAGCGGTCCAAGCTCGGCATCAGAAACAAGTCGATAATCCAGCCGATGCCCAACAATCCGAGGGTGAAGAAATACAGCGTGCCGCTGACGGGACGTCCGAAATAAAAGCGATGCGCGCCCAGAAAGCCAAAAATCCACAAGACATAACCCACCCACAACTGGTGGGTGCTGTTGCGCTCCTGATCCATCGCGATAACCCGTTCAATACTGCCGGGCTACACGGTATCACGCCTTGGTCAGCACGTAGTAGCTATTCATCGGATTGTCTATGTCCAGGCGCGTAAAGGCGGTAAAGCCGGCCGCTTGGGTCATCCGTCGCGCGGTCTCCTCGGTGAAGCCGAGCGTGCCCAGCCCAGCGCCGTCCGGCTCTGCCATGCCTGCATTCATGCACACCATGACGGAGAAGCCATACAACATCGCGGCCAGCGGATGCTTCTCAAGATTTTCGGCAAAGGTCTCAAAACCGCGTATGTCTTCGCACAACCAGACCCCATCCGTCTTCAACGCAGCATGAATCTGGGCGATGAGCGCTGCCGGATATGGGGTGTCGTGCACTACATCGAACGTGGTCACGAAGTCGTAAGTGGGTGCGTCCGGCAGCGGCGTGTGCAAGGGATTGAGCAACGTCACGTTCGCCAACCGACTTTCCGCCAGGTTCGCCCTTGCCCGGGTCAGCGCATGCTCCGAGACGTCATAACCCACAAAAGTCGATGCCGGATAGCGCTGGGCCATAGCGATGGTGGACAGAGCGCCCCCGCAACCGACATCCGCCACCTGCGCTCCGGTCCGCAGGCGGGCATCCATATCACCCACCTGAGGGATCAGATCCGGCACCAGGCGGTGATTCTTGGTGAACGCACCCATCCGCTCGATCGCACACGCGCAGCTCGGGCCGTGGTCGTCATAGCTCATGCCTAAGCCGGTGCGAAACGCCTCCTGCAGGTGTTCGACGGCGGGATAGACCGACAGCGCCGCATCGTAGGCACCCATCAAAAAGGCGGGATGGTCTGCATCGACGAGCACGGCGCGCGCCTCCGGGCTCAAGCGGAAGCGCGCGCTGGCGGCATCGAACTCTATCTGTCCCGCACAGGCCTGATGCTGGAGCCACTCCCGCACCCAGCGCTCGTGCAGATCCGTTGCGCGGGCCAACTCCGCTGACGTCGAAGGCCCTTGTTCATCGAGCGCCTGGTAGAGGTCCAGGCGGTCACCGAGCACGGTGATCGCACAGTTGAAGCCGGCGGCAACGTCCGCGCCGGCGCGGCGCAAAAATTGCTTCAGCCGGTCAGGATCGGGCTTGCCCGCCCCCGGTTCCTCTTCATCCCCCACTTCATGTGCCAATTCATCCGGAGTTTCATCCGCCATGCCACCTGCTCCCCGCCTGCGCTTCTTTTGTCAGCACCAAGTTACCAGGAACAACATCTTGAGCGGAAGCCACCGTGGCTTGCGAGGGTTAGAACACATTCGGCCGGCCCCGGGCCTGCTATTGCGGCAGTTCTTTCGGCCAGACCCGATAGTGCCAGATCAGCGCAGAGGTGAGGGGCGGAGCACCCGCGCCCACCACGGCGTTCAGATTGCCCGGGCTCTGGGCGTAGAGATCGACGGGCGCCTGATTGTTTCCAGCACCCGCGACCGCAGCTAGATCTGCCGCTCCCAATTCTCGCAGACTGATTTCCGGCGCTGACATAGCACAACGATTGTTTCGCAACATGGCAAAAACTCCTTGGTGAAAGCGTTCAATCTAGCCTTCACCTTCCACCAGGCATAGCGGCGATCGCTGACATCCGCGTGCGCGCGGCACCACCCGAGGATGCCGTCATGACCCGACGAACGTACCGTCATCCCGGGGCAATCAAGCCTGCGCGCGTTCGCTCACCTGTTGCTCAACCAGCGCCAGCACCGGCTGCAGGTAAGCGAGGAACTGTTCGGGATTCTCCGACATCGGGAAGTGGCCGACCCCCTTCATCACCTCGAAGTGCTGGGCCTTGACCTGCTGGGCCAGCTCCGCGGTCATCTCCGGTGTTGCGGAAACGTCGTACTCGCCGGTCAGGAGGTAGAGTGGGCAACGCTCGGTGTCGATCTGCTCCGCGATCCCATTGCGCATGTCCCCATCCACCACGTAGTAGTTGAGGTCACCGGCGAAGATTCCGGGCCCACCCTGCATGTAGTGCCACAGCGTCTCCCACTTGTGATGATCGGGCGACTGCGGCGCGATCAGCGGCAATTTTTCCACTCTGTAGGCCACTGCAGTGCCTGAACATGGCAAGGCCGTACCCATGAGCAGTATGACTCATTTAGAGTGACTTGATGTTGCAAGTTTGCTAAGTGCACACTGAGCTGAGTTGCATGCCGACTCTTGCTA
>JBCCHL010000242.1:0-4395 GCA_039028775.1 Pseudomonadota bacterium | reverse complement strand
CTGCTCGCGTCGGTCCTGAGTATCGCTGTGCAGTCACAGGCCCAGGCGGCGAATGCCGCGCCGGGGGTTGCCGGATTTGTGATCACCGACGTGCGCCTGCAGGGGCTGCAGCGGGTCTCGGCGGGAACCGTATTCAATCTCATCCCGGTAGGGGTTGGCGATACGCTCACCCAGATGGGTGTGCGCCGCCTGATCCGGGAGCTGTTCGCCTCAGGGTTCTTTAAAGACATCCGAATCGCGCGAGATGACGGCGTGCTGATCGTCACCGTGCAGGAGCGACCGGCCATCGAATCCATCGAGATCGAGGGTAACAAGGCGATCAAAACAGAAGCGTTGCTCAAAGGCCTGAGCGAGCAGGGTCTGGCCGAAGGCGAGATCTTCAAGCAGGCCACGCTCGAACGGGTGGGCCTGGAACTGGAGCGTCAGTACGTCGCCCAGGGTCGCTACGGCGCCGCCATCGAGACCGAAATCGACGAACTCCCCCGCAACCGGGTCGACGTGAAAATTGTGGTCGAGGAGGGTAAGAACTCGGGAATCCGTCACCTCAATGTGGTCGGCGCGGAGACTTTTGAGGTCGAAGAGCTGCTCGGCGAACTGGAACTGAAACATCCCTCGTTGTTGTCCTTTTATCGCAATGACGACAAGTACTCGCGGGAGAAACTCGCCGGCGATCTGGAAAGCCTGGAAGCCTTCTACAAGAACCAGGGCTACGCAGACTTTGATGTCAACTCCACCCAGGTCAGCATCACCCCGGACAAACGTCAGGTCTATATCACGATCGGCATTCGTGAAGGGAAAGTGTACGAGGTGGGTAACGTCAACCTGGTCGGTGAACTGGGCGACGTTAAGGCCGAAGACCTCGAGCGCCTGCTCCTGGTCGAGCCGGGCCAGACCTTTAATCAGGCGCGTATCACCGCCACCGAAGACCTCGTCACCAACTCGCTGGGCAATGCGGGCTTCTCGTTCGCGACCGCCAGCGGCGTGCCGAAGATCAACGAAGACGGCACCGTCGATGTAGAATTTTTTGTCGATTCCGGCAAGCGCGCCTACGTACGCCGCATCAGTTTCACGGGCAACGCGTTGACCCAGGATGAGGTGATGCGGCGGGAACTGCGGCAGATGGAAGGCGGCTGGGCGTCGAGTGCGCAGATCGATCTGTCCAAGGTGCGGCTCGAGCGTCTAGGCTACTTCAAGGGGGTCGACGTGGAGACACCCCAGGTGCCCGGCACGGATGACCAGATCGACGTGAACTTTTCGGTGGAAGAACAACCCTCGGGCAGCATCTCCGCCACCGTAGGCTACGCCCAGACCGCGGGGTTGATCCTTGGCGGTAACTATTCTCAGACCAACGTGCTCGGATCGGGGAACAGCCTGGGTGTGGGCGTGAGTATTTCGCGCTATCAGAAGTCCGCTAACTTCAATTACTTCAATCCCTACTTCACCCTTGACGGCGTGTCGCGTGGCTACAACGTCTTCTTCCGTCGTCTGGATCTGGATGAGCGCAATATCGCACGTTACTCCACCGACTCCGCCGGCGCCGGGGTGAACTTTGGCTTCCCCATCGGCGAGACCCAGCGCATCAACTTTGGCATCCAGGCGGAGTGGACGGACATCACCGAAGGTATCTTTGCGGCGCGGGAGATCTCCGAGTTCGTACAGAAAAATGGTGAGGAAGCGCTGAACTACAAGGGCACTCTCAGTTGGCTGAGCTCGACCCTCAACCGCGGTATCTTCCCGGATCGCGGCTCCCAGCAGTCGCTGGCGTTGGAAGTGGCCTTGCCGGGCAGCGATCTGCAGTTCTACAAGATCAGCTATGCCGGAGAACGTTACTTCCCGATCACACGCAACTGGACGCTGAGGCTGCGCTCGGAGTTGGGCTTTGGCGACGGTTATGGCTCGACGGTCGGGCTGCCGTTTTACGAGCACTTCTTCGCCGGCGGCTTCGGCTCGATCCGTGGCTTTGAGAACTCGACCCTCGGACCGCGCACCACGCCGGCCCTGGATGGCAACGGTAACCCGATCACCTTCGGTCGCCGCCGCAACGATCCCTTCGGCGGTAACCTCCTGGTAGAGGCCAGCGCCGAACTGATCTTCCCGCTGCCCTTTGTCGATGACAACCGCCAGTTCCGCCCAGCCTTCTTCATCGATGCGGGCAACGTGTTCAACACCAATTGTCCCGATGTCTCCGAAGTGTGCTTCGATCTGGACGTGGACGAGTTTCGCTATTCGGTCGGGTTTGGCATGACCTGGCTGACCGGCCTGGGACCGATGAGCTTTTCCGTGGCCAAACCCTTCCAGACCCAGGATTTTGACGAAGAAGAACGATTTCAGTTTGAACTTGGGCGTACTTTCTGAGGTAGAATGCGCGCTTCGTTTTAGGAAGCCAGCGTAGGGTCTTGAAACCTTGCGCTTTTTTCGCTGTCTGATTCTCTAGGATGGCGGCACTGGCAGCCGGAACTCATAACAATTAATACCAGATGATTTTACTACGAGAGTTGGGAACAACGCGGAGAATCGACAAATGACTAAACACATCACCCGTTGGGCGGCTGCCCTGTTGCTCGTCAGCACGGCAAGCGTCGTCCAGGCTGAGATGAAAATTGTGGTCCTGGACAGTGTCCGCGCCATCATGGAATCCGACGAAGCCAAGTTGCTCGCCGACGCTGCTAACAAAGAGATGGAAACCGAGCAGTCCGAACTGCGCGCGCAAGCGCAACGCGCTCAAGATCTCCAGGCGCGCGCCCAGAAGGACGCTGAGGTGCTGAGCCCGGCGGAGAAGCGCGACATCGCCAAAGAGATCGAAAACCTGCAGATCGAGCTGCAGTTTGGGACGCAGAAACTGCAGAAAGAGGTACAGGATAAGCGCCAGGAAATCCTCGCCGCCCTGGCCCCAAAATTCGATAAGGTACTCAAGGACATTATCCAGGTTGACCAGATCGATCTGATCCTCGCCCCCAATGCGCTGCAGTATGCCAACAGCAAACACGACATCACGCGTCGGGTCACCGAGAAGCTGAACGAAACCAAGTAGTCGCGAATGTCGCCACGGTCGTCGGTGCCGTCTTATACGGTCGGTCAGATCGCGCAGCGCCTTGACGCCCAGATCCAGGGTGACGCCACGCTCACGATCACCGGGCTGGGCAGTCTTGCATCTGCCCAGGCCGGCCAGATCAGTCACCTTTCCAATCCCGCGTATGCGGAGCAGTTGCCCGGCACCGCCGCCAGCGCAGTGCTGGTCACCGCTCATGCCGCGGATGACTGTCCGGGCACGGCGCTGATCGTCGCCAATCCCTATCTCGCCTTCGCCCGAGTCTCGCAGATGTTTGCCCCAGCGCAGCCCCAGGACGCCGGGGTACATCCCCAGGCACAGGTAGCCGCTTCAGCGCAGGTTGATCCCGCCGCATCGGTGGGTGCGTTTGCGGTTGTCGGCGAGGATACGGTGCTGGAGGCCGGAGCGACGCTGTATCCCCATGCGGTGGTGGGCGCGCGCTGTCGATTGGCCGAAGACGTGCGAATCATGAGTCATGCCACCCTCTACAACGATGTGCACCTTGGCGCACGATCGGTGGTCCATTCCAGCGCGGTCGTGGGTAGCGACGGTTTTGGCTTCACTCCGGACAGCCAGGGTCATTGGGTCGAAATTGCGCAACTAGGCGGCGTGCGTATCGGTTGTGATGTGGTCATCGGTGCCGGCACCACCATCGATTGTGGGGCGATCGACGACACGGTGATCGAAGATGGGGTGAAGATCGACAACCAGGTGCAGATTGGCCACAACTGCCACATCGGCGCGCACACCCTCATGTGTGGCTGTGTCGGGATTGCTGGTAGCACCAAGATCGGTCGGCACTGTGTCTTCGCGGGCGCTTCCGGCGCCGGTGGCGACAAGCCGGTGGAAGTCTGTGATGGCGTGATGGTCAGCCAATCCACCGTACTCACCCAATCTGTGGACAAGCCCGGAACTTACTCCGGCAGCATGCTGTTCAACGAACATCGACTGTGGAAGCGTAACGCGCTGCGGTTCGGAGCGCTGGATGAGTTGTTCAAGCGTGTGAAACGCCTCGAACGAGGTTAGCGACCGCCACTTCTGATATGCTAAACACGCCCTGCAACCGGGGTTGCGCCCGATCTATGGCACGTATAGACGGCAAAGAGACGCCTGGCGATAAAGACGCCTGACGATAAAGACGCCTGGCACTAGCGAGTCGCCTGACAAACGTCCCAGAGCCAGAAAAGTTATAGATCCATTCGGCGTACAAGAAGAATTTGAGAGCCTTAAGAACGTCATGACCAAGACCATACACCTCGGCGAAATCTTCGATTATCTGCCGCACCGCTATCCGTTTTTATTGATCGACCGTGTCACCGACATGGCGGTGGGGGAGTGGGTCACCG
>JBCCHL010000241.1:0-4420 GCA_039028775.1 Pseudomonadota bacterium | reverse complement strand
CTCTGACGCGCCCTTGCGGGTCAAACGCTCCGATCCTTGGCCCGCGTTGCGCCTCTTGCAAAGGTACCCGACCTGTGCCGCGAGACGCGCCTTGCCTAAGAATCGGAGAGTTGGACTGAGTCCTGAATAGTTTTTCAACAGGCTCCTAGCGTCTGCCGCAAGGCCGGTGTGCCTTTTACCCATTGCCGAGCGCGTGATAGTACGCTTGTGCTAAGTGACCCAAGGGGAGGCGTGCGGGTACGGTGCGGAGTACGGAAATCTCAACCCAAAAAGGAACGCGGACATGAATCTAAAACAATCTACCCCACGAGTGGGCCTGTTCGGGTGTGCGGCTCTGCTGATCGCCGCCTGCAGCAGCGAGCCGGAAGGTAATTCCGGCGCCGCGCTCACCGCAGCCATGCAGAAGTCGTCGCCGGACATGCCGGCGGAGATCGCTGAGTGCTTCGGACGCCTGGCCGAGGATGAACTCTCCGCCAACGGGCGTGCGCTATTGATCGCCGGTATGCAGCAGGATGAAGCTGGTGCCAAGGCGTTGCGCGAGCAGATGAATTTCACCGACATAGCAGCAGCAGGCATGTTTATGGTCAGCGCGGGTGGCCGCTGTGGGGTCCCCGAGGAATAAACGTCACGGGACTGGCGCTGCCGGTGTCTGAAGACCGGCCAGCTTGCGGGGGTCAGCGCCCCCGCTTGATTCCACCTCTTGAGGTCTAGGCCATCGGTGGATTGCTGGTGAGCGGCTACTGCTGCGATCAGCGCGGAGCGATCCCCGCGCCCGGCGTCGCCAGACTGTGGTACAGGCTGGGTGTCCCCTTGCCCTCCGACATCTTGCGATGTGCTTCCTGATCGGCGAACGGATTGATCGAGAGTTGCCGTACGGGTTGCACCGCATCCAACTTGAAATCGTCAAACAGATGGTAGATCTGCGCGAGCAACGGGCCGTTGTCGTTGCGCATGCTCACGGTCTCCAGCTTGCAGCTTTGTGCATGTACGTAGAAGTTTGCTGCATCGGGTGTACTGAAGACGTGGCAGCGATCCTGGGGTGTATTGGTCGCGCTGCGCGGGCATTGCATCATGCCGGTATAGCGGTTCCAGGGCAGGCGCAGCGCAAACTGAGCAGGGGTGCCTGCTTCGGACGCGCCGCCGACGGCTGCCGCCATCATCGGATTGATGGACAGCCAGCCGATCCCCTCTAGCGCGATCAGGCTACTATCTCCCTGTTTGCGAATGCGGATCACTTCTTCGGCGTCCGCAAATACCGAATTGGTGGTGTCGATGATATTGCCGTCGTTGATGATGGTGCTTAGGCTGCGATGGCCGCCGCGATCGAGTACGGTGAACTGCTTGTTACGCGTGGGCGTGCGGTCTTCGATCTGCATCAGGTATTTGCCGAGGTTGTTGATGTTGTGGTCGACAAATCGTTGCTGGGTGCACGTACCCGCGTCCGGTCCGGGACCCGGCGGGTTTGGTCCGGGTGGCGGTGGCGGCGAGCCTCCGGGTGGGTTGGGGCCACCCTTCTTAAGCGTAGGACCGCCGTAGTCGTCATGCCCGGCACACAGGTACACCTTGCCGTAGAGCGTGTCGTCATTCAGGGTGCCACACCACAGGCTCTTTTGGGTGTCACCGCCGCTGCAGGGCGCGTTGGCGTAACACTGCATCACGCCGCCATTCTCGCAGGATTTACTCATCTCGCAGGTGGCGGGGGCGTTGGCCGCCGGCCAGGTCTGACCGGCCGAGATGCCGGAGGGCAGGGTCACCGACGATGTCAGGCCGCCGCTGCTGGCGGGTTCCACCAGGATGTTGACCTCCAGGACTTTGGGATCGTAGTCGTAGAAGCCGGTGATGGTGCAATCGCCGGTGCTGGCCTGACAGGTGGGTGTGTTATTGCTGGCACCGACGCCCGCGGCGATCATCAGCGATAGTAGAAACAGCAGAAATTTCTTGCGGGGGTAGCGTTCGTCCATGCCTGGCGATTCCTGTGCGGCTTGTTTATCCAACCAGGTTGGACGAGAGGCTCGATGCACGCAATAGTACAGTTGTGTTAAGCGACTGATCGATCGGTCCGCCCGGCGGATGCCGGACGGAACGCTAAGAGGCGGCTAGTACTTGTACGCCTCGGGTTTGAACGGGCCTTGCTGCTCGACCCCTATGTACTTGGCCTGGTCGCTGGTCAACTGGGTGATGACCCCGCCAAAGCCCTGCACCATCAATTCGGCAACCTCTTCATCGAGCTTCTTTGGCAGCACCTCGACGGTGACCGGCGAACGCTGGTTGTCCGGCTGATCGGCCCAGGCCTGCTCAAACAGATGCATCTGTGCCAACACCTGATTGGCGAAGGAACCGTCCATGACCCGCGAGGGGTGGCCCATCGCGTTCCCCAGGTTCACCAGCCGTCCTTCCGACAACAGGATCAGATAGTCGCTGTCGTCATCACCGCGGAAGATCTGGTGCACCTGGTCTTTGACCATGTCCCAACGCCAGTGCTCGCGCATGAAAGCGGTATCGATCTCATTGTCGAAGTGGCCGATGTTGCAGACCACAGCGCCGGACTTGATGCTGCGCAGCATCGCCTCGTCACAGACATTGGCATTGCCGGTGCAGGTGACCAGCAGATCGGTGTCCTGCATGAGGCGCGTGTCGATGTCTTCGACCTTGCCGGTGTTGACGCCGTTGGCATACGGCGAGACCACTTCGTAGCCGTCCATGCAGGCCTGCATCGCGCAGATGGGGTCGACTTCGGTGACCCGCACGATCATGCCTTCCTGGCGCAGGCTTTGTGCCGAACCTTTGCCGACGTCACCGTAGCCCACCACGAGGGCGCGCTTGCCTGCCATCAGCATGTCGGTGGCGCGTTTGACCGCGTCGTTGAGACTGTGGCGGCAGCCGTACTTGTTGTCGTTCTTGGATTTTGTAACAGAATCGTTCACGTTGATTGCGGGTATCTTCAAAGAACCGTCGCGTAACATGTCAACCAGACGATGGACGCCGGTGGTGGTCTCCTCGGACACGCCATGGATGGTATCCAGCATGCGCGGGTACTTGTCGTGGATGATCTGCGTGAGATCGCCGCCGTCGTCCAGCAGGATGTTAGCGTCCCAGGGCTCGCCGTCCTTGAGGATTGTCTGCTCAATGCACCACTCGTATTCCTCTTCGGTCTCGCCTTTCCACGCAAAGACCGGATGTCCCGCTTCGGCCATGGCAGCGGCGGCGTGGTCCTGGGTCGAGAAGATGTTGCACGACGACCAGCGCACCTGCGCGCCCAGTGCGGCCAGCGTTTCGATCAACACCGCGGTTTGAATGGTCATGTGGATGCAGCCGATGATCTTGGCGCCCGCCAGCGGTTGCTCCGCTGCATAGCGCTTGCGCAGCGCCATCAACGCAGGCATCTCCCCCTCGGCCAGGCGGATTTCCTTGCGGCCGAAGTCCGCCAGATCGATGTTTGCGACTTTATAGTCTGCCATGTCAAATTCCCGTATTGGTTTGGTAACAGTTCACGATGATGTCCAGCCCATTTCGTTGGGCCAGACGTTTTTCTGAAATCGCGCGCAGGCCTGCATCGCGCGCCCACGTTTCGAGTTGCGAGCTCTCGAAGCCGAGCCACACATCGCCCAACTCGCGCACCCATTCGTGTTGATGCGCTTTGAGTTCGGTCACCACCAGTAGACCGTCCGGTCGCAGGCGCCGGGCGGCCGCTGCGAAGAACGCTGCAGGTGACGCCAGGTGATGTAACACCATCGCCGCATTCACAAGGTCGTAGCGGCTGCGGCTGGACCAACCCAGAAAATCTGCGTGGACGGTAGTGAGGGCGTGCGTGTTTGCAAAACGTTTGTCCAGGTTGGCAAGGACTGCGCTGGATTCGTCTACGGTGGTCACCGCGGCCATCTGCGGCAAGAGGCTCGCAAGTATGGTGCCGTCGCCTGGGCCGACCTCCAGTGCGGTCTGGTCACGTTTAAGTCTGGCGAAGTGCAGAATTTCGTCGACGTAAATGTCCGGCGCGCAGATGCGGGTGTGCAGTTGCGCCAGGTCACTCGCATGCTCGGCAAAAAATGCCCGCGAGCGCACCGTGCGTACGTTGTTGATCGACTTGATGCGCTGGGTAATTCGGGTGGGCAGCGGCTCGTCGTCGAGGGCGGCGAACAGGGCCTGAACGAAGCCATGGGCATCGATGTGGGTTCGCTGATAGTAGAGATGCTGACCCTCCCGCCGCGAGGTCACGAGTCCGCTGACCTTCAAGAGCTTGAGGTGATGGCTGATCGCCGGCTGCGCCTTGTCGAACATCGATGCGAGTTCCAGAACCCCGTATGAATCCCGGGCCAGCACCCGTAGTATGTTTGCCCGCAGCGGGTCGCCCACAGCCTTGCAGAGCGCGGCGACGTCGAGGTTTGCGAGGACAGGGAGAGGTTCAAGCGCAGCCATGCTGGCG
>JBCCHL010000240.1:0-4426 GCA_039028775.1 Pseudomonadota bacterium | reverse complement strand
GAAGATCTGTTTGTCGATCTTTAGGGACAGGCCGAGTTTGGCGCGCAGGGTGCCTTGTACCCACTCGGACTGGATGTTAGAGACCGGGTTGTCGCCGGATAGCAACACCAGTTCTGGCCACTCGCCTTCGATGCCCAACTCTACCTTGGCCTTCGCCAGGTGCTCGCGTGCCAGGGTTTCGTTCATGGTGATCTTGCGGACCGGGTACTCTTTACGGAAGTAGTCGTCCTCGCCCATCAGCCACCCGGGGAACAGCGACTCGCAGGGTAGGTATCCAGGGAGCTTGGTGACCTTGTAGACCAGCTCTTCCATATCTAGCACTAGCTGCATGGCGGCGCGCAGGTGATAGCTGCGCGTGAGACGGCCATCGATGTGGTTGAACTCCATGTAAAACACCGTTCCGTCCTGTTCGCGTTGGATCTGCCAGCGCTGTTCCATAGCGTTGTCCAAGTTCTCCGCCCCCAGGGTGGTGTAGGCGATCTTCTTGTCTTTGAAGAAGTTCAGTGTGGCGGTGACGTCTGAGGTGATGTAGGCGATGTTGATGCGGTCGAGGTGGATGCGCGCCTGATCCCAGTAGTGCGGGTTGCGATCCATCAGGATCTGGGAGCCCTGCACCCAGTCGCTGATCATGAACGGACCGTTGAACAGCAGCTTCTGGGCACTGGCGCCGTATTCACCGTTCATGGCGGTATAGAAGTCTTCGCGGACCGGGGCGTAGGTCTGAAAGGTCACCATCTTGGCAAAGAACGGGGTGGGGCGCGCGAGGTCGACCTCCAGCGTGAAGTCGTCGAGCGCGCGTACTCCGAGATCGCTCACCGGCATTTTGCCTGAATTGATCTCTTCGCCGTTCTGGATGGGGAACAACAGGAACGCATAGCGCGATGCGGTTTCGGGATTGAGCACGGTTTGCCAGGCGAACACAAAGTCGTGGGCCGTGACCGGCGCGCCGTCGTTCCATTTGGCGTTTTCGCGCAACCAGAACGTCGCCTTGGTCGGCGTGATCTCCCAATGGGTGGCCACACCTGGGGCGAGGCGATCGCTCATATCCATGCGCGTCAGACCTTCGATCACATGACCGAGCACCATCCCAGACTGGGCGTCTGTCGCGCGGGTGGAGTTGAGCTGCGGCGGTTCTTCGCGGATCGATATGGAAATGCTGTTGTTGGCGCGGTCGATGGCCTGCGCGGCGACGGTGGAAGATCCAACCAAACTGGCCAGGGCCTGCAGCGCGAACATGGCGAGGATCACGATGGCTACCGCCGCGAGGCCGTAGACCAACAGGGTGCGGCCGGCGGAACTGGCAAAACCGGCATCGGTGTCGTGATTTTCGATACTACTCATGGCTCGTTGTTGGTCTACCACGCGTCACTAAAGACGCCTAATTGTCTTATTTAACTTGGTGTCCAAATACCTGGCTAAGTTCCGGGGCTTGAGCTGTCCCGACCGTACTTCGCTTGGTCGCTAAGTTGCGGCATTGTATGCCTTGCGTATGCCTAAGCCTACTCGAAATATCACGGGTCGAGGCCTGTCGCACGGCGTTGCGAAGTGCTATTGAGTCGCCTGTTTCAGCAGGTTGCCCACCACTCGTTCCAGGTGCATAAGCGAGTTGCATTCCTCCACCTGATGAGAATAGGCACCGTACTTCCGCATCTCTGAGTCGCCGGTGTTCCAGGACAATTTGGCCTCAGGGTTGAGCCAGATGACACGCTTGCTGCGGTCGTAGATCTCTTTGAGGATGTCCTGGTTGGCTTCGCCATAGTTGTTGCGTGCATCACCCAGAATGATGATGGTGGTGCGATTGTCGACGTCGTCCAGGCACAAGCGCTTGAAGTCGATCAGCGCCTGGCCGTAGTCGGTGGAGCCGCCGCTGTAGTCGCGCAGCACTTTGGCAATGGCGTCTTCGATCTTGTCACGCGCGAACAACTCGGTGACCTCGGCTAGATCCGACGAGAACGCAAAGCTGCGCACCTTCGGCATCACCTCTTCTAGGCTGTAGAGGAACATCAACATAAAACGGGCGTAGGACGCGACGGAGCCGGACACGTCGCAGATCGCAAACACGCGTGGCCGATCGATCTTCACGCTCTTCCAGTGCAGATCGAAGATCGCACCGTCGTAGGCCATGTTGTGGCGCAGCGTACGTGGCACGTTCAACTGCCCGCGTTTGAACACCTTCTTACGCCGCGAATGCATGGTGGTCAGGCGCTTCGCCATCTTGTAGACAATTTCCTGGATCAGGCGGAAGTTGCGGTGCTCCACGTTGGAGAGTTTCACCGTCTTCAGCATGTCCTCGCGCAGTTTCTTGCCGGTGACGTCAGCGTTGAGCAGAAACTGCTTCTCAACATAGTCGCGCACGTGCTCGCGCAGCCAGTCGCGGCGGCGCTTGAGTTCCTGTCCCAGGCGGCGGCTGGGGATACCCGGTGCATCGCGCAGGTCGCTGATCTCGCGGTTGAGATCGGCCAGACCCATCTCGTCCATAATGCGCCGCGCGTAGAGGCCTTTCTGGGTGAAGATTTGAATCTCGCGCACGTTCACGACTTCGCCTGCCTGGGCCATCTGCATGGACAGGTCGACGATGGAATTCGCCATTAACAACTGGCCCAACGAGCTGGAGGGGTCAGTCATCTCACCAGGGCCGAGGTCTTCTTCCTCTTCTTCTTCGTACAGGTTGTTGTTGGGCTTGGCTTTCTGCTTCTTTTTCTTTTTGCCGCCGGAGGCTGCCTGGCCGGGCTGGCGCTCGCCGCCAGCGCCGCCACCGTCACCATCGCCCCCCTGTTCATCGCTTTCCTCACCCTCGTGCTCGCCATCGGCATCAGACTCGTTGATGCTGCGGTCCGCGCGTACGTCTTCGAAGGAGAAAAAGTCATCGAAGCAAGCGTCGTAGGTTTCTTTCTCGTCGGCGGTCTTGGGCAGGGCCAGGGCCAACGAGTGTTTCAGCAGTTCGCGATCCTCATACCCCACCAGCTCCACGGTTGACATGGCGTCCAACGTCTCCGCGGTAGAGATGCGCACTTCGGCCATGCGCAGCGCCTTGATGAAGTTGGTGAGCGTACGTTCCATGTATCTGCCTTACAGCTTGCGGACTTTGGCGGTGATGCTATTCACTTCGCTCTCGACGTTCTCGATGTCTTCCTGGAACTTGAGGATGACGTTCAACGTGTCGCGCACGAGGTTGGCATCCAGTTCTTCGGTGTGCAGCAACAACAGCGTGCGCGCCCAGTCGATGGTCTCGGAGATGGCGGGCACTTTCTTCAGGTCCAGGCTGCGCAGCTCGTGGATGAACGCCACCAACTGGCGCTGCAGTTCCGGCGGGACCTCGGGCACGCGGGCGCGGATGATCTTCTGCTCCAGCTCCTGGTCCGGGAACGGGATGTACAGGTGCAGGCAGCGGCGCTTCAGCGCGTCGGAAATTTCGCGCGTGTTGTTGGAGGTCAGGAACACCATGGGCGGTTCGTGCTTCGCAGCAACCGTGCCGATCTCCGGGATCGAGACCTGGAAGTCGGAGAGGATCTCCAGCAACAGCGACTCAAACTCGTGGTCTGATTTGTCGATCTCGTCGATCAACAGCACACAACCGTCTTCTTCGTGCAGGGCCTTGAGCAGCGGGCGCGGTTCGAGGAATTCTTCGGAGAAGAAAATGTCGCCGAACTCATGCAGGCGGGTGACAGACTCGCGGAAGCCCTTGGCGCCGTCCAGTACCTCATCCAGGGCCTCTTTCAGCACCTGCGTATACAGCAACTGCTTGCCGTACTTCCATTCGTAGATCGCCTTGGATTCATCCAGACCCTCGTAGCACTGCAGACGGATCAGCGGCAGCGCGAACATCTCCGAGGTGGTTTTGGCGAGTTCTGTCTTGCCCACGCCGGGCGGACCCTCGATCAGGATCGGCTTGCGCAGGTGATAGGCCAGATAGACGGCTGTGGCGATCTGATTACTGCAAATATAGTTGTGCGCTTCGAAATGCTCGCGCAGCGAGTCTACCGACTCGGCTAATTGATCAATGTCCGCCATGAAACTGTTTTACCTTGTTATTGCTAGACCCAACTCCCCCACCCGACGCACGTTCTCCCATGCACACGGGCCATGTGACGATCTTGCACCGACACAAAGCCCGTTATTATCCCAGCGAGGCCGGTTAATGTATAGCTGACTATCGTGAATGGTTTGTATGCGGGGGAGGAGCGCGGCCGTGTGCGCCGCAATGCCCGATACCACGACGCTTACGGCATGGCGGTCTCGCACGCGGCGTAGGTTGGTGGTGTGGGTGGCAAGACGGGCTGAAGGGCCTCGCCTGGACACTAGGAGCCTGTTGAAAAACTATTTAGGACTCAGTCAAACGCTCCGATTCTTGGGCAAGGCGCGTCTCGCGGCACAGGTCGGGCACCTTTGCAAGAGGCGCAACGCGGGCCAAGGATCGGAGCGTTTG
>JBCCHL010000239.1:0-4857 GCA_039028775.1 Pseudomonadota bacterium | reverse complement strand
CCGGCTGCGGCTCGGGTTCAGGCTGCGGCTCGGGTTCGGGCTGCGGCTCGGGTTCAGGCTCGGGCTGCGGTTCCGGCTGAGGCTCGGGGGCCGGTGTGTTCACCAGGATCTCAACCGCGGCCGAGGCGGCGCCACCCAGACCGCTGCAGTGCAGCTCAAACCCCGTATCCTGTTGTAACGGGTCACTCAGATAAACGCCCTCGAGGCCTACCTCCAGCGCCCCGGCTGGACGCTCCAGCCAACACTGTTGAGCACGATTCGTCGCCCACGACAGGCTGGCCCGCTCGCCGGGTTCAAGCGTTGTACTCGTCGCGCCAAAAGCCATCACCGGTGGTTGCTTCTGCGCTGCTTCACTGCGGCCGGTGTTGATCGCGGTGATGGTCGCCTCGTCCGCGAGCGCTACCAGCTCCGGCAGGGCATTGAGCGTATTACTGGTCGCCGCGTCCAAAGCCGCGGAGATCGCAGAACGCAATTGCCCGTCTTCGACAGAGGTGAGGGTTTCAAGCAGATCGCTCACGCGTTCGTCCGCGAACACCTCGTTGACCACGGCGAGCGAGCGGATAAGCCCATCGCGTGCCTCCGGGTTGATCGGCACGGCGTTGACATCTGGCTGTGCCAGGTTGGGTCGGATGGTGCGGATGGCATCGTTCATCAGCGCGGTGGCATCCTGGCCATCGACGTGTAATGCCCCGGCCATCACTTCCAGACGTATGGCGAGTTCAGCGCTGGCAGCCACGGCCAGAATCCGCTCATCCATGCCGCTGACCGATTCCAGCACGGAACCATCGAGCGCGCCATCGGCCAGATCGCACGCCAACGTGCGAATGACACTATCCATCGATACACCCGAGCCGCCCAGCCCGGCGCCGATGCGACGCACCCACTCACCCATCGCTTCGTTGGCCAACACCGCCGTTTCAACGTTGCTGCTGTCCACTTCATCAGCCATGGGATTGGAGAAAACTTCGGTATCGAGCCCGATGTTGAGGTCATCACGCACCACACCCCAGAGGCGATCGAGATTGTCGGTGGACACATCATCCGCGCACTGGGCGGCCAGACTGACCAGCGTCGACAAGGGCGAGACGTTGATGTTCTGCTCACCGGTCTCATGGATGACCGAGTGCATCACGAAGTCTACCGCACGTCCGGTGACCAGGTCGGTGCCGCCGGTGACGCGCACCGTGACCGGCATGGCTGCATCAGAGGGAATGTCGACCGAGTAGTCGGCCTGATTGTCACTGGTGACGGATGCGATCAGTTGGTCATCGGCATCGAAGACTTCCGCCGTGGCACCGACCACAGGACCATCCCCAATGCTGCCGGAAACGGTGAAGCTGCTGCTCAGCAAAACCTCGTCATCGGAAGAAGCCAGTTCACTGCCGCTCTCACAGCCGGCAAGTACAAGCACGACCAGGAAGGTACCGATGAAGCGAAAAATACCTAAAGACATTTGCCATACCTCTCTCGGCAGCAAACACCGCCTTGGCAAATTCAGAGTCTGTCCTTTCCCGCACGATGGCAGCGTCCCGACCGCATCGTGTCCATGTTTTACCCGACGGCCGCAAAGGACCGCCAGATGCAACTGGTCGGGAGTCTAAGACGAAGGTGAAACAGCAGATGTGACGCAGCACACGCAGACAGGGACCATGCACGGTTTTGGGCGCTAGTTCTCACCGGCGGGCGGCTGAGAAACCCACGCAGGTCACACTTCGCGCGGCGCGCATAACGAGCAGCTAAGATCGGTCGCTGACGCTCCGGAAGAATTTTGCTGCACACGCGCACGCTCAAAGAAGGTGCGCGCTGTCATGTCGAAATCGGTCAGCGCAGGAGTCGGCGCCGATCAGTCCCGATAAAGCACGAGCTCGTTGGATAGCCCGCTGGTGTTGCCAGCGCCATCCACCGTACGCATAGAGACGAAGAAGAACCCGCTATAGCCGCTCGGGATCTCAAATTCGGTGACTCCCGCGCCCAGGGAATCGCTGTAGGTCCGCTCACCAGAGCTGGTACCCCAGTAGACGGTGTAGCCGGCAAGGCCATCTTCGAACGGGGTTTCATCCACATTGCCGTCAGGCGTCTCCCAGATCACCCTGGCGCCCGCGACTTTGACATCGTTAAACACCACGCCGCTGCTGCCATCGCCAAAACAGGTGAGTTTAAAGCGGGTATCGCTGGTCACGCTGGGGACCACAAACTGTCCTTCCAGGTCCACATCACCGCTCCAGACACCCCCTTCGGCCACACAGCTGGTCGCATTGGTCGAGGACCAGTCGAGGGTCAGAGGGTCGCCGACTTTGACAATCGGGTCGCTGAGCGTCAGATCTACCGTCACCATGGTATCGCCGGGGTCCGGGTCACTCGCGGCCAGGGTGATGCGCACTTCGCGCAGAATGGAACCACCCGCGCCGGAGCAACTGAGCGAAAAAGTCGTCGCGGCGGACAGAGGTCCGACCGAGGTGCTGCCGGAAGTCGGCTGCGAACCGCCCCAACCCCCGCCGGCTTCGCAACCCGTCGCGTTGTTCGAAGACCAGGTCAGAGTGGCGGTCTGGCCTTCGTCCAAATTGGTCGATGAAGCACCAAAACTCAAGGTGGGTGCGGGGTTGCCGCCGCCAGTACCACCACCGTTACCACCACCACTATTATCGCCGGTGGCCACGGGTCCTCGGTTTGAACCCCCGCCACCACCGCCACACCCCATGACAGTTAAACTGACAAGTGCAGCCACGAAACCTGATCGAATTGTCCTAATCCAAGCTAAGTTCACCAACGGTTCTCTCATGTGATTTGTCCGAAGTCCATTGTCGAAGCAGGCACAACGTTGCCACACAACGACCTAGCGCGCCGTGACGCACTCTTCGCTCCGTTCAATCAATAAAAAAAGGTAATCCCCCGGCACAGGCAATTGGCAACAACGCCCCTGCAGAGTCCGATTTGATCGCTATCAGCACTGCGTTTCGACTGCTCCAGTCAAAAGCCGATACGATTCTTGTTGTGAAGATTCGACCAATCCAAGTCTCGAATCTACGGGCTTGGCCAGCAGGCTCGCAGCCCTTTCTAGTCATTCCGAGCGGTCGATCGCTCGGTGGGTGATCATGTCTCCTTTCGATCCTAGCTCGCTGCTCGATCTTTGATCTCGCTTAAATTGATCTTCGATCGCAGCCTGCCCGAGTGGTTCCATCCGCACGGCGCATCGCGCTGGAAGTATAGCAGGGCGGTGCAAACCGTCGAATCTGCCGCTCGCCCGATCGATGCGAAGCGCAATTTACCATATCCAGTCGCAGCGTAAAGTCATATTCTCCAATCCGTAGCGATTAAACGACGCGTGCCGCGTATCCACCAACAAACCCGCCATTACACCGGTACAAACGAGCAATCTTGCTGACATGGCGGTAACATGATCGACTTCATGTCACTCGACCAGACCTATGAACGAAGCTGTCACCGCCTGCGTCCTGATCATCGGCAACGAAATTCTCTCGGGGCGTACGGCGGATGTGAATCTCAATCATCTGGCACAGACGCTGGGCGGCTGGGGTATTCAGGTCAAACACGCGCGCATCATTCCGGACGATGAAGACGTCATCATCGACACGCTCAACGAGGTACGCACCGACTACGACTATGTTTTCACCACCGGCGGAATTGGACCCACCCACGACGACATCACGGCTGAATGTGTCGCCAAAGCGTTTGGCGTCGACTTGTATCAACACGAAGAAATCGCCGAGCGCATCCGGGCGCGTCCCGCCCCGGACGATGTCATGGCCAATCGCCTGTTGATGGCGCGCGTACCCAGGGGCGGTTTCCTGATCGACAACCCCACCGGCGGACCCCAGGGATTCGGAATTTCGAATGTGTATGTCATGGCCGGCATTCCGATGGTCATGCAGGCGATGCTGTCTTCCCTGGAGGGCAAGTTGAAGAGCGGTCCTGTGGTCCGATCCCACTCCATCCGGGCCTATCTCGGCGAGAGCCAGATCGCCTCGCCGCTGGGCAAGATCCAGAATGCCTACCCTCAGGTCGACATCGGCAGTTATCCGTTTTACCGCGATGACCGCTATGGGACCACCTTGGTGATCCGCGGCACGGACACCAGCACTGTCACAGAAGTCGCCGCGGCGGTCATGCAAGCGGTCAGCGATGCGGGCGAAACCCCCGAAGATCTGGGAGCAGAAGGCTGAGACCGCATGCGGAGGGTTCAGTGTTTTATGGATTGATCCGGTTGAAGGGACTGCTCGGCCTCCTCATATTCGGTGGGCTGTGGAGCAGCACACCCGCACTCGCCACCGTCGAGGATGAAGGCTACACGGCCATCGCCGCGGCAGGCAGTCAGGGAACGCAGTACAGGACCAGCCCGCGATCGACGCTCCTGGAAGCATCGCGGGCGGCGTTGACCGAGTGTCGCGGCGCCGAGATGGAGGGGCGCGCCAACGGCTGCGAGCTGATCGAGTTGAACGGTCAGGTATTGACCACCAGCAACCAGCTGCGTGCGCGCTTGCCGGACAAGCCCTATCCGCTGTTTTTGTGGGAGTATCAGATCGGCGCATCCACGGTCTATCTCGCCGGCTCGATCCATATCCTACCCGCCTCACTGCACCCACTGCCGCAACCTTTGTACGACGCTTTCGACCGCTCCGACCGCCTGGTGCTGGAGGTTAACACCCAGGCCCACACCCCCGAGGCGCTGCAGTTCAAAGCCATGCAATACGCCATGCTGCCCCCCGACCAATCGCTGCGCGAAGTGCTCGGCGCAGAGCTGCACGCGGACCTGGCGACGATCATGCAACCCTACGGTATGGAGCTCGCCCCGCTCGAACGTTTCAAACCCGCCTTTGTCACCCAGCAGCTCGCCCTGCT
>JBCCHL010000238.1:0-4869 GCA_039028775.1 Pseudomonadota bacterium | reverse complement strand
GGCTGAAAGAGATCCGCGACGAAGCGTACGTCGAGACGCGGTTGTAGAGCCGACTTTGAGACCCGCATGTGTGCTCCCGATCTCGCCCGGCGTGCTGGCTGAGCACGCCGCTGCGAATGCCTTTTAAGGGATATTCAAGTGCTGGCGATCACACCGGGTGAGCCCGCAGGCATTGGCCCCGATCTCCTGATCTCCCTTGCCCAGGCAACTCGCGCGGATGCGTGGGTCGCCATCTGTGATGCGGACATGCTCTCCCGCAGGGCATCCGAGTTGGGCCTGTCGCTGCGGCTGATCCCCCATGGTGCGGATGCTGAACCCACCCGCGCAGCCGGCTTGCTCAGCGTTTGCCATACCCCACTGGAACGACCAGTGCAGGCCGGTGAACTCGATGTGGCCAATGCGCCAGGTGTGGTGGCCGCGCTGCAGCGCGCGGCGGACGGAGCGCTGGTTGGTGAGTTCCAGGCGCTGGTCACGGGACCGATGCAGAAGTCGATCGTGGTAGACGCCGGGATCGCATTCACCGGACACACCGAATTTCTGCAACAAGCGGCGGGTGTGGCGGATGTGGTGATGATGCTTGCGCGGCCTGGCCTGCGCGTGGCGCTTGCGACCACCCATCTACCGCTGCGCGACGTGCCTGATGCCATCACGCCGCAACTGTTGGAGCGTCGCCTGCGCATTCTGCAGCAGGACATGGCCGTGCGCTTTGGAATTCACGAACCGCGCATCCTGGTCGCCGGGTTGAATCCCCATGCGGGGGAGAGCGGGCATCTAGGGCGTGAGGAGCTGCAGATCATCATTCCGGTGTTGGACAAACTGCGCGGCGAGGGCTTTACGCTGACGGGTCCGCTCCCGGCGGATACTCTGTTTCTCCCCGAGATGCTCGCCGGCGCGGATGCGGTTTTTGCGATGTACCACGATCAGGGACTGCCGGTGCTCAAGGCCGGCGGCTTCAGCGAGGCGATCAACATCACCCTGGGTTTGCCCTTCGTCCGCACTTCTGTCGACCACGGTACCGCGCTGGACCTGGCGGCCACCGGTCGTGCGGATGGAGGTAGTTTTGCAGCGGCCTTGACCGCGGCGGCCCAGATGTCCGATGCGCGCACGTAAACGCTTCGGCCAACACTTCCTTCGAGATGTCGCGGTCTTGGAACGTATCGTCCAGGTGATGGGGCTGGCGCCTACGGACCGATTATTCGAAATCGGGCCGGGGCACGGAGCGTTGACGGAATTGTTGGTGCCTGCGGTAGGTGGCGCTTACGCCGCCGTGGAGATCGACCGCGATCTGGTCCCCTTTCTGCGCGCAAGTTACCCCGATGTCACCTTGTACAACATGGATGTGTTGACGTTGCCCTGGCAGGACCTGCTCACCGACCAAGCGCCATGGCGTCTGGTCGGCAATCTGCCCTACAACATATCGTCGCCATTGATGTTGCAACTCGCCAGCCTGCAGCGAACCCAGCCGGGACTGATCCAGGATGCGTTCTTCATGCTCCAGAAGGAAATGGCGCAGCGTATAGCGGCGCAACCGGGCACCAAGACCTGGGGGCGCCTGGGGGTGATGTTGGGAACTGCATTTGCTGTGGAACTGTTGTTCGACGTGCCGCCGGACGCGTTTGACCCGCCCCCGCGAGTGATGTCGAGCGTGGTGCGGCTGGCGCCGATCGCGCCGCCACCGATTGCGATCTTTGCCGATTTTGAACGCGTGGTTGCCGCCGCTTTTAATGCCCGGCGTAAGCGTCTCGGGAATGCGCTCAAGGCGCTGGAGGTCGACTGGCAAGCGGCGGATGTGGACCCCGACCTGCGCGCGGATGTGGTTTCGCTCGAGAATTTTGTCAGCTTGGCCAACGCCATCAGGACAAACCCTGTCGATCAGCGGTGATAAGGGGTTTATCATCGCGTTCTGCCTGCTTCTTATTCGCATGGTTCGCTTTGAACAAAGCGGGACGCGGATTGGCGCCGAGCAACCCTGCTTCGAATATACAACGAGCTAAGAAATGCATGATCCCCAGGGCGAAACGATAATTGTAGAAGTCGCCACCCAGTACATCGAGAACCAATCCGATCCCGATACCGAGCGATATGCGTTCGCCTACACCATCACGATCACCAACCGAGGCGTGGCACCGGCACAATTGAAGAACCGGCACTGGATCATCACCGATGCCCAGGGTGAGATCGAGGAAGTCCGCGGCGAAGGTGTGGTTGGGCAGCAGCCGCGCCTGCAGCCGGGCGAGGCGTTTCAGTACACCAGCGGGGCGATACTGCGCACGCCCGTGGGTGCTATGCAGGGCAGCTATGAGTTTGTAGATGATGCGGGGGCCGCATTCGATGTCCCAATACCCGCGTTTTCACTGTCGCTGCCCAACCTGGTGCACTGATGGCGACCTACGCGGTCGGCGATCTGCAGGGCTGTTTGGACGAACTGCGGGATCTTCTCGACCTCGTCTCGTTTTCGTCCACCGATCGCCTCTGGTTGGTGGGCGATCTTGTCAACCGCGGCCCTAAGTCTCTGGAGACCTTGCGGTTTGTCCGCTCGCTGGAGGGGCAAACCACAGTGGTTCTCGGTAACCACGATCTGCACCTCTTGGCGATTTACCATGTTGACGCGCATCAGCCCTCAAAGTCGGATACCTACGAAGAGATTCTGAACGCGCCCGACGTCGATGATCTGATGGGTTGGCTCGCGCGGCAGAAGTTGCTGTACACGGAGCGGGAATGGGTGATGACCCACGCCGGTTTGCCGCCGATGTGGGATGTACCCCAAGCATCCGCGTTGGCGGCAGAAGTGGAGACGGCGTTACGCGACGAAGACCCCGTGATATCCCGGCTGGACTTTTTTACTCACATGTACGGCAACCTACCTGATCGATGGAGTGAAGATCTGGTCGGTCTTGACCGTCTGCGCGCAATAACAAACTACCTGACGCGTATGCGTCTGATTCGCGCTGACGGCCAGATGAACTTCTCACACAAGGGTCGTTTGCAGGACGCGCCGGAAGGTTGGGACGCCTGGTTTGTTCACTGCGCGACGATGTTTGACGGATACCGCATCGTGTTCGGTCACTGGGCGGCGCTCGATGGCCACACCGGGGTGGACAGCATCTATGCGCTCGATACCGGTTGTGTGTGGGGGCGCAAGATGACCGCGATGCGGCTTGAGGACCGGCGCCTGTTCGCTGTGAACGCCCGCTGCTGACAACTCGCGTTCGTACGTTTGTTTGACCTGATACTGTGCGCGGTCGCGTAAAGACCTGCTAGTGCCTGCGCGCCACTGCGCTGCGGTCTAAGCCTGATTCGAGCTCTGCGTCCTCCCCTCCTTCGATCCACATACACTAACCGTCAGCTCCAGTTTGTGCTCCTGGAAATCACTGCTAGGCTGAAACTATCGGAGTCAACAGGGAGATTGATCCGGCTACTAGGATCCGATCACGGATTCGACCAAAGACAGACGGAGGTGAGCTATGGGAATTCTGGAACACTATCGTCAGCGCTATGATGGCCTGGCACAGGAGGAGATGTCCCTGACCGAGTACCTCGAGCTATGCCGCGAGGATCCGAGCGCCTACGCCTCTGCTGCGGAGCGTATGCTCCTCGCCATCGGTGAGCCAGAGTTCATTGACACATCCAAGGATCCGCGTTTATCGCGGATATTCTCAAACAAGATCGTCAAGCGCTATCCGGCGTTTGATGATTTCTTCGGCATGGAAGAAGCCATCGAGCAGATCGTGGCTTTCTTCCGCCACGCGGCCCAGGGCCTTGAGGAGCGCAAGCAGATCCTCTATCTGCTCGGTCCGGTAGGCGGCGGTAAATCTTCCCTGGCGGAAAAGCTCAAGTCGCTGATAGAACGCCAGCCGTTCTACGCGATCAAAGACTCACCGGTCAATGAATCCCCCCTTAACCTTTTCGATCGACGTGAGGACGGGCAGATTCTTGCCGAAGACTACGGTATCCCCGCGCGCTACCTGCAAGGCGTGCTCTCGCCCTGGGCTGCCAAGCGTCTGCACGAATATGGAGGCGACGTTAGTCAGTTTCGGGTGGTGAAGCTGTATCCTTCGATCCTCGATCAGATCGCGGTGGCCAAGACCGAGCCGGGTGATGAAAACAACCAGGATATCTCCGCTCTGGTGGGTAAGGTCGATATCCGCAAGCTCGAGGATTTCGCCCAGAACGACCCGGATGCGTATGGCTTTTCCGGTGGGCTGTGCAAGGCCAATCAGGGCTTGCTTGAGTTTGTGGAGATGTTCAAGGCGCCGATCAAGGTCCTGCACCCGCTTTTGACCGCCACCCAGGAAGGTAACTACAACGGCACCGAAGCCGTCGGTGCGATTCCATTCGACGGTGTGGTGCTGGCGCACTCGAACGAATCTGAATGGCAGAACTTTCGTAACAATCGCAACAACGAGGCTTTCATAGATCGCATCTACATTGTAAAGGTCCCCTATTGTCTGCGGGTCTCCGAGGAGATGCGCATCTACAACAAGCTGGTCGCAGAGAGTTCCCTGCGCGAAGCGCCGTGTGCGCCGGATACGCTTAAGATGTTGGCGCAGTTCTCTGTTCTGTCGCGCCTGCGCGAACCTGAAAACTCGAACATCTTTTCCAAGATGCGGGTGTACGACGGCGAGAGTCTGAAAGACACCGATCCCAAGGCCAAGACCCTGCAGGAGTACCATGATCTGGCCGGAGTGGACGAAGGTATGGAGGGCCTATCGACCCGCTTCGCGTTTAAGATCTTGTCAAAGGTCTTCAACTTTGACCCGACGGAAGTCGCTGCCAACCCGGTGCATTTGATGTATGTCCTGGAACAGCAGATTGAGCGGGAAAACTACCCCCAGGAAGTGCGCGAGCGTTATCTCGGTTACATCAAAG
>JBCCHL010000237.1:0-4910 GCA_039028775.1 Pseudomonadota bacterium | reverse complement strand
TGAACACCACCAGCACGCCGGAGAACAGCCAGCGAAAGGACTTGCTGGCCATGGCGGCAAACAGATCAACAAACACACGTTTTAAGACCGCGAGCACCGGTAATCTGGGTTCATCCGGCACTTTGGGGAGGTGGGGTATGACCGAGCGGGTACCCCACGCACTGATGAATATGGTCAATACCATCAGCACCGACAGCAACAGCGCAAACGGCTGATAAGCATCGGCGTTCAACTGGCCATTGCGAAACTCCTCCGTCGACGCGAAGAAGTAGCCGAAGCCAGCGATGAAGGCGACGAGGTAGCCCACATAGCTGAAAAACATGCGATAGCCGACGAGCTGAGAGCGCTCGTCAAAATCCTCGGTCATCTCCGCGCCCAGCGCGATATGCGGCACGTGGTACAGCGACATCGCCGTGCGTGTTGCGTTGGCGAAAACGATCAGCCAGATAAACAGCCCCCACTCGGAGCTGACCATGGGATGGAACAGGAAGTAAAAAGCCAGGCCGAGCGGCACCATGGAGGCGTACATAAACGGGTGACGCCGTCCTTGCCGCGACTTCCAGTGATCGGACACAGATCCGGCCAGCGGGTCAGTAAAAGCGTCGACGATCACCGCGACTCCCACCGCAATGCCGGCCAGCGTCCCCGACAAGCCCAGTACCTGGTTGTAGTAGAAGATCAGGAACGTTCCGAAAGCGGCGTTTTTCAGGCCTTCGGCCAACTGCCCGATCCCAAACGACGCCTTCACTCCGAACGCGAGCTGCTGTCCACCCATATTGTCCCGAGCCCTCCTCCACGACCTAAGCACGATCAACGACCTCGAACATAACACGAAAGCAATGGGTAGCGGTGCCCTCCCTGGGTTTGAATTTTCGAGGTAAGATCGCTCGGTCGTCACGCCTGAGCACCCCTATGCAGCTTCACGATCTCGGTTTTGCGGACTTGAATACTGCGCAATTGCTGGCGCTCCTGCGCCTGCGCGTGGATGTCTTTGTGGTGGAGCAGGATTGTCCCTACCCCGAAATCGACGGCCTGGATGACGAACCGCAAACCCGGCACATTTTTCTCGCCCACGACGATCACATCATGAGCTACCTGCGGCTACTAGGGAGCGCCGAAGGCGAACGGATCGGTCGCGTTGTCACCGCCCCAAACGCTCGGGGTGAGGGCCTGTCCGCACGCCTCATCCGTCACGCGATGGCCACGTCCAGCGGCCCTTGGGTCTTACATGCACAAGCACATCTGGCGGCTTGGTACGCCCGTTTCGGATTCGCGATCAGCGGCACAGAATTTCTCGAAGATGGAATTCTCCACGTGCCCATGCAGGCGGTAAGCGCGTCAAAGAGCCCTTGAGACCATGCGCATAAGGCGATCCGTACGAGGCATACTCGTAGCCGGCATCGACCGGGAACGCAGCGATCCGCTGGCGCAAGCAAAGGTGTTGTTAATGGCCATGGACTTTCCCTGGCACGATGGGCCGCAGTGGATTACCCCAGGTGGCGGCATAGAGGCGGAAGAGAGTCCCCTGGATGCCCTGCGTCGAGAGCTCTTTGAGGAGACCGGCTTTCGATTGGAAACCACACCCACCCAGATCGGAACAGGCAGCGAGCCCTATCCCGACGCGGGTATCACCCTCGATCATCGCTTCTTTCTGATCCCGAGCCCTCTTTTCACGCCCCGGGCTCTGGCCCTCGAGCCGCGCGAGGCCGGTTGGTTCCAATCTTCCGCCTGGCATGCCCTAACCGCGCTCGACGGCCTGGATCTGCTGCCGACAAACCTGGCCACCGGGATCAGATCGGCGGTTGTCGACAACATCACGGATTTCAAATTTGCCTAGCTCCACCCTGCGTGCGACCCATCGCGGCGCTGCACCAGTGTCTATACTGAAGTTGGCTCACTACGTGTAGTAAATATGAATCTCGATTGGCCCCTTGTGGCGCTGATACAAATGGCGTTGATCAGCCTGTCAGTCGGCATCGGTCTAGGCCTCGCCGTGCGCGGTTTACGGCGCCAAAACACTCAGATGCGCGAACACATAGCTTCCCAACCGGACGAGGCCTTCTGGCAAACACAGGTGGACGGCCTGACCGGCGATGGCGTTGAGGTGGGCGTCGAAAAACTGGTCTTCAAACAGCGTATCGAACCCCACAAGGACTATGCTGACGCGCTCGCCAAATTACTCGAAACACCGGATGAAGGCTGCACCGCCGAGGCACATACCGCGCTGGAAGGCAAAGTCGCCGATCTCGAAGCGCAACTGGAGCAGGCACGGACCGAACAACAAAATAGCTCCCAGACGATCAGCGACCAGACGCGCGGTTTGCTGCAACAGTTCACCAAGGACAGCCGTGACCTGATGAACTGCATCGCGACCCTGCAGGCGGAGAACGCCGACCTGAAAGCCCAACTCGAAAGTGGGCCGACGACGCAAGCAGCGGAGGCATCCCCCTCTGCGGAAGAGGCGAGCGAGCCTCCACCCCGCGCACATGACAACACCGCCAGCGACGCCGCTGCCCCGGATGCGGCGCCCGCCGAAGACCACGACCCCACGCCCGCACCCGAGATCCCGGAGAACGCAGAGGAAGAGACCGACCACACGGATGACACTCATGCCCAGACCGAAGATGCCCCCGCTGCCGCCGCACCGGCCGCACCGGAGGTTGCGAGCAAGGTGAGTGCAACCGCGCACGAGCCGCAGGCGGGTGCGACTGATGCGCCAGGTGCGCTGGATGAGAACGACGTGCCCACGCTAAACGACTCGGTTGGTGCCAACGGCGAGCCGGACCCCACCTTCGATGGCGACGAGATCGACGAATTGCTGGCACACCCTCCCAAGGCTCCTGCGGCGGCGGAGCGCGCCGGCACCTGAGAATTACGTGTTACTGACGGCTGAGACGCAACATCGGCGCTGGGTCTGCGCTCGAAGAACGATACGGATTGATGTCCAACCCACCACGCCGCAGAAAGCGCCCATAGACGGTCAGGCTCTGAGGCTGACACCGACGTCGCAGATCGCAGTAGATCTGTTCGATCGTCGACTCATGAAACGCCTGGTGGTTTCGGAACGAAACCAGGTAGCGCAACAGGCTCTCGCGGGAAATAGCCGGGCCCGCATAGTCTATCGCGATGCTGGCGAAGTCGGGTTGACCGGTGACCGGACACAAACTGCGAAACAGGTCGGTGTACACGACCTCGCGCACCACCCGATCGATGTCTTCAACTTCCAGCAATAGCGGATCTCTCTGATAGTCCTTGATCCGCACGTCCAGATGATCGAGACACTGCCCGGGCAACTGGTTGATCGGTGCGTCGAGCAAATTTACCGGCACCAGTTCTACCAGCACCGGCGCTCTAAATGCCAGCGCCAGATCCTGATCCAGCGTGCTCAAGACCGCCGCCTGGGTCTCGAAGCGGGTCATGGCATAGCTGTTGAGATACAGTTTCAGTGATTTGCTCTCCACAATCGCAGCCGACTGCGACGGTACCCGAAGACGCACGCCCGCTACCTGGGGCTTACCTTCCGTGCTCAACCAGGAGAATTCGTATCCCGTCCAGAGATCTTCACCGTACACATCGTCCACATTGAGATTGAGGGCCGCACGGCTGTCCGCGCGCGGGATGGCGTGCAGGAGCGAGGGTGTGTAGGTGGTAGGCTGCTCGGACACCAGACCGAGGGGGCCGGTATCCAGCGAGCCTTCGTTCTGTTGCTGCAACGTATGACGGTCACTGTTCATAACAAAGTCCGTTCAGCCTTTTTCATCTCTCTACCCTATGCGTGTCAGTCTTGCCAGCAAGTCCTCTCCCGACGGACGGTAGCAAATTCAAGCCAAGCGTACCGTTGGTGACCCTCAAGACGCGTGCGTACACGACGCCGAGCGTTTAACCTGCACACACGCCAACGCCTGGAAGATTATTGCAAACGCTCGAGCACATCACCGGGATCATCGCCGGATGGGCCTGGGGGCCGTGGCTGCTGATCCTGCTGATCGGCGGTGGACTGTATTTTCTCCTGCGCTCACGTTTCCTGCCTTTCCGCCATCTTGGCCACGGCATTACCATTCTGCTCGGCCGCTACGCAGATCAGGACGCGCCGGGACAGATCAGCCACGCCCGAGCGCTCAGCGCTGCTTTGGCCGGTACGATCGGCATGGGCAACATAGCGGGCGTCGCCTTGGCGATCAGCATCGGCGGTCCCGGTGCGATCTTTTGGATGTGGTTGACCGCTGTCGTCGGCATGGCGACCAAATTCTTCACCTGCACCCTCGCCGTGATGTACCGAGGTCGGGACGAAAACGGTCAGGTCCAGGGCGGCCCTATGTACGTGATCACCCAAGCACTGCCGCGCCGCTGGCACTTCCTCGCCGCCCTCTTTGCCACGGCCGGCATGATCGGGGCTTTGCCGGCTCTGCAGAGCAATCAACTGGTACAGATCATCCGCGATCTCATCATTATAGACAGCGGCTTGACAAGCGCGAGCACCGATCCGTTGTGGATCAACGTCGCCTGCGGCGTCGTTTTGGCGGTGTTGACCGGCTTGGTCGTGTTCGGCGGCATACGCCGCATTTCTCAGGTCGCTATCGCGATGGTGCCGACAATGTCCGTGCTGTACCTCGGCACGACTGTCATCGCCCTGTTGTTGCACCTCGATCAAGTCGGCCCCGCGTTGGCGCTCATCATCACCGACGCGTTCACCGGCAGCGCCGCAGCCGGCGGTTCCCTCCTAGCTGTGATCCTCTACGGGGTGCGGCGCGGTGCGTACAGCAACGAAGCGGGTATAGGCACCGAGGCACTGGCCCACGGCGCGGCTCGCACCGACCAGCCGGTGCGGGAAGGTCTGGTCGCCATGATCGGTCCAATCATCGATACCATGCTGGTCTGTACCGCCACCGCGCTGATGATCCTGATATCAG
>JBCCHL010000236.1:0-4927 GCA_039028775.1 Pseudomonadota bacterium | reverse complement strand
GCGCGCTTGCAGAATCTCGGCGTCGCTGACTGCGAGCGCAGCTCCGCCCGAGTCCCGCACGGCGCGCAGGATCAGAAAGTCGCCGACCGCCGCCGGAACACGGATACCGGCGGCGAGCGTGTTTGCATCGCGCCATACCTCGGCATGTTCGACACCTTGTTCGAAGGCGCGCACGATCGGTGCGCAGCCTTCGGCCTGCACGGCGAACATCTTCGGTCGCCGCGCGCTGATCCATCCCATGGCCGCCAACTCTGCAAAGGCTTTCCACATGCCGATCAGTCCGGTGCCCCCGCCGGTGGGGTAGAAGATGGCGTCCGGTAGCTGCCAGTTCAGCTGCTCGGCGAGCTCCAAACCCATGGTCTTTTTACCCTCGATTCGATAGGGCTCTTTGAGGGTGGAAAGATCGAACCAGCCAGCTTCGTCCGCGCCTGCCGCGACGCGTTTCCCGCACTCGTTGATCAGACCGTCTACGCGCACCACATCGGCGCCCTGTGCGCACATTTCACGGATGTTCACCTCCGGGGTGTCGCTGGGACAGAAGACCGTGGCTTCCAGGCCCGCGCGCGCGGCATACGCGGCCAACGCAGCCCCAGCGTTGCCGTTGGTTGGCATGGCCAGATGCCCGATGCCCAGGGCCTTGGCCATCGAGACCGCCAAGGCAAGACCGCGGGCTTTGAACGAACCGGTGGGCAGGCGACTCTCGTCTTTGACCAGCAGCATGCCGTCATACGAAGTCAGTTCGATCAGGGGTGTAGTGACTTCCCCCAGGCTCACAACGTGCGCGTCATCGTGTACCGGCAGCCATTCTCGATAGCGCCAGAAGCCGCCATCGCGTTGCGCCAGCGAGTCTTTGTCGACGGCGTCGGCGAGCGCGGTCAGATCATAGCGGACAAGTAGCGGTCGGCCGGCGGCCGACAGACCGTGGATCTGATCGGCGGCATAGCGTTCGCCGGTCAGCGAACATTCAAGGTGGGTAATAAAGCTCTGCATGACAGAGAGAATCTACCGTGTCATGCGCGCGGAAAGAAGAGGTGGAAGGTCAGTTCCTGAACGCGGGCTCTGCGGGGGCAAACACAGGCGTAAACGCTCGTCGTTCGACCACCTCGGGTACCTGCGCTGCAGGCGGTGGCCGCAGCCCAGAGGCAGGGGGCAGAACAAACGGATAGGTGGGCAGAAATCTGCGCGCACGCGGCGGCTCGAGCTCGACGTCGGCGGGTGACGTGGCCACCATCGACGTGTCCGATCGTTCAAGGCGGGCGGCGCTCAGCTCCTCTGCTAGGGCCAGTTGTGCGGACATCAACGCCTCCGCGGCGGCCGCACCCCCCGGCGTTGCCGGCGTGGGATGGACCTCTATCGCTTGGGCGCGTTCGCTGTGAGAGTCGGTGAATAGCGGCTCACCAAAAGCCCCTTGGGACAAATAGATAGGCGGCTGGGCCCACGCGGTCGGCGCGAGAATCAAAATGAAGATCAAGCAGGTCTTATACATATTGGTTTGGACCACAATTCCGGGCGCTGGTTCCCCTAGCGTGCACGGGTCAGGCGGCGATGACGTAGGCCCGGTCCGCCGGTGGTCCGTTGCGCACTAGGTCATAAACGGCCTGTACTTCCTCAAACGGGTGCCGCTCGATCTGCACCCAGTTGTCGACCCGGGCAAAAAACGCCTGGGTCGCTGCGCCCAGCAGAGCCTGGTACTGCGCTGCGCCAAGCTCCTGATTGCGCTTCATGATCTGCGAAGGTGCAAAGAACATCTCCGGCTTAGCGCCGGGCAGCGTGGCCGGATCTTCGCCGTCCCGCGCATCCCAATGGGTGATGCCGACACCACAGCTGCACTTCAAGTTATCCTGCAGATGGTGATGGATCCGCCCCAGCACCTGCCGATTACCCGCCATATCCACATACACGCTGGGTTCGAAGGGTAGGCTTTCCACCGCATCGTAAGTGAGGACCGTGTTATACAGCCCCAGCTTTTCGACAAACTTCCGATTGCCGTCCGAGGTGAGGCCAATGACCTCGATATCCGAGCGCTGGTGCAGCATGAACGCCAGACCGAAAGCGGTCTTGCTGGAGGCGCTGCCCAGAATGATACTCTTTGTGTCGAAAAACTTGTTGTCAGCCAGATAGTCGTCCAGCACAAATGAGGTGGTGAACAAAGGGCGGTACACCATCGCGTGGTCGTCAAAGCCGGGCGTGAAACCATTCTCGGCGTTGACCGCCGAATACTGGTTGTAGACTGGTGGCAACTCGGCGCGGTGGGCGGCGCCGTCTTTGAATCCGCGCGGGTTGACGTCGACCGGTTGGACTCGAAGCTGCTCTGCCATTGGAAAGTAACCGTAGAATCGCGTGCCCGGGGAGATATCCGAATGGCCGCTGTCGACGACTTTGCCGATGCCCCAAACCGGTATCTGCCCCCAGCCGTCGGCGCTGGGAAAGAACTTCCAGTAGCCGATCATGTTACCGGCCACCGCGTAGGTGATGTTGTTGGCGGTCAGCGCAAAGCTCTCTATCGCGAGTACCACCTCGTCCGCCGCGGCGCTCAGCGGCGCGCTGTCGTTGAGCCTACTGTGGGTGAGATCGTCACGTTTGACCATGAATGTGCGGGACATAGGAATCCTTGCTTACGGCTGATGGCTATGCCGTGCATCGTGCCAGAATTAGCTTGCGACGTCTCGAAAGTTGCGATCCGCGCGCGTAGGATGCGCGGCTTGAACGAATAATAGAACAGCTTGGAGTGACACGAATGGGAGATCTCAAACTCGGCTTACAGATGGGGTATTGGGGCGCTGGACCGGACCCGCGGATGGTGGAAATTGCGCAGGAAGCGGAGCGCCTGGGCTATGACGCCGTGTTCACCGCAGAAGCTTGGGGCTCTGACGTATTCACCCCGTTGGCCTGGATCGGTGCACACACCGAACGCATCCGCCTCGGCACCGGCATTGCGCAACTCTCCGCGCGCGCGCCAACCGCCACCGCCATGGCCGCACTCACGTTGGATCACCTGTCAAACGGACGCGTGATTCTGGGCATGGGGGTGTCGGGCCCACAGGTGGTAGAGGGTTGGTACGGTGCGCCGTTCGGCAAGCCGCTCTCGCGCACCCGTGAATACGTCAACATTGTGCGCCAGGTCTTGCGGCGCCAGGAACCGGTCTCCAATGAAGAAGGGGAACACTATCCGCTGCCTTACACCGGCGACGGCGCCTGGGGCCTGGGCAAACCTCTGAAGTCGATCACCCATCCACTGCGTGACGATCTGCCGATCTTCCTCGGTGCTGAGGGCCCGAAGAACGTTGCGATGACGGCGGAGATTGCCGATGGCTGGTTGCCCCTCTACTACTCCCCCTACCGCCAGGAGGTGTATGCGGATCAGATCGCCCATGCTAAGCCCGGCTTCGAAATCATGCAGGGCGTGTCGGTGATCATCGATGACGACGTGGAAACAGCGCTGGAGCCTATCAAGCGCAGTCTCGCGCTCTATATCGGCGGGATGGGGGCCAAATCGCGCAACTTCCACAACGAGCTGGTACAACGCATGGGTTTCGCTGAAGCGGCGGAAGAGATTCAGGATCTGTTCCTGGCGGGGCAGAAGGACGCGGCGGCAGCGGCCGTGCCGACCCAACTCGCCGATGAGATCTCTCTTGTCGGTTCGGTGGACCGGATCCGCGATCGCCTGCAGGCCTGGCGAGAAACTCCGGTCACATCGCTCTTGGTATCAACCCGGGATATCGATCAGCTGCGAACGTTTGCAGACCTGGTCTTGGGTTAACTCATCTCGCGCTTTGCGCGAGCTGTTCGGGTTTCGCTCTTCGAGCGAAACGCCGGTCGACGAATTGTTGTATTGCGGGCGCTTTGCGCGAGCTGTTCGGGTTTCGCTCTTCGAGCGAAACGCCGGTCGACGATTGCTAATGTTACGGGCGTTTTGCGCGAGTTTTTCGTGGTTTGCTCGTTGAGGGCGAAGCCGGTCGTCCGACCGATTATTCCTCAGCGCTGCCCGGCGCGCGCTCCGCCCGCCATTCGTCTTCCAGCAGCCGCGCGCCCCGCAGGATCCCGCCCATCGCGTAGTTGCCTTCGTGACACGCGTATTCGTAGACCTTGCTCGCGGGTTTGTTCTGCCACAGGTAGCGGCCGCTCCAGGAATCGGTCCATACGGTTTCGTCTGTGACGGTGAAGTCATAGTACAGATTGCCGTCCTCCTGGCGGCTGAAGCGCTCGACCACGTGCAGATTTTCGTCCGCTCCGGGCAGGCCGTTGATCGGGTGGAAATTGCGGGTCTCGACGATCAACGTATCCCCCTCCCAATAGCCGATGCTGTCACCCAGCCACTTGCGATTTTCTGCGCTGCTATGCTCGGAGTCGATGCGGATGATCCGCGCATCGTGCACCATCTCCTGCAGGATCATGATGTGCGTGTCGGTCTGGACGATACGCTTGTAGTTGTTGTACAGGCTGGGCAGCGTCGGCACGGTCGATGCAAAAGAGATCAGACAACGCTCGGATGGCGCGAGGGACTCGGGACCGTCGAACGGCCCTGGCCCATCGTGGGCAAGCCAGCTGGCAGTGCCCGTATTGTCGTGCAGAAAGCTCTGATAGATCGAAGTCATCTTACTGCTGAAGCCTTCGGGGTTCGGCGGGTAGCGGCCGTTGGCCGGCTCGTAGATGATCGAAGTGGGGACACGGCCGTCGACCGTGCCCAAGGAACTACCGGGATCGACCCAGAACAGGTTGTAACCACCAACCCCACCCGCACCCGCGGTGTTGTTGCCGTCGCCACCGACCGGAGGTGCTTCCCTATCGGGGTCGCTTTCGTTGGAGATTGCCCATTCGGATGTGGTCTTGAAAATCCAGTTCAGTGTGTTGGCGAACCACGGATATAGGTATTCAGTTTCGCCGAACATCTCGGGGCGTTGGGTTGGCGTGAGCGTACCCGTATCGT
>JBCCHL010000235.1:0-5049 GCA_039028775.1 Pseudomonadota bacterium | reverse complement strand
GCATATACCCGTGCTTCTATTGCGTGGCCGTGGATCACCAGATCTTCCTGAACACAGGGCAGCGGTTCTCCCGCCGCAACGCGCAGCTGCCACTCGACCAGGTCCTGACCGGTGATCATCTCGGTGACCGGGTGTTCGACCTGCAGGCGGGTGTTCATCTCCATGAAATAGAATTGACCGTCGGTATCGAGGAGAAATTCCACCGTGCCCGCACCAACGTAGTCCACGGCCTGGGCGGCCCGTAACGCTGCCTCCCCCATGGCTCGGCGCAAAGTCTCCGAAAAGTTCGGCGCCGGCGCTTCTTCCAACACCTTCTGATGCCGGCGCTGTATCGAACAATCGCGCTCGAACAGATAAACTCCCGCGCCCGCCTGATCACAGAACACCTGCACCTCCACGTGCCGGGGTTGGGCCAGGTATTTTTCCACCAGCATCGCCTGATCGCCGAATCCAGACTGCGCCTCGCGCTGCGCGGCGGCTAGCGCCTCACCAAATTCCGCCCCCTCGTGCACGGCGCGCATACCTTTGCCACCGCCTCCCGCCACCGCTTTGAGCAATACTGGATAACCGATGCGGGCAGCCGCGTCCTGCAGGACAGCAGGTGTCTGGTCTGCGCCGTGGTAGCCCGGCAGCAGCGGCACGCCAGCAGCCTCCATCGCCTGTTTGGCGGCGGACTTGCTGCCCATGGTACGGATGGCGTCGACCGGCGGACCGATGAAGGAGATGTCAGCCTCCGCGCACATGCCGCTGAATTGCGCATTTTCGGAGAGAAAACCATAACCTGGATGGATGGCCTGCGCGCCGGTACTGCTGGCTGCTGCGATGATGCGATCCATGCGCAGATACGATTCCGCCGGCGCAGCGGGACCGATACCGATCGCCTCATCCGCCATCTGTACGTGCAGCGCGTCCGCATCCGCATCGGAATAGACCGCCACGGTGGCGATGCCCAAGCGGCGCGCTGTCTTGATGACCCGGCAGGCGATTTCGCCCCGATTGGCGATGAGTATCTTGTTGAACATGTTTGCCTACATCCTGAAGACGCCGAAGCGTGTGTCTGGAATGGACTTGTTGAGGGTGGCGGACAGCGCCAGACCCAGCACCCGACGAGTATCGAGCGGATCGATGACACCATCGTCCCAGACCCGCGCGCTGGCGTAGTAGGGATGCGCCTGGGTATCAAAATCATCGATGATCGGCGCTTTGAAGGCTGCCTCGTCCTCAGCGGGCCATTCCTCCCCGGCCGCTTCCATCTGGGTACGCCGTACGGTGGCGAGCACGCCGGCAGCCTGTTCACCTCCCATCACGCTGATACGCGCATTGGGCCACATGAACAGAAAATTGGGATCGTAGGCGCGACCGCACATGCCATAGTTCCCCGCGCCATAGGAGTTGCCAAAGATAAGGGTGAGCTTGGGCACTTGGGCACACGCCACCGCGGTCACCATCTTGGCTCCGTGTTTGGCAATGCCACCGGTTTCGTACTGCGAGCCCACCATAAAACCGGTGATGTTCTGCAGGAACAGCAACGGGACGCGGCGCTGGGCACACAGCTCGATGAAGTGTGCCCCCTTCTGTGCCGACTCACTGAACAACACGCCGTTGTTGGCGACGATCCCGACCGGAATGCCGTACAGGCGGGCGAAGCCGCACACCAGCGTGGTGCCGAACAGCGCCTTGAACTCATCGAACTGGGAGCCGTCCACGATGCGCGCGATGATCTCGCGCACGTCGTATTGCTCGCGCACATTCTTGGGGACAATCCCCAGCAGATCGGACGCGGGATAGGCGGGCTCGACCGGATCGGTGATGTCTACGTTGGGCGCCTTGGTACGATTCAGGCGCGCGACCGCATCGCGCGCCAGTTGCAGCGCGTGATGGTCGTTCTGGGCGTAGTGATCCGTGACCCCGGATTCGCGGGAGTGCACATCCGCACCGCCCAACGCTTCCGCGCTGACCTCCTCGCCGGTCGCCATTTTAACCAGCGGCGGTCCACCGAGGAAGATCGTGCCCTGATTGCGCACGATGATCGACTCATCCGCCATGGCCGGAACGTAGGCACCCCCGGCGGTGCAAGACCCCATCACCACGGCGATCTGGGGAATGTTATGCGCCGACATATTGGCCTGATTGTAGAAGATACGCCCGAAGTGATGGCGGTCGGGGAACACTTCGTCCTGGTTGGGCAGGTTGGCGCCGCCGGAATCCACCAGATAGATACACGGCAGATGGTTTTGCGCGGCGATGTCCTGTGCGCGCAGGTGTTTTTTGACCGTCACAGGATAGTAAGTACCCCCTTTCACCGTGGCATCGTTGGCGACGATCACGCACTCCTGACCGCTGACCCGACCGATGCCGGTCACGATGCCAGCGGCGGGAATCTCATCCTTGCCATACAGATCCAACGCTGCGAGTTGGGACAGTTCGAGAAACGGTGTGCCGGGATCTAACAAAGCATCTATGCGCTCGCGCACCAGCAACTTACCCCGGGCTTTGTGGCGCTCCTGATAGCGCGCTCCACCCCCTTGCAGATTATGCGCGACCCGGCTGCGCAGATCGTCCACCAACCCACCCATATGTTCGGCATTCTCGGCAAACTCAGCCGAGCGCGGGTTGATCGTGGTAGGCAATAGCGGCATGTCAGGTCCCCTCGTGAAAGAGCTCGCGACCGATCAGCATGCGCCGGACTTCCGAAGTCCCGGCCCCGATCTCGTAGAGCTTCGCATCGCGCAGCAAACGCCCCGTGTCGTACTCGTTGATGTAACCATTCCCGCCGAGTGCCTGGATGGCCTGTAGGGCACATTGGGTAGCCTGTTCGGCGGTATAGAGGATCACCGCAGCGGCGTCTTTGCGACTCTCCAGCCCCTTGTCGCAGGCGCGGGCTACCGCGTACAGATACGCGCGGCTGGCGCTGAGTACGGCGTACATGTCCGCCACTTTGCCCTGCATCAGTTGGAATTCCCCAATCGCCTGACCGAATTGATTCCGCTCGCGCACATAGGGCAGAACGATGTCGAGACAGGCCTGCATAATGCCCACCGGCCCGCCGGAGAGAACGGTGCGTTCGTAGTCCAGGCCGGACATCAGCACCCCTACCCCGTCGCCTTCGGCGCCGAGGATGTTGGTGGCCGGCACCTCGCAGTCCTCGAAGATCAGCTCACACGTATTGGACCCCCGCATTCCCAGCTTATCGAGCTTCTGCGCCTGGGAAAAACCAGCAAAATCCCGCTCGACAATAAACGCGGTGATGCCCCGTGAACCCGCGTCCACGTCGGTTTTGGCGTAGATGACATAGGTATCCGCATCGGGACCGTTGGTGATCCACATCTTGTTGCCGTTCAGCAGATAGACATCACCCTGGCGTTCAGCCTTGAGGCGCATACTGACCACATCCGAGCCGGCGCCCGGTTCCGACATGGCGAGCGCCCCGATGTGTTCGCCGCTGCACAGCTTGGGCAGGTAGCGGCTCTTCTGTTCGGGCGTGCCCTTGCGATGGATCTGATTCACGCACAGGTTCGAATGCGCACCGTACGACAAGCCAACCGATGCAGATGCGCGACTGACCTCTTCCATCGCCACCACATGGGCGAGATAACCCATGTTGCTGCCGCCGTGCTCTTCCGCGACGGTCACGCCAAGAATGCCGATCTCGCCCATCTGCTGCCACAGCTCCAGCGGGAACTCATTGTCGCGATCGATCTGCGCCGCGCGCGGCGCGATCTCCGCCTGGGCAAACTTCGCGACCATGTCGCGCAGCATATCGATGTCTTCGCCCAGACCGTGGTCGAGCATGCTATAACTCATTTGTCAGCCTCCGTGGTTGGCTTAGATCCGTGTCCGAAGCTGCGGCGTCGAGTTGCGCCACATAGCGTCGGCTACGCCGCTCCCAGGTGCGCAGATCACGGATCATGGATTCCAGATCTTGTTGTTGGGCCTGCAGGCGCTGCTTCTTCTCGCGGATCTTCGCGAGCAGCGCTTGCAGTTGCTTCTTGTTGTCGGTGGCGGGGTCGTACATCGCGATGATCTCGGCGCTCTCCTGCAACGAGAAGCCCAGCCGCTTGCCCCGCAGGATTAGCCGCAGGCGGGCACGATCCGCGGCATCGTAGGTCCGCGCCTGGCCATTACGCTGCGGGCACAGCAGTCCCTTCTCTTCATAGAAGCGCAAGGTCCGGGTGGTGACATCAAATTCTGCCGCCAGGTCGCCGATGCTGAACGTCTCGCCCATGCCGTCACTCTATGTGACGTTAACGTTAACGTCAATATACGAACAGCGGCCACCGAGACCGATCGCCGCCGGGTTGACCGAGGCGCCTCGTTGATCTTTTGGGGTTTCGGCACCGACGTGGCCCTCGACAGGCGTCGCTGGGCACGTGCCGGCTCTTTTGCGTCGAGTATCTAGCGCTGCAATTGGGGTTAGGCGCGTACGCCAGAGGTTACTTGTAGAAGATATGATCGCCGATGCGTACGGTCCGGCGCAGTTTCCAGCCCGGCCGCACCGCTGTGCTGTGGAAGTAGAGCGCGCCGCGCGTTGGATCATAGCGTCGGGCGTGGATGAGCTTGTCAGCCAGGGTCATCGCGGCGCGCCAACTGCGTGCGTCGCGCGGGCGATCACTCTTGCCGTCACACCACCACGAAAACTGACACGGCGGGGTCTCCCCACCCTGCTGCACCACAGCGCAGATATCTGTCGGCCAACGCGGATCACGGGCACGGTTGAGCACTACCGCACCCACCGCCTGCATACCGAGCGCGCCTTCGCCGCGCGCCTCCCAATACATGGCAAGTGCAAGACACTGCTGTTCACGCGCATGAGCCTCGACCGAACTCGCCGCGCAGCCCGCCAACAGCAAGAGACAACATCCGAACAACCCTTTGCGCATCAGCCTTCTCCGCTTCTGAGGTTCCGCACAGACTGCCAGCCCTCGCTGAACGTTGGCTAAACAAGTCAATTTACATCTCACATGTGTGATCCAGCACACAACATAGGTCAATGAGTCCTTCCGCGTCGCACAAATCGATAACATAAGTAAATTAAATGGCACATAAAAT
>JBCCHL010000234.1:0-5085 GCA_039028775.1 Pseudomonadota bacterium | reverse complement strand
TGGCGTGCTGCGCCTCAAACGCGCGCCGCGCCAGCAGCACCACCTCCTCGGCCGGGGTGTCCGGCTGGGCAAAGAGCACCTGGTTCGCGAGGGGTCGGCGCCCGTCTTTGTGGAAGAGCGCTCGAGTTGCTCTGCCTGACAGACCAACTCTTCCCCATCGACCAGCACGCGCACGGTCGGGTTGCGACGCAGATTCAAATACCACTGTGCATGCCCCGGGCGCCCGCCGCGCGAGCCGACCACCAGGTAGCGATCTTCGTCCCACAGATAGAGCAACGGGGTTTGACGAGGTTCGCCACTGATGCGGCCTTCGGTGGTCAACAACAGGGTCGGCACGCCGAGTCCTGCGATGCTGTGTTGGCCCCGCGAACGACGCAACAGCCAACGATCCAACGGCGCTAACAGGGTGGTTGCAACGACCCCGCCGATGCGCGTGCTCGAAAGGGCCATCGCGGTATTGAGGAGTGACTTGTGAATGAGATTCATCGGGGCATGGTACCGCTTGATGAACAAGTTGTCGGGTGGGGTTTGCTCCGATGCGGCATGGCGCGGTCTAGTACCGCGAACCTGCCGGCGGTGTAGATTTGTTGTAATCGCAGGGCGTTGCACTCAATAATAGTCGCGCAGCTGCCGCGAGAGGAATCGTACGGGGCTGCGTCCTTAGCAATTTGCCAAATGGGGGTGCACAGATGGCGAAACTGAATATAAACGGTGAGGTCCATGACCTCGATTTTGACGCGGACACGCCGCTTCTGTGGGTCCTGCGTGAACACGCCGGTTTGACCGGAACCAAGTACGGCTGCGGAATCGCACAGTGCGGGGCATGTACGGTCCACGTCGACGGAAACCCGGTGCGTTCATGTGTTTTTCCGGCCAGCGCGATCAACGCGGCGCAGAATATCACCACCATCGAAGGTCTATCTGACGCGGGCGACCACCCTGTGCAGCGGGCGTGGGCGGAACTCGACGTGCCACAGTGTGGCTTCTGTCAATCAGGCATGATCATGGCGGCGGCGGCCCTGTTGGCGAACAAGCCGGAACCGAGTGATGCTGATATCGACAGTGGCATGACCAACATCTGCCGCTGCGGCACCCTGCAGCGCGTGCGCGCGGGCATACACCGCGCCGCGGAACTCAACCGTGCAGCAGAACTGAGCAAGGAGGCTTGAGGGATGAATACTGTGATGAATCGACGCAAGTTCCTGGTCACGACCGCGGTCGGGGGGGTTGGTCTCGCGATCGGTGTGCGCACCGACAGCACGCTAGCGCACAACCACGAGACTGACGAAATCAATGCCTGGGTGGTGGTACAGCCGGATGAGACGGTGGTGATCCGCATCGCGCGTTCCGAGATGGGTCAGGGAACGTTGACCGGCCTCGCCCAGATGGTGGCCGAGGAGCTTGAATGTGACTGGAACAAAGTCACCTGGGAATATCCGACGCCGGGGCAGAACGTGGCACGGAATCGCGTCTGGGGCAGTTATGCCACCGGCGGCAGCCGTGGCATTCGTGGCAGCCATCAGTATGTGCGCGAGGGTGGGGCGGCCGCGCGCATGATGTTGATCGAAGCTGCCGCCAACGAATGGGGTGTACCGCCGGCGGAGTGTCGGGCAGCGGAGGGCGTGATCTCGCATAACAAGTCCGCGCGTACAACCACGTTCGGTAAGGTTGCCCAAGCCGCGGCGGGGCTCGTACCCCCCGATGAGGTTACGCTGAAAGATCCTAAAGACTGGAAGCTGATCGGTCAGCCGGTCAAGCGCCTGGATACTGCGGACAAGCTCACCGGCAAGCAGCTCTACGGGTCGGATCTGCGGATGCCCGGTATGGTGCACGCTGCGATCAAAGCCTGCCCGGTGCACGGTGGCAAACTGAAGTTATTCGACGCCGATGCGGTCGCGGAGATGGCCGGTGTTTCACAGGTGTCCTCGGTGGGTGACAATGCCGTCGCTGTCGTAGCGGACACCTGGTGGCGCGCGAAAAAGGCGTTGGATGCGCTCCCGGTGGAGTGGGACGGCGGCGACAATGCGAAGGTGAATCACGCGGATATCATCGCGCGCATCGATGAGGGTCTGGATGCCGAAGAGGCGTTTGTCGGCAACGAGGCCGGGGATGTTGCGGCGGGTTTGGACGGCGCGAGCAAGCGCATCAGCGCCACATACAGCTATCCGTTCTTGAATCACGCCACCATGGAACCGATGAATGCAACAGCCTTGTGGACCGAAGATCGGTGTGAGGTATGGTGTCCGACCCAGAATGGCGAGGGTGCCCTGGCAGCCACCGCCGAGGCGGCCGGTTTGCCGATCGAGCAGTGTGAGGTGCATAAACTCCTCCTCGGCGGGGGGTTCGGACGGCGCGGGCGTTCCGATTATGTCGCCCAGGCGGTCTTGCTCGCCAAGACGATGCCCGGCGTGCCGGTCAAATTGCAGTGGACGCGCGAAGAAGACATGTTGCATGGGTTCTTTCACCCGATCACCAAAGCCAGGATGGAAGGTGGGCTTGACGAGGAAGGCAATCTGGTCGCGTTGAACATGCGCATTTCCGGACAATCCATACTTGCCGGTCTGATCCCACAGGCTTTGCAGAATGGCAAAGATCCGGTGCAGTTTCAGGCGCTCGCACCCGACGGCGATCATGCGATCAGCTATCGCATTCCCAATCTGATGGTCGATCATGCGATGCGTAACAGCCATATCACGCCAGGGTTCTGGCGCGGCGTGAACGTCAACCAGAACACCATCTACATGGAGTGTTTCATTGACGAGTTGGCCCACGCGGCGGGCGTCGATGCATTGGAATTTCGCAAGCGTCTTATGCAGGACAATCCGAAAGGATGGGCGGTGCTCAAGGCGGCCGCTGACGGAGCGGGTTGGGGGACTCCGGCGGCCGAAGGTGTACACCGTGGCCTCGCCAACTGTTTTGCGTTCGGGTCCTACGTTGCCGCCTGTGCCGAAGTCTCGGTATCGGACGCTGGTGCGCTGAAGATCCACCGCATCGTTGCTGCGACCGATCCGGGTTTTGCGGTTAATCCGCAACAGATCGAAGCTCAGGTGGAGGGTTCGTTTGTCTATGGCTTGTCCGCTCTGCTGCATGGTGAATGCACCGTGAAGGATGGTGCCATCGAGCAGAATAACTTCCACACCTATCCCTCGTTACGCATGGCGGAGATGCCCACGGTCGAGACCATCGTGATGCCGTCCGGCGGCTCGTGGGGTGGGGTTGGCGAGCCGACGATCGCGGTCGCAGCCCCGGCGGTGCTAAATGCGATTTTTGCGGCCACCGGTGTGCGGGTGCGCGATGTGCCCTTGAAGGGTCGGAATCTGCGTCAGGCATGAAGCAATGCCTGCTGATGATGTTCTGCGTCTGTGCGCTTGTGGAAGATATCCCCGCGGCGCAGGAGGCGTGGGCCAGCGCCAGCGCCCAGGCGTGCCTTGGTTGCCACCGCCCGGACTCGGGGGAGGGGGCGGTGATCCCCGCCCTCGACCTCCCTGCGGAGCTCCTTGCACAGCGCATGCTCGCGTATCGCACGGGCGCGCTTGGCGGCACAGTCATGCCGCGTATTGCGCGCGGCTACAGCGTCGCGGAGTTACGCGCGCTGGCCGCTTTTTTCGATCGCGATAGATCGCGTGATGACCATGTTGACAAGTAGACGGGTACGTGGGCGTATTTGTTGTTTTACGTGTTGCGACGCGGTGAGGCTCAGCGCTTGTCCGGTCCGAGTCTGAACCGACGCCGCCTGCTCGGGGCGAGCGTGTTCGCACTGGCGGGTTGTGCTTATTCACCGAACGCCCCGCAGGGGGTTACACCCGCTCGGGTGGTGGTGCTCGGCGGCGGATTTGCCGGGGCGACCTGCGCGCGCACCATCGCTGCCATCGCGCCTGAACATCGGGTCTCCCTTATCGAACCCAATCGAACCTACACAGCCTGCCCATTTTCTAATCTGGTGATCGCGGGTATGCGGGATTTGAGCGCCCAACAATTCGGCTACGAGACTCTCGCGGCCGCCGGGGTTGATGTGATCCATGCGCGTGCGCTGGACGTGGACAGCGTCCGGCGTTTTGTGGTGCTGGAGGATGGGCAGCGCCTTGCCTACGACCGACTGATCATGGCGCCGGGTATAGAAGTAAGGCTTGATGCGCTGCCCGGATACGATGCCCAGGCGGCCGGATTGCTGCCCCATGCCTGGCAGGCTGGCGCGCAAACCCTGCTGCTCGCGCGTCAGCTGAGTGCGATGCCGCAAGGTGGGGTGGTTGCGTTGGCCGTGCCGCAAGCGCCTTACAGGTGTCCGCCCGGGCCTTACGAACGGGCCAGTCTGATCGCCGCCTACTTGCAGCAGCACAACCCGACAGCGAAGCTTTTGATCCTCGACAGCAAAGATCGCTTTTCGAAACAGCCCCTGTTCGAACAAGCATGGCGACGACACTATGGGGCGATGATCGAATGGCGGGGCGCGTCCGATGGTGCCGCGGTGGTGGAAATCGATGCCCCTGCGCGCCGCTTGCTGACCGACTTTGATGACATCCGCGTTGACGTCGCCAACGTCATACCTCCACAGCGGGCAGGAGCGATCGCTCGTCGTGCCGGGGTTGCGGATGCGAGCGGCTGGTGTCCGATCGAACCCGCCACATTTGCATCGCGTCTGCAGGATCATGTTCACGTGATCGGTGATGCAGCCATCGCCAACGCGATGCCGAAGTCCGCCTTTGCTGCCAATGCCCAGGCCCGTCTATGTGCGCTCCAGGTGGTGCGTGATCTGAGCGACTCCAATTCGGCCGAACAACCCTTGTCGGCTAAGTTGTTGAACACCTGCTATAGCTTTGTTAAACGGGATGAGGCGATCTCTGTGGCGGGGGTGTATCGTCCGACACCCACCGCTTGGCAGGAGATTGACGGTGCGGGTGGGTTCAGCCCAATCGATGCGCCCGACGCAGTGCGTCGCGCAGAAGCGCGCTATGCGGTTGGCTGGTTCGATCATCTGACGCGCAGCGTCTTCGGGTGACCATGACAGCACTTGCCTTTGTGATCGCCGCACAGATCGGGATGACGCCGCTGACGTCTGCGACTGCAGACCCGCTGCATGGTCGCGCG
>JBCCHL010000233.1:0-5110 GCA_039028775.1 Pseudomonadota bacterium | reverse complement strand
TGAACGTAAACCGAACAAGATTGACTTCGTCACCCACGGCATCTGCCCCAATCCGATTGAACAAACCTTAGGAATCTCCTACGTCGAACTGGATGTCAAAGCAGAAGCGCAGAACGAAGGCACCATCGTCGGCGTATCCGACGGGATTGTGCGCATCCACGGCCTGGCGGACGCCCAGTACGGTGAGATGATCGAGTTCGACGGCGGCCTGTACGGCATGGCGCTGAACCTTGAGCGCGACTCGGTCGGGGTGGTGGTCCTCGGCGACTACGAAGGTCTGACCGAAGGCATGACCGCACGCTGCACCGGACGAATTCTCGAAGTTCCGGTCGGTCCGGAACTGCTGGGTCGTGTGGTCGACTCGCTGGGTAACCCCATCGACGGCAAAGGTCCGCTGAATGCCACCAAATTCGAGCCGATCGAAAAAGTCGCCCCGGGCGTGATCGCCCGTCAGTCCGTCGACCAGCCCGTGCAGTTGGGGCTGAAGTGTGTGGATGCGATGGTGCCCATCGGCCGCGGTCAGCGCGAGCTGATCATCGCCGACCGACAGATCGGTAAGACCGCAATTGCGATCGACGCGATCATCAACCAGAAGCGCAGCGGTATTAAGTGTATCTATGTGGCCATCGGCCAGAAGATGTCCACCATCGCCAACATCGTGCGCACCCTGGAAGAAAACGGCGCGATGGAATACACCACGGTTGTGGCTGCCTCCGCGGCAGACCCGGCACCCATGCAGTTCATCTCTGCTTACTCGGGTTGCTCCATGGGTGAGTACTATCGCGATCACGGCGAAGATGCGCTGATCATCTACGATGACCTCACCAAGCAGGCCTGGGCGTATCGCCAGATCTCCCTGCTACTGAAGCGTCCACCGGGTCGTGAGGCTTACCCCGGTGATGTTTTTTATCTGCACTCACGCCTGCTTGAGCGTGCGGCGCGAGTCAATGCTGAATATGTGGAAAACTACACCAATGGCGAGGTTAAAGGTCAGACCGGCTCGTTGACCGCGCTGCCGGTGATTGAAACCCAGGCCGGTGATATCTCCGCGTTTGTACCGACCAACGTGATCTCCATCACCGATGGTCAGATCTTCCTCGAGACCGAGAACTTCAACTCCGGTCTCCGCCCGGCCATGAACCCGGGTACGTCGGTTTCCCGGGTGGGTGGTTCCGCCCAGGTGCCGTTCATGAAGAAAATCTCCGGCGGTATTAAGCTCGCGCTGGCGCAGTATCGAGAGCTGGCGGCGTTTTCCCAGTTTGCCTCCGACCTGGACGACGCTACCCGCCGTCAGTTGGAGCACGGTGAACGGGTCACCGAGCTGATGAAGCAGAAGCAGTACTCGCCCATGAGCGTTGCTGAAATGGGTACCGTGCTGTTCGCGGCGAACGAAGGCTATCTCGAGGATGTCGACGTGAACAAGGTGCTGGATTTTGAATCCGCCCTGCTCGGCTACATGCGCTCCGAATACGGTGACTTCATGCAGGACGTCGATGACAACGGCACCTACAACGATGATGTTGTGGCGACGCTGAAGGAAGCCATCGAGAAGTTCAAGGCGACCCAGACCTACTAGGGCGCTCGGGTTTAACAAGTAAAGCTACACACTCGACCCACTACATAAAGAGTAATCGATGGCAGTCGGTAAAGAGATCAAGACCAAGATCAACAGCGTGGCCAACACGCAGAAGATCACCAGCGCGATGCAGATGGTGGCGGCGTCCAAGATGCGCCGCACCCAGGATAAGATGCGACGGGGTAAGCCCTACAGCGAGCGCATCCGAGGCGTGATCGGTCACCTGGCCAACTCCAACCCGGAGTATAAGCACATCTTCATGCAGGAGCGTGAGGTCAAGCGCATAGGCTATCTGGTGGTATCCACCGATCGCGGACTGTGTGGGGGCCTGAACGTCAACCTGTTCCGCGCGGTGGTCAAAGACATCGCCGAGTGGCATGCCAAGGGGATCGAGGCTGACCTCGGTCTGATCGGTAACAAAGCGGGCCCCTTCTTCCGCTCCATCGGTGCCAACGTCAAGGCGGTGATGAACAACGTCGGTGAAGAACCGACCCTGGCTGATCTGATCGGCGGGATCAAGGTCATGCTCGATGCGTTTGAGGCGTGCGAGATCGACAAGCTCTATCTGGCGTCTAACGACTTCGTCAACACCATGACTCAGAGCCCGGAGATCCGCCAGCTGTTGCCCCTGGATCCGATGGAAGACGAGTCGGCGAACAATCGCTGGGACTATATCTACGAGCCGGACGCGCGGCAGCTGATCGAAGGTCTGGTCACGCGTTACATCGAATCCCAGGTCTATCAGGCCGTGATCGAAAACGGTGCCTGTGAGCAGGCGGCAAAAATGATCGCGATGAAAAACGCCACCGAGAACGCCGAGAAGCTGATCGAAGAGTTGCAGTTGATTTACAACAACGCGCGACAGGCGGCGATCACCCAGGAAATTGCAGAGATTGTAGGCGGTGCGGCCGCGGTATAAGGCCACAGCACCCGACGAATATTAGATAGGACTAAGACTTAAGAGGCGAAAGCATGAGCAGCGGTCGAATTGTACAAATCATTGGCGCGGTCATCGACGTTGAGTTTGATCGGGACAATGTTCCCAAGGTCTACGACGCCCTGACCGTCGGTGAAACCGGCCTGACCCTGGAAGTCCAGCAGCAGTTGGGCGACGGCGTGGTGCGCACCATTGCCATGGGTGTGTCCGACGGCTTGTCTCGCGGTCTCGACGTATCCAACACCGGCGCGCCGATATCCATCCCGGTGGGTGAAGAAACTCTCGGTCGCATCGTCGACGTGTTGGGTAACCCCATCGATGAGAAGGGCCCGATCAACGCGCGGGAATCGATGCCGATCCACCGCAAGGCGCCTTCCTACGAAGATCAGATCGGCGGTAACGAAATTCTCGAAACCGGCATCAAGGTCATCGACCTGATCTGTCCCTTCGCCCGCGGCGGTAAAGTGGGGCTGTTCGGTGGTGCCGGTGTCGGTAAGACCGTGACCATGCTCGAACTCATCCGTAACATCGCCATCGAGCACTCAGGTCTGTCGGTCTTTGCCGGTGTGGGCGAACGCACCCGTGAGGGGAACGACTTCTACTACGAGATGGAAGAGGCGGAAGTACTCGATAAGATCTCCCTGGTCTTCGGCCAGATGAACGAACCACCAGGCAACCGCCTGCGCGTGGCTCTGACCGGTCTAACCATGGCGGAGAAGTTCCGCGATGACGGTCGCGACGTGTTGCTGTTTGTCGACAACATCTATCGTTACACGCTCGCGGGCACCGAAGTATCGGCGCTCCTGGGTCGCATGCCTTCCGCGGTAGGCTACCAGCCGAACCTGGCGGAAGAGATGGGGGTTCTGCAGGAACGCATCACCACCACCAAAACCGGCTCGATCACTTCGGTGCAGGCGGTCTACGTCCCTGCGGACGACCTGACCGACCCATCGCCGGCCACCACCTTTGCCCACCTGGACTCCACCGTGACCCTGTCGCGCGCCATCACCGACCTGGGTATTTACCCGGCGGTAGACCCGCTCGACTCCTCCAGCCGCCAGCTCGATCCGCTGGTGGTAGGTGAGGAGCACTACAACGTGGCGCAGACGGTACAGCAGACCCTGCAGCGTTATCAGGAACTGCGCGACATCATCGCGATCCTCGGCATGGACGAACTGTCCGAAGAAGACAAGCAACTCGTCTACCGAGCGCGCAAGATTCAGAAGTTCTTCTCCCAACCGTTTTTTGTTGCCCAGCAGTTCACCGGCAACGATGGCAAGTTTGTGACCCGCGAAGAGACGGTACGCAGCTTCAAGGCGATCCTCGACGGTGAATATGATCACCTGCCGGAGGATGCGTTCTACATGGTCGGTGGGATCGAAGACGCGATCGAGAAAGCGAAGACACTCTAAGCCCTCAAGCAGCAGGATTTAACGTGGCAACTATGCAATGTGAAATTGTCAGTGCGGAGCAGGAGCTGTTCTCCGGCACCATCACCAAACTGACCGCGGTAGGCACCATCGGTGGCCTCGGCATCTACCCGGGCCACGCGCCGTTGTTGACCGGCATCCAGCCGGGTCCGGTGACGCTGGCGATGGAAGACGGTAGCGAAGAGGTATTCTTCGCCTCCGGCGGGTACATCGAGATTCAGCCTGGGTTTGTCTCGATCCTGGCCGACACGGCGTTACGTGCTGAAGACCTGGACGAGGCGCAGGCCAAAGAAGCGGAAGAAGCCGCAGAGCGAGCGCGCTCCGATCAGGCTGCCGAAGTGGACTTCTCTGTGGTTGCTGCCCAACTGGCAGAAGCCCGGGCGCAACAGCGCACCATCGACGAGTTGCGCAAGCTAAAGCGCTGACACTCGGCGTGCAGTTATTGGGTTGCACAATGGTGCGGTAAGGCCGATGAGACGCTGCTTTGCAAGTCGGTCTGGTACATAGAAGGGCGCTTTTGAGCGCCTTTTTTTGTGGTCATTCCCGTGGCTGATCGTCTCGTGCTGGTCTGCCCGTAACGTTTGTTTGACCACCAAACCACCAACAGCACGCCTGGAACCGTATAGAGTTCTGCGTATTACCCGGATCGAGTTGCGCCTAAATCGTTAAGATTTATCACGCATTAACACGTCTGAATCGTAAAAACTTTTCGACTCTAATTCCGTAACCGATTGTTTTTAATGAACTAAATCACTGGCGCGCAACTTGCTTTTCGTATTACAAGTATTCGAGAAGTTGCTTGGGAAGAGAATCATGAAAAACCTACTTTTGACCGCCCGCCTGCTATTGTGGCGATGGCGTCGCACGCCGCACCGATCACCTTTGGGGCACTGACCACCAATGACAGCACCAACATCATCAAAAACAGACTCAGCGACCGCGAATGGCTGCGCTGGGGATGCGGTGGCTCACCTCGATTTCTATCAGACGATGACGTACCCGCTGCATGAGCTGAAGTGTGATTCAGTAGACATACTTGTCAGTGGTTACACACTGACCACAAAAAGGGGTGGCGGTTGTCACCCCTTTTTTGTGCCCACGGTTTTATAATCGGGCGCATAATTCCTTCTCTTCAGGCATGGATTCCTCGATATGACGGTCGATGTG
>JBCCHL010000232.1:0-5159 GCA_039028775.1 Pseudomonadota bacterium | reverse complement strand
GGAACTGTCCGGGCAGGTCTCCGCCGTAGATTTTGGCGGCATCCCCAACGTGCGTACCTTCAGCACGCCGCAGGGCGACGAACAGCCGTTCATGACCAAACTTGCCAACAAACGTCTAGCCGCCTTGCAGCACGCAGGTGCCGCGGTGCTGCTGTTGGATGACTTCTCCAACGCCGCGCCGAATATTCAGAACGTGGCCCTCTCCATCTTGACCGAGAATCGCTTTCAGGGGCTGGCTTTGGGCAACACGCTGGTGGGCGCGACCGGCAATCTGGGGACGAGCGACGGTACCCACGTCAGCGCCACCTCGAACGCGATCGTGACGCGGGTGGCTAACTTCCTCGTCATCGACACGCTGGATCACTGGATCGCCCGCACCCAGGCCGAGTTTGCCGACGAGGTGGGGGATGCCGGGGTGGCCGGCTTTCTGCGTCGCTATCCGGACTTCTTTCATACCCCCAAACGCAGCCGCGACGGTGTGCCCTACCCCTGCCCGCGTTCCTGGTCGCTGTTTGTGCCCAAACTGCGGGAAGTCCTGTTCGCGTACCGCCAGACCAACCAGGTCGATGCGCAAGCGCCTTTTCCATTCGACGAACTGGAATTTGAAGCGGCCGGATTCCTCGGTCTGGAAGTGGCCAACAAGCTCGCCAGCTACTATCTGTCTTTCATGCAGCTGAGCGATCCTCTGGCGGCCCAGCTGGTGGCGGTCGGCGAATGGTCCGAGGAAGGACTGTCGAGTTTTCGCAAACACTACGCGCGGGGCTATGCGGCGACCGCGCAGCAGTTCGGCTATCAGTTCATGACGGCCCTGGCGGACTATGCGGCCAAAGCATTTCTGGAGTGCCACGCGGCCGAGGCAGATGCCGACGCCTGGGAGAGAACCGCCAAAGCTCTGGCAGCCGGCCTCTACGGCGAACGCATCGACCATGCGCTCATTTGCTACGGCGCACACTACTTCGCCCTACGCATCGTGCTCCTCGCGCGCAATTTTGACTTCAGCGCAGACGCTATCGGCACATTGGATGAGAAAGGGCGACCGGAGCTCAACGAGGACTTCATCAACCGTCTCGCCGCAATCATGGCCAGCATGCCCATCGCCTGCGAGCGGTTGGCAGCGGATGCGCAAGGGCGCAGTCTGCGGCTGATGGACGAAACCTTCTGCCAGGTGGTGACCAACTACCGAGGATACGCGGGCTGAGCCATCAACATCCGTGAGCTTGTCAACAACACCCCGCGCATGCCGTTAGCACAAACACATCGCACTACTTTCTGCCGCTGGTCGACCCCATGCCGGGTGTGCTGAGCGAGAGGTTGGTCGATACCCCGCAGCGACGGCCTCGAGCAACGAAGCATCGGGCGTTGGCGTACCCAGCATCACCCTTGTGCGTACGCTTCGGATCGAGGATGATCAGCCTACCGTGATTGGGACAGAACTATCCGTGGAGATCCGTGGTGATGCCTTCGTGGGGAGAGTGGTGAACCGTAACACTGTAACTAAGACATTGAGGAGATTCGTTCCATGACAAAGGAATATAAGAACCTGATAGACGGTGAGATGATCACCTGCGGGGGTTGGATGGATGTTGTCAATCCAGCCAATGAGGACGTTATCGGCAAAGTACCAGCGTGTGGCGAAGACGAGCTCAATCGCGCGGTCGCCGGTGCCCGTCGCGCCTTCAAGACCTGGTCGAAAACCGATATCGAAGAGCGACGCGCTGTTTTGCACGCGATCGCGGACGCCATCGAAGAGAACTTTGATGAGCTGTTCCGCCTGCTGACCAGCGAGCAGGGCAAACCCCACGCCCAGGCGCAGATGGAGATTGGCGGTGCACCCGCGAACATTCGCGCCCAAGCCACCCTCGAGTTCGAGGACGTGATCAACGAAGACAGCGAAGATCGTCTCTCGCGCACACGCCGAGTACCGGTCGGCGTGGTCGGCGGCATCGTACCCTGGAACTTCCCGGTGCTGATGGCGGTACAGAAGATCGCCCCGGCACTGTTGTCCGGCTGCACGATCGTATTAAAGCCGTCACCATTCACGCCGCTGACAACTCTGCGTATCGCAGAACTGGTCGCTGACAAGGTACCCGCCGGCGTGCTCAACATCATCACCGGCGAAGACTCGCTCGGTCCGCTGATGACCGGGCATGACGACATCGACAAGGTCACTTTCACCGGCTCAACCGCCACCGGCAAGAAGATCATGGAGGGCGCTTCCAAGGACCTCAAGCGCATCACCCTGGAATTGGGCGGCAACGACGCCTCGATCGTCCTGCCCGATGCGGATGTGGAAAAAGTGGCGGAACAGCTGTTCTGGTCCAGCTTCTCCAATGCCGGACAGATCTGTGTTGCGGCTAAGCGCATCTATATCCACGAGGATATCTATGATGAGCTCAGCGCTGCGATCGCCGAGTACGCCAAGCACGTCAAGGTCGGCGACGGCTCTGAACAGGGCACCGGCGTTGGTCCGATACAGAACAAGAAGCAGTTCGATCGGGTCTGTGAGCTGATCCAGGACGCCAAAGACAATGGCTATGAGTTCCTGATGGGCGGCGACGTCGATCCCTCCGGTACCGGCTACTACGTACCGATCTCCATCCTCGACAATCCGCCGGAAGACGCGCGCATCGTAGCGGAAGAGCAGTTTGGGCCGGTGATGCCGTTGATGAAATTCTCCTCGGAAGAAGAAGTCATTGAACGCGCCAACAATACGGACTACGGTCTGGCCGGTGCTGTCTGGACCAACGACCCCGACAAGGGTGTCGAGATCGCCGAACAGCTGGAGACGGGTACGGTGTGGGTGAACGAATTCCTGCATCTGAACCCGCTGGCGCCGTTTGGTGGCCACAAGCAATCCGGCTTTGGGGTCGAGTACGGGATGGAAGGGCTGAAGGAATTTACCTACGCCCAGGTCATCACCGTCAAGCGCGAAGGCGCCCAAGCCTGAACACGATCGAGCGTCGACGTCGCTTGACGTTGGCGCTCACTCCCGTGTGTCGCCTTTGCTTCGTGCCGGTGACACATCGGGTTGCCCCTCCCTTGTCTTAACGCCCTTGGCGCACACGCTGGATAATCGCGCGACCGAAGTGTTGAGCGGCTTGTGGCTGAGCGACAAAAAAGAAGCTCGGTTCGATCAACTCCAGCTCGAACAGCACAAACTCTCCCCGCACCATCACCCCGTCCACCCGGGCATATAGCGCATCGGGTGTGAGGGAGGCGACCACGCCTTCTGCCGTTGCGATGGCCTGCGGCGGCGGATCGGTCGGACTGACCTGGCCGCCGTAAGCGCTGTTGATGCGAAACTCTCCCGCGCTGGGGTGCTTGATCACCGCGTGGGAATAGCGTCCGCCAAAGAACGCCAGTGACAGCTCGCCGTCCGCAATCTCGCCGACAAACTCCTGCACCAGATATTGCCCTGCCGCCAGCGCGCTCAGTTCGGCGCCCGGCTGGACTTTGACCACACCCCGCCCACTGGCACCCACCAGGGGTTTTATCACGAGCTCGGCGGTCGACCAGGCATCAAAATAGGCCTCGACTTCCTCGACCGATTCGAGCACTGCGGAGCGGGGTACCCGCACTCCTTGTTGCCCTAGATCGAGCAGATAGCGCTTATGCATGTTCCAGCGTACCAGCTCGACCGGGTTGGCGACCGGCCAGCGGCCGTCGATCGCCTCTAACCAGGCACTGAACCGCTCCGGGTGCAGCGGGTAGTCCCAGGTCGAGCGGATGACCAAGAGATCGGCATCAGAGAAGGCATCGGGCGCGTCGGTCCAAGGTACGCCGAAGACTTCATGGCCCTGCTCGCGCAGCCATGCCGCGACGAGCGCATCGCTCGCCGAGGGCTCAGGTCTGGTCGCATAGGTCACAAAACAAATCTTCACCACATCCCACCCCCAACGTTGAGTATCCGACAAAGATACAGGACCTGGCGTCATTGGCGCATGCGGCGACGTGTTGACGGTTGTGTCTGCGCGCGCTTCTCTACAGAATTGGTCGACAAAAGTTCAAAGGGAGCGAAGATGAGCGCACCGTTGGCCCTGATCGTGGGTGTGGGGGATGGCCTGTCGGCATCGTTGGCCCGCTTGTTGACCCGGGAGGGTTATCGCGTAGCCCTGGCCGCTCGGAATATCGACAAGCTGGCAGAGCTGGCGCAAGAAACCGGCGCAAGGACCTATAGCTGCGATGCAGCGAATCCAGACGCGGTGGCAGATTTGTTCGCGGGGTTGGACGGTTCGCCCAATGTGGTGGTCTACAACCCATCCGCCCGCGTGCGCGGACCGATCACCGAGTTGGATCCACAAGCGGTACACAACGCCATCGACATCACAGCCTACGGTGCTTTTCTGGTCGGCCAACAAGCCGCCAGGGGCATGCTGGCGGCTGGCGAAGGCACGATCCTGTTCACCGGCGCGTCGGCCGGCGTCAAAGGCTTCCCCCACTCGGCAACCTTCGCGATGGGCAAGTTCGCACAGCGCGGTCTGGCTGAATCGATGGCCAGGGAACTCCACCCGCAGAACGTCCACGTGGCCTGGATCAATATCGACGGCGGCATTCGCAACCCAGGCCGAACCGAGGCACCCGATCGCCCCGACTCCATGCTGGACCCCGACGCCATCGCGCAAACCTATCTGGATCTGATCCGCCAACATCGCTCGGCGTGGTCCAGCGAAGTCAGCGTACGCCCCTGGGTCGAACGTTTCTAGCAAGCGAGCGAAGGATTGAACGCGGCCTTGGGCTGGAGCCACGTGGGGGTGGTTCAGATTCGGCTACCAGATCGTCTGGTCGCTCAGCGTTTATCGAAAAACCGTTGCAACTGAAAGTCCTCACCGTCGGCCCGGATGGCAACGTCCACGCGTAGGCGCCGCGCGGACAACCGCACCAGGCGCTCGGTTACTTTCAGGTCCGGCGCCGCGGAGATAATCACCAGATCGTCCAGTTCCCACCCGGCGTAAACTTCCCACAAGCCGCGCTGGCGCTCACCCCAACTCACATCCCGATACACACCGGGTTCGTAGCGTATGCCCATCGAGTCGCGGTTCTGCTCGATCGTCAGCTTGTCCGCCGTGAGCACTTGAAAGTCGTGGGCCACAAACTCGAGCCCGGACCCCGCAATGTCGCGGCGCGACAGGCGGCGGCGATCGAAACGCTCCGGCCGTCGC
>JBCCHL010000231.1:0-5233 GCA_039028775.1 Pseudomonadota bacterium | reverse complement strand
GTTTCTTGCGATCCGCTTCATAGTCGCTGAAATTGCCTTCGAACCATTCCACATGGCTGTCCCCTTCGAACGCCATGATGTGGGTTGCAACGCGATCCAGAAACCAGCGGTCGTGGGAGATGATCAGCGCAGAGCCTGCAAAACTGAGCAGGGCTTCCTCCAGAGCGCGCAGGGTCTCAACGTCCAGATCGTTGGTCGGTTCGTCCAACAGCAGAACATTGGCACCGCTGCGCAGCAATTTCGCCAAGTGCACGCGATTGCGTTCACCACCGGAAAGGTCGCCGACCCGCTTCTGCTGGTCGCTGCCTTTAAAGTTGAAGCGCCCGACATAGGCGCGGCTGGCGAGCTCGTGCTTGCCGATGCGAATGATGTCCAGACCCTCTGAGACCTCCTCCCATACCGTTTTTTCATCGGCGAGGGCATCGCGACTCTGGTCGACGTAGGCCAGATCAACCGTCGCGCCGATATCGATGTTGCCTGAATCAGGCGTCTCCTGGCCGGTTAACATCCTAAAGAATGTGGACTTGCCGGCGCCGTTACCGCCGATGATGCCGACAATGCCGCCGCGGGGGATGATGGCGTTCAAGCCATCGATCAGCAGCCGTTCACCGAAGCCTTTGCTGATGTTGTTCAGTTCGATCACTTTTTCTCCCAACCGTTCGCCGGTGGGGATAAATAGCTCCGTAGTTTCGGCGCGCGCTTCCGCTTCTTCGTTAACCAATTCGTCGAAGCGGGCAAGCCGCGCGCGGCTCTTGGATTGGCGGGCTTTGGGATTGGAGCGCACCCACTCCAGTTCTGACTTGATCGATCGTTGGCGGGCTTTCTCCTGTGCGGCTTCCTGTTCCAGGCGCACTTCCTTGGCTTCGAGCCAAGTGCTGTAGTTGCCTTCGTAGGGAATGCCGCGACCCCGGTCCAGTTCTAATATCCAGCCGGCGACGTTGTCCAGAAAATAGCGATCGTGGGTGACGGCGACCACAGTACCGGGATACTCATCGAGGAAGCGCTCGAGCCAGGCGACGCTTTCGGCATCGAGGTGGTTGGTCGGCTCGTCCAAAAGCAGCATGTCGGGTTTGGCGAGCAGCAATTTGCACAGTGCGACCCTGCGGCGCTCACCACCAGACAGGACATCAACTGGGGTATCCCATGCGGGTAAGCGGAGGGCATCTGCGGCGATATCCAGAGTGCGATCGATGTCCCAACCGTCCACTGCATCGATGGCCGTTGCCAGATCGCCCTGACGTTCCAGCAGGTTGGCCATCTCATCGTCGTCCATCGGCTCAGCGAATTTATCTGAAATCTCGTTGTATTCATTGAGGATCGCCATGATCTCGCCGACCCCCTGCTCGACGTTGCCGCGGACGTCGAGGTCATCGTCCAACTGAGGCTCTTGGGGCAGGTAACCCACCTTGATGTCTTTCTGGGCACGGGCCTCGCCATCAATCTCGGTGTCTACCCCGGCCATGATCCGCAGTAGGCTGGACTTACCGGCGCCGTTCAAACCCAGCACGCCGATTTTTGCGCCGGGAAAGAACGACAGATTGATGTTTTCGAGAATCGTGCGTTTGGGCGGAACCACCTTGGTCACGCCCTGCATGGTGTAGACATATTGCGCCACTTAAGGCTCCATCAGGCTGGTTTGAAAAGCGGCGCGAAGTATAACGTTTGCAGAGGCGAATAGGCAGTATTGGGCCCGGGTTGGGCAGTCAGATTCACGACGAAGTTGAAGGTTTTAAAGGCTGGCGCGTGGCATTTGCAGTACAATGCCCGGGCGATCGATTGTCGCTCACGACAGCGGCAACTTTCCGCCCGCCCTACCCTTAGAACAGACGAGAGATTAAGCACGAGATGTTTGCAGGAAACGAATCCATCGCCGGTTTTGATGACGAACTGGCTGCAGCGATCGCCTTGGAAGACCAGCGTCAGGAAGAGCATATAGAGCTGATCGCGTCGGAAAACTATGCCTCACCGCGGGTATTGGAGGCCCAGGGGTCGGTGCTGACCAATAAGTATGCCGAGGGTTATCCACACAAACGCTACTACGGGGGCTGCGAGTACGTAGATCAGGTGGAAGTCCTGGCCATAGATCGCGTCAAAGCACTGTTCGGTGCCGACTACGCCAACGTCCAACCCCACTCTGGAAGCCAGGCCAACTACGCGGTCTATCTTGCACTGCTCAACCCCGGCGATACGGTACTCGGGATGAGTCTGGCGGACGGCGGGCACCTGACCCACGGGGCGGCGCCTAATTTCTCCGGTAAGGTCTACAACGCCGTGCAGTACGGCATCGATCCGGCGACGGGTGTGGTCGACTACGACGCCATCGCAGCCCTCGCCCGCGAGCATCAACCGAAGATGATCATGGCCGGGTTTTCGGCCTATTCGCGGCGCCTGGATTGGAATAAGTTTCGCACCATTGCCGATGAGGTGGGTGCCTACCTGGTGGTCGATATGGCCCACGTCGCCGGCCTGGTTGCCACGGGTGAGTACCCAAGCCCGGTGCAGATTGCGGATGTCACCACGTCGACGACGCACAAGACACTGGGTGGCCCGCGCGGCGGCATTATCCTTGCCAAGTCCAATCCGGACATTGAGAAGAAACTGAACTCCGCGTTGTTCCCGGGCAGCCAGGGTGGGCCGTTGATGCACGTGATCGCGGCCAAGGCGGTGTGTTTCAAGGAGGCGATGAGTGACGAGTTCAAAGCCTACCAACAGCAAACGGTGGCCAATGCCAAGGTTCTGGCGCAGGGGTTTGTCGATCGCGGTTATGACGTGGTCTCGGGCGGTACGGACAACCATCTGTTTTTGCTGGACCTGATCAGCAAGGACATCACCGGTAAAGCGGCGGATGCCGCCTTGGGCAGCGCCAATATCACCGTCAACAAGAACGCGGTTCCCAATGATCCGCGCTCGCCATTCGTCACCAGCGGTTTGCGCATCGGTTCCCCCGCGGTCACCCGGCGAGGGTTCAAAGAGAGCCAGTGTCAGATGCTGGTCGGTTGGATGTGCGATGTGCTCGATGATATCGATAATCAGGACACCATCGCTCGGGTCAAAGCCCAGGTGCTGCAGTTGTGCGCGCAGTTTCCGGTTTACCCCGCGCAGCGTTCCAACGCGGCGTGATCTGGCGCAGTCGCCGGCCCATTGAGATTACGAGCAGGCGACCCAGGTGCATTGTCCTTTCTGTAGTGCCGACGACACCAAGGTCATCGACTCCAGGCTGGTAGCCGAGGGAGATGCGGTTCGAAGGCGCCGTGAATGCCAGGACTGTGGTGAGCGCTTCACCACGTTCGAGACGCCGGAACTGGTGATGCCACGCGTCATCAAGCGAGATGGCACGCGGGTCCCGTTTGATGAAGATAAGCTTAAATTTGGATTGCTCAACGCGCTGGAGAAACGACCGGTCAGCATGGACCAGATCGACTCTGCTCTGAACCACATCAAACATCGTCTGCGCGGAACCGGCGAACGCGAACTGCCCTCGCGACAAGTCGGTGAGGAAGTCATGCTGGAACTGAAAAATCTCGATCCGGTGGCTTATGTCCGGTTTGCCTCGGTGTATCGTGATTTTCAGGACGTCAGTGAATTTGCGGCGGAGATCCAGCGCTTGGCGGACGAAGAATGAGCGCTGCCGACGAAAGCGCGGGTAGCGATTCTGATCGGCTGTATCTGCAGGCCTGCATCGAATTGGCCGAACAGGGTCGACACACCTGCGCACCCAACCCGACGGTAGGCTGCATCATTGTGCGGCATGGTGTGGTGTTGGGCAGAGGCTGGCACCAGTATGCGGGTCAGGGCCACGCCGAGGTCAACGCCATCGCCGATGCCGGTGGTGATGTACGGGGTGCGACGGTTTACGTCAGCCTTGAGCCGTGTTCGTTCGAAGGGCGCACGCCCGCCTGCGCGGCAACCCTGGTCGAAGAAGGTGTGGGCAGGGTGGTTGTCGCGGCGCTCGATCCGCATCCCCAAGTCGCTGGCGAGGGGCTGCGCATGCTGCAGCGAGCCGGCATAGAGGTCGATGTGGTGGCCCTGCCAGAAGCGCTGGAGCTGATCGCCGGTTATATCCTGCGCATCACACAAAAACGTCCATTGGTGCGCATAAAAACCGCCAGCAGCCTCGATGGTGCAACCGCGCTGGCGGACGGTCGCAGTCAATGGATCACCGGCGCGGCTGCGCGTTCGGATGTGCAGCGCTTGCGCGCGAGGTCGGATGCCATCATCACCGGCGTTGGGACGGTTTTGGCGGATGATCCCGCGCTGACGGTGCGCGATGAGCAGCTTGCGCCGTTTCGCCAACCGCTGCGCGTGGTTTTGGATCGCCGATTACGCACGCCCCCTGATTGCAAGCTTATCAGCGATGGCCACCCAACCTTAGTCGTGCACGAAGACACTGCGCGGGCCGGACCAGAGTGGGAAACCGCTCCGGGGGTGATGCTGCTGGCACTGGCCGATGTGGCACCTGGCGCGGTGCTCGAGCATCTGGCAGAGATGGGCTGCAATGAGGTTCTGGTAGAAGCAGGCCCGACGGTGGTTGGCAGCTTTGTGTCGCACGCTGCCTGGGATCTCTGGGTCGCCTATCTGGCACCTAAGCTTTTGGGTACGCAAACACGTCCCGTGGCTGACTTTGTCATCGCGGATCTACAGTCTGCGCCGCGCGGGCGCACTTTGGATGTCACGCCGGTAGGAGATGACATCCGCATCACGTTGGAGCCCTCAGGTGAGTGATAAACCGAATGTTTGGGCCAGGCGTAAAGCCCGGCGCGCCTTGGTTCAGGCCGTCTATCAGTGGCAGATGTCAGGTACAGGTTACAGCGCAATTTGTCAGGAGTTTGAAGCTTCACCAGCGCTGAAAAAAGCGGACGTCGACCACTTTCGAACCGTGTTGCGCGAGGTGCTCACGGGTGCTGGCGAACTGGATGCGCACTACTCGCCCCATCTGGATCGTTCGGTGCAGCAGTTGGACGTGGTAGAGCGCTCGGTCTTGCGTCTGGCCACAGCTGAGTTCGAACATCACATCGAAGTCCCTTATCGGGTCGTGATCGACGAGTATGTAGAGCTGACCAAGGTCTTCGGGGCAGAAGAATCTCACAAGTATGTCAACGGTGTGCTCGACAAGCTGGCGGGGACACTGCGAAGTCTGGAGGTGGGCGCGCGGCGTGGATGAATTCTCCCTCATCGATCACATTGTCGAAGCGTTAGGCGAACGCAGCCGCGGTCGGACGGCTTCCGCAACTAC
>JBCCHL010000230.1:0-5361 GCA_039028775.1 Pseudomonadota bacterium | reverse complement strand
CGCTGGATCGCCCGGCGGCCCATGGCATAGGGAAGATGCTCGTGATCAAATATCTACTGCCCGTTTGGGTGCTTCTGGGCGCGAGCGGCTGCGTCACCACGCCGGACGTCGAGGTTTTTGTGACCGCCTTCAAGCCCATGCCCTCGACACTGCTCGAGCAGCGCGTGCGTTTAGATCTGCGGGTGCAAAATCTCAGCGAGCGGGAGTTGAACATCACCGGGTTGGATTTGCATCTGCGGGTGAACAACCGGCGCCTCGCGCGCGGAGTCAGCAATCAGCAGGTAAGTATTCCGCGGCTTTCGGAAGGCAAGCTTTCAGTGGTGGTGAGCTCTTCGCTGTTCGACTCGATCCGCCAGCTCCTCGCCGTGCCGGAAACCGAGCGCTTCCAATACAGCCTTGCGGGCAAGGTGTTCACCAGTGGTCTGACGCGCCGCTTCCGCCGCGCCGGTGAGATCGAACGGGGCGATCTACAGGCGTTTACTTCGCCGTAGGCGCAGCCGCGGTTGTGACAGTGATCTGGCGGTTACCGTCGGCTTCGATGTCCAGGCGTGCTCGCTCGGCCAGGGGTTGCTGCGGCACCAAACGGATGGCATCGCGCTCGTAGCCCTGTGCTTCCGCGATATCCAGTAGAGCGTCCAGTGACGCTTGCGGAATGATCGGCTCGCGCGACATCACCCACAGGTAATCGCGTTTGCTGCGCCCCACGATGGTAGTCCGGTAAGCGTCGTCGACGTAAACGATTCGATACTCAGCCTTGAACGGCCACACGAACTGCATACCCCAAATGGCATTGGAGCGGTCTGTTTCCACGAACCCGGTCGGGCGATAGGTCCGCCGCGGACCATCGAAAGCACCCTTATTAAACGTGAAGGTGGTCGCCACTTTGCCCTGCTCGGGGATGGCATAGTACTCGATGGAGTTGAAGGCCTGGGTCTCCAGGAAAGTCGGTATATTGGCGATCACGTACCACTGTCCGGCGAATCGCTCCAGGTCCACATCCTGGGCGGTCAGCAGGGGTTCAAACTGGCGTGTCGACTGGCAGGCGGAGAGCGTCAGAATCAATGCGACCATCCATTGCAGTTTTCTTACCCAAAGGTGTAATAGCACGTTCTTCATAGTCAGTAATTGTGGCAAAAGCGGTGTGAAGAAAATGTGTAGATATGGGCGTCGGTAGTACGTTGCTGTGCACGGCGGAACAGACGGCAAACAGCGATCGTCGTCGGCAAAACATCCACTTTGTTGTCTGCAGCGTTCAGTTCACATGTCCTTCACGGCGCCGGTTCTAAGGTGACTACCAACAAACAGGTTAACTAACAAAACCTGACCGAGTACTAAACAAGAAAATCAACCCAGAAAATCAACTAAGAAAATCTATAAGGACATCACATGAATTCTGTTGCTGCTGGCCATAGCCAGATGCCGGATGTGGCCCGAGACGCCGATGCCGCAACCGCGGGAACGCTCGATTGGGTCGGCATGAGTGAGATTCACCAGCCGCTGCTGATAGAGGTCGACGGTGTGCCCACCCGTGTGGTCGCGTCCGTGGACGTGCATGTCGACCTGGTCGATCCGCATGCGAAGGGTATCCACATGTCACGCCTGTACCTGGCGCTGGAGCAGCACCTGACCGCTGCGCCGTTGAGTGTGCCCGGACTGCGCGAGCTGCTGGAAATGATGCTCGGTTCCCACGCGGATATCAGCGCCAGTGCGCAGATCGAGCTGCGCTTTGATCACTGTCTCAAGCGCAGTGCGCTATTGTCCGAACACGAAGGCTGGAACAACTACCCAGTCACGATCAAGGCAACGCTGCAGGGGGCGAAGTTTGCGTTAGAAGTAGGGGTGGATGTCCTGTATTCGTCCACCTGCCCCTGTAGCGCCGCTTTGGCTCGCCAGCTGATCCAACGCGCTTTTGATGAGCGCTTTGCCGAACCCGCAGACCTTACCCTCGGCTCGGTGCGGGAGTGGTTGGGCACGCAGGACGGCATCGTCGCAACCCCGCACAGCCAGCGCAGTGTGGCGCGCGTGCGCACGCGCCTCGCCGAGCACGCGCAAGACTTCGGCCTCGATGCGTTGATCGATGATCTGGAGCACGCCCTGCAGACCCCGGTGCAGACGGCGGTGAAGCGTGAGGACGAACAGGAGTTCGCGCTGCGCAATGGCCAGAATCCCATGTTCTGCGAAGACGCCGCACGCATCGTGCAACAGCGTTTGGAAGAGAGCTCGCAAGTCGACGACTATTGGGTGCGCATCGAGCACAAAGAGTCGTTGCACGCCCATGATGCGGTAGCCGTGGTCACCAAGGGAGTGGTCGGAGGGTACCAGCGCTGAAGTAGACGTGCGCTCGGGCCTGTGCCGGTGGGAATCAACAAATAGACCGACGTGCGCCATGAGGGAGCGCGACGCGCATCCGTTAAACAATAAGGAACTCGTCGCGCCCACGACGGAGCGCATTGAGTTTCTGCAGCAGCACGGCACTTATTGTGGTGTGGTTTTGTCGGTGCCGTGCTGTTGCTTTTTGGCTCGAGCGACCGACCTCGAAACCCGTGGTGAATGTTCTGGCTCCTTTACTCCTTGTGCTTCACCCAGGAGCCTATGTGCTTTAGTTCTCAGCAGCTTGAAGCTCGGCTCTCAGTTCTTTCTCGGCTGCCCGCATGTCTTCGACATCATCGTCTTCTAGAACCGGAAACTGCATATTCATGGCGGCCATTTTGTCCGCGATGATGCCCGCCACGATTGCGCGCATGGTGGGCTTGTCGTCGGCGGGGATGACGTACCAGGGGCAGTCGGCGGTATGGGTGGCTGCCAGGGCTTCATCGTAGGCGAAGCGGTATTGCTCCCAGAACTGGCGTTCGACCATATCGCCGCCATTGAACTTCCAGTTCTTGTGTGGGCGTTCGATGCGGGCGAGCAACCGTCTGGCCTGTTCCAGTTTGGACAGATGTAGATAAAATTTAAGCACATGGGTCCCGTTGCGGCCCAGATGGGCTTCGAAATCTGCCAGGTCCGCGAGACGGGTATGCCAGAACTGATCGTCCAGCGCCGGCGCCTGCAGTTTGCGCCCGGCGAAATACTCCGGATGGACGCGCATCACCAGCGCCTCCTCGTAGTGAGAGCGATTAAATACGCCGATCATGCCGCGGCGCGGCAGCTCCTGCCAGTGGCGCCACATGTAGCCGTGGGACAGCTCTTTCTTGGTCGGAGCCTTAAAGTTGGCGACGTGGATGCCCTGGGGATTTACCCCGGTAAACACGTTCTTGATGGTCGAATCCTTGCCGGCGCAATCCATGGCCTGGAAGACGACCAGCAGGGACTGGGCGTCTTCGGCAAATAGGGTGACCTGATGTTTGCTGATGCGCCGGACCTGCCGCTTGAGCAATTTGTTTACCTTCTTCGGCGGGGTGATCCTGGTCGGCAGATTTTGCAGTTTTTCTCCCTGGTAGATGAAGGCCTGCGCATCGCGTTCGGTCATCTCGATTCCTCATCGCAAAGTAATGTCACTTATCCTACCCGGCAACGAAGCACGTGTGGTGATCCATATGTAAACTTGTCTGCGGTTAGGCTAGGCTTGCGCGTGGGGAAAGGGGGTGCTTGGCATGGTCTGGGATCGGCTCACGCTCGGGAGTTCAAGACGCGCACGCTGGTTGGCGCGGCTTGCCGTAGTGCTTGTCGGGGTGCCGATTTGTCCGGTCTATCCGGCGGTAGATTCAGCATCGGAAGGCGCGCCAGACTCTGTACCTGTGCAGGCGGAGCGCCCCTGGGATCTCACGCCCCCCGACCGAGTGGTCTACCAACACGGCTACGCCTATATTTCACAATTGAAGTATCCGGCCGGTTTTGCGCACTTCGACTATGTGAACCCCGGAGCGCCGAAGGGCGGGGAGATACGCTTCAGCGAACTGGGCACCTACGACACGTTCAATCCCGCTACCTACAAAGGCCGTCCGCAGAATGGTGTCTACCTGTGGGGGCATGAGATGCTCCTCTACGACAAGCTCTTTACGTCCGCCGAAGATGAGCCTGCGTCGTTCTACTGCAATCTCTGCTCGGGCGTGGCCTATGCTGCGGATGGGACCTGGATACAGTATCAGCTCCGCGAGGATGCTTACTGGCACGACGGTGAGCCGATCACCGTCGACGACGTCGTTTTCACCTTCAATGTCTACAAGGACGCGCTGCGAATCGAAGCACGCATGGCATTGTCCCGCCTGGATAGCATCGCAATTGTGGGTCCGCGTGAAGTGCGTATCCAGGTGCACCCGGGACACTGGGACAACCCGATCACGCCGCTCGCACTCGGCAACCTGCCGATCCTGCCCGAGCACTATTGGCGCGAGCGGGACATCACCGATGTTGCGGTTGAGCCACCGCTTGGCAGCGGCCCGTATCGGGTAGGCGACTTTCAGCTCGGACGTTATGTGGTATGGGAGCGGCATGCGCAGTGGTGGGCGCGTAAGCTCGCGCAGAATCGTGGGCGTTACAATTTCGACCGGATCCGCTGGGACTATTTTCGCGACGGTAACTCGCGTTTTGAGGCGTTAAAGGCAAACGTGATCGATACCCGCGAAGAGACCATCCCCAAGATGTGGGCACTCGAGTACGAGTTTCCTGCCGTACAGCACGGTTTTGTTAAGAAGGAGTTTCAACCCCTGGGCATGCCGGCGCTGATGTGGTGGCCGATCCTGTGGAACCAGGACCAGCCGCGCTTTCGCGACATTCGGGTGCGGGAGGCGCTGTGGCTGCTGTACGACTTCGAATGGGCTAACGATACGCTGGAGTACGGCTATTGGGATTACGCGCGCAGCTTCTTCCTCAATTCGCCCATGGGTCACACGGGGTTACCCAGTCGGGATGAACTGGAGCTGCTCGAGCCATTTCGCGACCAGGTGCCGAAGCGCGTGTTTACCACCCCTTTCGGTCCGCCACCGCATCAGGGTCACGGCTGGCACCGGCAGAATATACAGCGTGCGGTCGCCTTGTTCGCCGAGGCGGGCTGGACGTTGCGGGAGGGAAAGCTGGTCAACGCCAGCACCGGCGAGCCGTTCACCCTGCAGATCATCACGCTATCGCCCAATCTGACCAATCACATCCTGCCCTATCTCAAAGAAAACGGTGTAGAGGAATATAAGAAAGGAAGGTTTCATGATATGGGAAACTGCAAAAAATTCAGTAGTAATTTGGAGTGCGCGCAGCTAGCTGTCGCTTTGGATTGATCAACGTTAGGCAATTCGGTGAATTAATGCTTTTGTAGATAACCGTTGGTTCAAAAAAGTTTATGTGAAATTTTTTTTGAAAAATAGAGTGATGACTTTAATGCCGAAGGTATTACAAACTTCAGCTCGGGGTTGGTACAACCCCGGGTGT
>JBCCHL010000229.1:0-5424 GCA_039028775.1 Pseudomonadota bacterium | reverse complement strand
CGCCCGCCGGCCCCCCTTCTGCGGCCCCCTCCCATCCACCGCCTTTCCACAGAGGGATGGCAACAATCTGACTAGGAGCGCGTCGAGGTCCAGGTCTTGGTGAAAATCCAAGGCATCCAGATTCTTGTGCAGCCTCGACCAGTGCTGCGCCGCCGCGATCAAGCGGCGCTCTCTAACCAGTATCGCTTCGTACACGCCATCGCCGAACATGAAGCCCCGATCTTGACTGGAGATCATCGGCGGTGATGTGGTGACTTCGCCGTTCAGGTAGAAAGCCAGTGGCTCGCTCAGCGCGTTTCCCGAAGCCCGGGCCGCCTCATTCACGACTTGAGGCATGGATCATTGCACCAACTCGAGAACGGTGCCGTCCGGGTCTTTGAAGCACACAAAGCGGGTGGGCGGTGCGCCGGCCATCGTCACGGTCGCAGGCTCGGACAGGAATTCTACGCCGCGGCTTTTGAGATCGGCCATCTGCGCGTCCAGATTGTCGGTGGCCAGCGCGATGCGTGCCAGACCGAGGTGATACAAGTGCGGATAAGGTGCGCTGTCGTCCCGGGGTTCCTGCCATTCCAGCAGATCGATGACAAACGGTACTTTGGCTTCCTTTAACAGGAGCAGGGCGCCGTTGACCCGATATGGGGGCATACCGACAGCGGCGGCCACCTCCGGCGTGTTGGTCGGCGCAACATCGAGATACTTTTCGAACCCGAGCCAGCCGTAGAATTCGAGCGAGCGCTCGAAGTTGCTGCAATTGATGTTGACGTGGATCAGCCCGGTGATCGCCATGGTCTTATGCCTCTACATGAGGAAGGGTCTACGCTACCATACTCTTCGTTTTGGACGCCAAGAGGGGAGGAGTTATGAGCGAAGCACAATCATTGCCGACGGGAGCGGGCAAGATCCGTATCCGTCAGGTAGCGATCTGTACCGCGGATATATGGCCGGTTGAACAAGCGGTTGCACACACGTTGCAGGTGACACCCGTGCATCGGGACAAACCGGGGCCGCCGATCCACATGTTCAATGCGGTCATCGCGGTTGGTCATACCTTCCTGGAGATTCTGCAACCCGAGCGCCCGGAGGCACCGACCCAGAAATTTCTCGACAAACAGGGTGGTGATGCCGGATACATGCTGCTTCTGCAGGTGGATGATCTGCCGGCCGCCCGGGCGCGGGCTGAGGCTGCCGGTGTGCGGGTGGTCATGGATATGCCCGCGCGCGCATACCATGGCATCGAGGGTGCGGCGGTCCATCTGCACCCCGGGGATACGGGCGGCGTCTTGACCTCTTTCGATTGGATGGCTGATTGGGATACCTGGGCCTGGGGTGGCGCTGCGTGGCCGTGGCATCAGCGCACCGATGTGGTCGAGGCGATCACGGCGGTAGAAGTCACCTGTGCCGATCCCCATGCGGTCGCTGCGCGATTTGCCGCGATGCTGGGCCGTGAGGCGCAGGGGAATACCATTGCGCTGGACGATAGCGCCGTGCACTTCATCCAGGGTGATGGCCAGCATCAGCGCGATCGTCTGACCGGGATACACATGCGCGCCAGCGATCGCGCCCGCGTCGGGGAGACCTTTGAGTTTGCGCGCACCCGGATCGAGTTGGTCTGAGCAAGCACGATCGGTGTTCGCGACGCCTGTCCGGTGGCTGCAGCCCTGCGCGAGTTATGCAAGAATCGATGCAAACCAAACGATGAAAACCAGACATTGAGGGAGTGAGCATGTCGCAGCCTGCTATACGCGTAGACGCCGCCACCGGACTAAAACTCTTCAGTACCCGGGCGGCCAAAGCCAACGACAAGATTGTCGGCAAGGGCTATTCCGCCATCGATGATGTCAGCCTCAAAACGCTCCCGCCGGAGCCCGAGGGCGCCAAATTCAATGCGGAAGAACAGGCCCGTTATCGGGCGTTCAAAGAAGCGCGCGCTGGGGCGGCCGATTACATGGCCATGGAAGGTGAGTTCAGCCGTTATCTGGAGGATGTGTATTCTGCAGATCCGGTCCAGCGCGAGGCGCTGACCGACGAATGTGAGGTGCTGGTGGTCGGAGCCGGGTTTGCGGGCCTGTTGCTGTGGCACAAATTGCGCGATGCGGGGTTTACGGACGTGCGCTTCTGCGAAAAAGGCGGTGATGTGGGTGGTACCTGGTATTGGAATCGATATCCCGGGATTGCCTGTGATGTGGAGTCTTACAGCTACTTCCCACTGCTCGAAGAGATGGGCTATGTCCCCACCATGAAGTTCGCGTCAGGCTTCGAGATTATGGAGTATTGCCAGAATATGGCGGAGAAGTTCGGCTTCTACGATCGTTGCCTGTTCCACACCACGGTGGAGACCACCGAGTGGGACGAAGACGCCCGTCGCTGGACGGTCTTTACCGATCGCGGCGACGCCATGCGCGCGCGCTTTGTGATTCTCGCCAACGGCATTCTGACCACGCCCAAACTGGCGCGCATCGAGGGGATGGAGACCTTTGCCGGCGACTCTTTCCATACTTCGCGTTGGGACTACGATATCGATCTCACCGACAAGCGCGTCGGCATTATCGGCACGGGGGCAACCGCCGTGCAGGTGGTGCCGGAGATCGCCAAGGTGGTGAAGGAGCTATACGTGTTTCAGCGCACCCCGTCATCGATCGACGTGCGGGATCAGCGCGAGACCTCCCAGGCAGAGATCGACACTTGGGCGAGCGAGCCGGGTTGGGCGCGGACCCGACGTGCGCGCTTCGCGCGGATATCGGCCGGACGCACCGCGCTGCAGGCCAATGACGACTACCTGGCGGGCAAGGTGGCAGACTTCAAGGAGCGCAAACAGCACGACAAGGAACTGAGCCCGGACGAACTGATCAAGAAACAGCTCGATGCCAACTTTCGTATCATGGAGCAACTGCGGCAGCGTGTGGACAACATTGTTGAGGACCCGCAGACCGCAGCGGCGCTTAAGCCTTATTATCCATATGGCTGCAAGCGCCCGACTTTTCATGACGAATATCTGCCGACGTTCAACCTGCCGCACGTCACCCTGGTGGACACCGCGCCGCGAGGGGTTGCCAAGATCAATAGCCGCGGGGTGGAGCACGAAGGCACCACCTACGATCTCGATGTATTGATCTATGCCACCGGCTTTCAGTGGATGGCGACGTCGACCTTCAACATGATCAAGGGTCGCGGTGGGGTAGGCCTGAGCGACAAGTGGCAGGAACAGGGTACGCGGACGTTTCTCGGCTTGCACAGCAAAGGCTTCCCCAACCTGTTTATCGTCTCCGGCCCTCAGGGTGGCGGCGGCAGTTTCAACTTCACCGATGCGATCGACCAGCATGGCGACTATGTCGTATGGATGCTGCAACATATGCGCGAACAGGGCCACGAGCTAGTGGACGTGGATGCGGAAGCCGAAGAACGCTATGCGGATCACTGCCGTCAGGCGGATATCATGACCGCCCCGCTGCGCGACTGCGTCTCGTACTACAACGGTGAAGGTAAGGCCGAACCTGGGAGCCTCGCCTATTATGGGGGCGGCATTTGGCACAAATTCCGGGTCCGCGCCCAGGAGTCGCTCGAACCCTACGAATTTGAATAAACCGGCACTGGCACAGCCGCTGCGGGTAGAGAGCTACGCGTAAAGAGCCGCAGGCAAAGAGCCACAGGTAGAAAGCCACAGGTAAAAGAGAACTACATCCGCCCGGGTGGTGGACGATCTTGAGGGAGGGAAGATGGAAACACATGTGCGTGCGAATGCGGCGCCGATCGTGCTCGGGGCGGTGGCGTTTGGCAAACCGAAACCTACGACCAAGGATCATCCGCTGTCCACGGACGAGGCATGTGAAGCCTTGTTGGCTGAGTTTGTTGCGTCGGGCGGTGGTGAGCTCGATACGGCCAGGGTTTATCAGAACGGTAATTGCGAAGGTGTGCTCGGACGCATCGAGCATGGGAAGAAAGTGCGTATCGCCACCAAGTACCACCCCAGCCTGCCCGGTGGGCCTTTGCAACAACTGAACGAGTCTTTGGCAGCACTGCAGCAGGATAGCGTGCCCATCTACTACATCCACATGCCTGCGACTGAAATACCGCTGGAAGACACGCTTGCCGAGATCGATCAGGGTCATAAACAAGGCAAGTTTGTCGAGTTCGGGCTGTCTAACTTTCCCGCCTGGCAGGTGGTGGAAGTTGCGCAATATTGCAAATCCCAGGGCTACGTGCCGCCGACGGTTTACCAGGGCGTATACAACGCCTTGAATCGCTCCGCCGAATATGAGCTTGTGCCGGTGTTGCGCAACTACGGCATCAAGTACTACACCCACGGCTCGCTAGCGAGTGGCTTTCTGACTGGTAAGTACAAACAAGGCGTCGCACCCGTGCCGGGCGTTGATCGGTTCGCGCAGCGACGGCGTATCAAACAATACGAAGAACGCTATCTGCATCGCGAAGAGATGTTCAGTGCGCTGCACGGCATCTCGGCGGCGGCTGAGAACCACGACATCAGCGTGCTGGAGGCGGCGATACGCTGGACCCAGAATCACTCGGCGGTGGATGCCGCCTGTGGCGATGCGGTGCTGATCGGTGTGTCCCGCCAGGCCCAGCTTGCGCCGATCATGCGCGCCGCCGCTAACGGCCCGCTGCCTGAGCCGGTGGTCGAAGCGTTCGAAGTGGCGCACGAGATTCTTCAGATGAAGTCCGAATACTATCTGCAATACCCTTATCCAAAAGAAGGCAGCCCCTGGCGTTCGCGCTAGGTTGATCGGGAGAGAACCTATGTCTGTCACGATACGCGATGCTGTGGCCGCGGATGAAGATGCCTGCGTGGCGCTGCTCAGCATGCTCAACGAAGCGACCGCGAGCCGGGAAATGGAAACCTCCAATGCGATGCGCGAGGCCTTTCGGCAACTGATGGATCAGGCGCGCGGGCAAATCATCGTCGCTGAGGAAGCGGGCGAACTGCTCGGGATGGCCACCGTGACGTACAATCTGGCGATCCGCTACGGCGGCGAGTACTGCCAGTTGGAAGAACTGATCGTCAATCCGAACGCGCGGGGCAAGAACATCGGTGCGCTACTGGTCGAGCAGACGGTCGCCAACGCCAAGGCGCGCGGGTGTGCGGAGTACGGTCTGTATCTGATCAGCACCACCGAGCACAACCGCGCCTTCTATGAGAAGTTCGGCTTTGTCGCCATGGGTACGGAGATGCGGCAGCCGTTGTAAGCGACTGCCCCAAGAGTCCCGGGTAGAGCTTATTCAGCCCAGGTTTTGATCAACTCGTCATAGGCGATGGTCACACCCTGAGGCTTTTCGTTGGCGAGTCTGGGTTTGGGAGCGCCGGGTTGGTCCAGCCAGAACTGCGCGTCGCGCTCCTCATTCAACTGCGGCCCACATTCACCCAGCACGCCGTGCCGGCCCAGGCGCTCCAGGATGCGATCCTGTTGTGCG
>JBCCHL010000228.1:0-5577 GCA_039028775.1 Pseudomonadota bacterium | reverse complement strand
TGGCAAGCCTTATAAAACCCGCGACGGCGGTGTGGTCAAGCTGGCCATCGAGCCCGAGCACTGAACCGTGGGCCATGTGTTCCAGACTGGCACCGTTGCGGTTGAAACCCGCCGCGGCGCTGAGTGCGAATATCTGCTGGAAATGCAGCGCCTGGCGGGCATCGGTAAGATATAACGCGCGTTCGGCCTGAAGGTCGTCGGTGCGATATTGCACCGCGGCGAGGTCGGTGGTGGCATACAGGTAGCCGCCATCCGATTTCTGCACGATAATCGGCTGGATGTCGCCTTTTTTGTTTTTGAACTGTTCCAGGAACACACACTGTGCCCCATCGGAGTTTTGCAGCAGGCCTTGCGCGCGCAGGGTCTCGATCACGTCGGGCAGCATGGCGTTGTACGCGCTTTCGCCCTGGGTGTGTTCGCTGCGCAAGGTGATGCCCAGGCGGTCATAGATCGCCTGACAGTGCGACAATGAGATATCGATGAATCGCTGCCACTCGGCCAGGGTTGCGGGATCACCGCCTTGGAGATCGACCACCGCCTGACGGGCGGCATCCTGGAAGGCCGGGTCATCATCGAAGCGCTGTTTGGCCGAGACGTAAAACCGCTCAAGATCCTGTAGTTCGTCGGACTGCTCGCCGCTCTCGCGCAGGTAGGTGATCAGCATGCCGAATTGGGTACCCCAATCGCCGACATGATTCTGCCGCAGCACCGTGTGACCCTGGGCCTCCAGAACCCGGACCAGGCAGTCGCCGATACTGGTGCCGCGGAGATGGCCAACGTGCATTTCTTTGGCTAGATTCGGGGCAGAGTAGTCCACCACTATGGTTTTCGGCGCGCTGCTGGCCAGCACTTCTCCGGGCTGTACCGTGGCCAGAAACTCGGGGGCGAGGGTGATGTTGATGAAGCCGGGTCCCGCGATTTCCAGATTGTGAGCGACACCCTTGAGGTCCAACTCGGCCAACACCTCGGCCGCCACCTCGCGCGGGTTTCGTCCCGCCCGCTTGGCTGCTGCCATGATGCCATTGGCCTGGTAGTCGCCGTATTCCGGGCGCGCGGCCACTTGGACCAGGGCGTCCCCGGTCAAACCAAGGCGCGTGAATGCCGCCTCTATGGATTCGGCGAGCAGGGCTTTGACGTGCATTGGGGCTAATCCAATGGGGTGACGTGCTCAGCTTGGTCGCCCTTGTCCTGCTGGGTGACGACAAAGCGCACCTTTTGACCGTCGCGCAGATTGCGCGCGCCATCGATAGAACGCTGGTGGACAAAGATTTCATCGCCATTCTCGCGCACGATGAAGCCATAGCCTTTGGAGCGATTGAACCACTTGACGGTGCCGTCTTCGCTGGGGCCGGCTGGTGCTGCGGGTGCGGGGGTTGCCGCCTCGCGCGCGGGTTGCGAGGGCCGGGACTCGCGTGGCTCGTTCTTTTCGCCGCGCTTGTCGTCGCCACCGGCTGCTCGCCGCTGACCGCGATCATCGCTCTTGCTGCCGGCTTGATTGCCGCGCTCCGACCTGCCGCTGCGGCCTTGACCTCGGCCGTCGGTATCCTGGCGCTGACCGCGTTCGTCTTTGTTACCGCGGCCATTTCTGCCGCCGCGGCCATCGCGGTTGCGCTCGCCGCCGCGACCGCGTGCATCGCGATTGCCGTGTTCGCTGCGGTTGGCTTGCTTGTTATCGCGACGTTGCTGCTCGCCGCGCTGCTCGCGCGGGGCTTCGACGATCACCGGGGCGGAGAGGCGGGCGTTGAACAGGCCGTTGACCAGGAGGGCAAATGTGGTGATGACGAGCAGGGCCAGATAGCTGTCGGCCCAGAACCGGGAGACCAGCTCGGTGACTAGAGCGGCCAGCAATAAGGCGCTGGCGGCCGCGATGACAAGCGTGCGCATGTAAAATCTCGGGTGTGGTAAAAGCCCGGCATTCTACCTCAAATTGCGGTGCTGTGTTCTCAAATGCGCTCGATGCTGTGGATGATCACGGCTTCTTCGGGGACCGCCGCCATGCCGAAGGCGAGATGCGTATTCACGAGCTCGATACTCGTCACGGTGTCCATGCCGGTCACTACCCGCCCGAACACGGTGTACCCCAAACCTTCGTTGCTCGCGTCCAGAAAGGCGTTGTCTTTGACGTTGATAAAAAACTGCGTATCGGCGCTGTCCGGGTCTTCCGTCCGCGCCATGGCAACCGTACCGCGCAGATTGCGCACGCCGTTCATCGATTCATTCGGAACCGTCTTGGGGCCGGGCACATAGCGCATGCCGGTGGTGTAGCCGCCGCCCTGGATCATGAAGTTGGCGATCACCCGGTGGAATACCAGGTCGTCGTAGAAGTCGCTATCCACGAGTTCCAGGAAGTTGGTCACGGTACGTGGCGCTAACTTGGCCAGGAGTTCGATTTCAAATTCACCGTGATTGGTGTGGACCTTGACGCGAGGATTGTCAGCCGCGAGAACCGGCAGGCTGGTGCCGAGCAGGCCGATGAGGGACATGGCCAGGAAGGCGCGGCGTGGGTACAACATCAGAGGTCTCCGCTGGGATAGGTGGATCAAGGGCCTATCATAAGGGCCTCTCGCGATGCTGTCATCGCCGCCGCCCCTGGTGGTATTGGCGGCGTTGGGTCGTCTGGCCTCAAGCCGCACCGTTTGTGTGGCTAGCTCGCGCCTCGTCGTTGTTAGCCAAAGCCTGGTCGTTGTTAGCCAACGCCTGGTCGTTGTCAGCCAACGCCTTGGGCGATCATCGCGTCGGCCACTTTGACAAAGCCTGCGATGTTGGCGCCCTTGGCGTAGTTGACCGCTGTGCGATCCTGGGAGCCGTAGTTGACGCACTGTTCGTGGATGCCCGCCATGATGTCGCGCAATTTGGTATCCACTTCCTCGCTGCTCCAGTTGTAACGCAGGCTGTTCTGGGACATCTCCAGACCGGACACCGCGACGCCACCGGCGTTCGCTGCTTTGGAAGGGGCGAGCAGGACGCCACCCTCTTGCAGCGCGGTCACCGCGGCGGGCGTGGTGGGCATGTTGGCTCCCTCGGAGATCGCCTGGCAACCGTTCTTGATCAGATTCTCGGCGTCCGCTTCGTTCAGCTCGTTCTGCGTAGCGCAGGGGAACGCCAGGTCGCAGGCTACGTCCCAGGGGCGGGCGGATGGGGTGAAGGTGACGCCGAATTCATCTGCATACTCGCTGATGCGACCACGCCGTTGGGCTTTCAGCGCCATGATCCAGGCGAGCTTATCCGCGTCGATGCCGGCCGGATCGTGGATAAAGCCGCTGGAATCGGACATCGTGACCACCTTGCCGCCGAATTCCGTGAGCTTGGCCGCGCAGAAGGTGGCGACGTTACCTGAGCCCGACACCGCACAGGTCTTACCCTCGATATCCGAGCCTGCATGCTTGAGCATGTTGTTCATCATGTAGACCGCGCCGAAGCCTGTCGCTTCCGGGCGCATCAAGCTGCCGCCGTAGGAGGCGCCTTTGCCGGTCAGCACGCCTTGAAACTGGTTGGTCAGGCGTTTGTATTGACCGAATAGATAACCGATCTCCCGCGCTCCTACGCCGATGTCGCCCGCCGGCACGTCGCAGTCCGGTCCGATGTACTTCACAAGCTCGCCCATGAACGCTTGGCAGAAACGCATGACCTCAGCATCGCTGCGTCCTTTGGGGTCGAAATCTGCACCACCTTTGCCGCCCCCCATGGGCAGGCCGGTGAGGCTGTTCTTGAAGGTCTGTTCGAAGGCCAGAAACTTGAGAATGCTCTGATTCACCGAAGGGTGGAAGCGCAAGCCGCCTTTGTAGGGACCGATGGCGTTGTTGCACTGTACGCGATAGCCGCGATTGACCTGCACCTCGCCGGCGTCGTCCTGCCAGGCGATGCGAAAGCTCACCACGCGATCGGGTTCGACCATGCGCTCGAGGATGCGCAGTTCCCGATACTCCGGTTTGTCGGCGATGAATGGGAGAATATCCTGGGCGACTTCGTGGACCGCCTGCAGAAATTCCGGCTCACTGGGATTGCGCACGGCCACGGTGTTGAGAAAGTCGTCCAGGTTATCCACGGGTGTCAGGGTTTCCTGCTGGGCCGCAGCGGCGGCTTGATCGAGTTGTGTCATGAGCGTCTAGCCGATGGATGGTTGTTCACACTAAGATTAGGCGCGGTTTGATGGTTTGTTATCCAGTAATCTCCAAATATGCGCGCACCGTCGCAAAAAGTCCCTGCTCCAGGGCATCCGCCATCAGCGCATGACCGATGGACACCTCGCTCACCTCCTCGATGCGACAGAAAATTGGCAGGTTCTCGAGGTCAAGGTCGTGGCCTGCGTTGACCCCCAGACCCTGCTGAGTGGCGGTACGGGCGGCATCGAGATAGGTGTCAAAACTCGTCTGACTGGCCGTGTGCTTAATGCCGTGTTGCCAGATCGTGGCGGCGAATGGCCCCGTATAGAGTTCGACGCGGTCGGCTCCATGGGTTCGCGCGGCCTGCATCTGCTCGGGATCCGGGTCCATGAACAGGCTGACGCGGCTACCCCATGCCTGATATTGCGCAATCTTCTCCGCCAACTCGGAATTGGGGCTGGAGAAGTCCCACCCGTGGTCCGAGGTCAGTTGGTTGTCACCGTCCGGCACCAAGGTCGCCTGGGTGGGCCGGGTCGCTTCGATCAGCGTATCGAAGCCGGGGTAGCCGTTTGCACCCGGGCCGGCGAACGGGTTGCCTTCGATATTGAATTCGACCGTGGGGAACTCCTCGCGGATGAGCCTCGCCAAGTCGTGCACATCGTCCGGGCGGATGTGGCGTTGGTCGGGCCGCGGATGTACGGTCAGGCCGCCGGCTCCGGCCGCCACCACCGTGCGTGCCGCGCCGACCACGCTGGGGCGGTGTCCTTCGCGGGAATTGCGCAACAAGGCGACTTTGTTGAGATTGACACTCAGCAGCGGCATGTCAGTTCCACGCCGAGCGTTGCGGTCGGGATTTGATGAGCACCCCCGCCAGGAGGCCGATCAGAATGGCGCCGACGCCATACAGAATCGCCTGGTTGCGTTCGTTGCTTTCCAGGCGCGCCCGGGCTTCCGCGACATCATCGAGTTCGTCGCGCAGCCGGGTGTTGGTCTCAGTGAGCTGCAGATTGGCGCTGTTGAGTTCGATCGCGCTGCCGGAGACACGTTTCAATTCTGTGAGTTCGGACTCCAGCTGGGTGATGCGGTTGCGGCTGGCGGCGTTGGCGCTGGTCTGGCTGCTGACGTCGCCGCTGAGTGCACGGATTTTTTCCTGGGCGCTGCGCAGTTCGGCGCGGGCTCGGGCGAGTTGCGCCTCGGCATTCGCCAGGCGCAACTTGGCGATCGGCTGGGTGACGAGGTACTGGGATCGCACCCAACCCTCGGTTCCGCGACTGGTACGGATCTGGCTGTACCCGGCGGCTTCGTCTTCCCCCAGAATCTCGAGCGCCGTGCCGCTGGGCAGGCCCATCCGCTCGCGCCAGGCGCTCGTGGTGGACCCCGGCAACCTGCAGCTGCTGCCCACAGGGGCGCCAGGTGAGCTGCTCGTGGGCGGCCTGGGCCTCGCGCGCGGGTACCTGAGCCGCCCCGAGCTCAC
>JBCCHL010000227.1:0-5707 GCA_039028775.1 Pseudomonadota bacterium | reverse complement strand
ATCGCAAGTCCCGCAGATTTTGCGTCGAAGCACCGACGGTTGAGTTCCAAGCTGCCAGACGCGACTGCCTGGGATGGGTCGGCGCCACCTGCAAAGCCAATTCAAACATGCTGACCATCGCTTCTGCGAAGAATTCGTCTTTGATTTCCGCATACAGCTTTTCCTGCAGATGCGCCTCGAGCTCACGCATTTCTCCCGCCCTCTCCTGCCCTGGGTTGGACCCTCTTACATCTCCATGTTACCCAAGACCGGGCGCGGTCTTCCAGCGTCCGCGTCGGCACAATTATCGCTCAATAACACCTCAGGCGGCGTCGACAGCTTTCCGACCCCGGCGCCGCCGACGGCGACGCCGGGGTTTTTGGGTCGACGACAACTGTTCGCCGCCGGTCTCAGCGGGCGCGTGTGGACGGCCAGTTTCCTTGGCCTGCATCTCCACAGCATAATCGGACAGATCCAATTCCATCTCGCCGATCTTGCGCCGCGTCAACTTCTCCACCGCGCGCAGCTTGTCCATTTCGTTGTGGTCCACCAGCGACCAGGCGGTGCCGTTGGCACCCGCGCGGGCGGTGCGCCCGATCCGGTGCACATAACTTTCCGAGTCTTGCGGCAAGTTGTAGTTGATCACGTGGGAGATGCCGCTGATGTCGATACCTCGGGCGGCAATGTCGGTGGCGACCAGCACCCAGGCATCACCGCTCAAGAAGTTGCCCAGCGCTCGAGTGCGCGCGTTCTGCGACTTGTTGCCGTGAATCGCCTCGGCGACGACCCCGCTCTTGTTGAGTTTTTTCGCGACCCGATCCGCTTCGTGTTTGGTGCGCGTGAAGACCACCGCTTTGGTAACCTCCCTACGCGCGAGCAACGCCCGCAGAGCATAGGGTTTCTGTTTTACCGGAACGTACACCAAAGCCTGTTCAATCTTATCCGCAGTAATTTTCTTGGGCGTCACCTCGATCCGCACAGGCTTGTACAGCAGTGAGTCGACCAGCGCAGCCACAGACTTGGGCATGGTGGCGGAGAACAACAGGGTTTGCCGACGCTTGGGCAGATGTCGGGCGATACGTTTGATGTCCCGAGCAAAGCCCAGGTCGAGCAGCCGATCGGCTTCGTCGAGAACAAGATGCTGCAAATCCCCAAGGTCCACATACTCCTGATCCATCAGATCCAGCAGCCGTCCGGGGGTGGCCGTGAGTACGTGCACACCCTGTTGCAACGCGCGCACCTGCGCGCCCTGTTTGACCCCGCCGAAGATGCAGGCAAACTTCAAAGGTGTCCCCTGAGCAAACTGTTGCAGCTCCTGGTGGATCTGCGCGGCCAACTCCCGGGTCGGTGCCAGGATCAACGCGCGGGGTTGGCGTGCCTTACCCGGGTCTGCGAGCATTTGCTGCAACAGCGGCAGACCAAAGGCGGCGGTTTTGCCGGTCCCCGTCTGCGCGATGCCGACCATGTCGCGTCCCGCCAGGCCCGCTGGCAAGGCCTTGTGCTGAATTGGGGTGGGCGTGGTAAATCCGGTCTGCGCAAGCGTTTCCACCAGCGGGCTGCGTATGCCGAGATCCGCAAAAGACGAAGAGTGCAAAGGTCACCTTTGAATTGTCACCGCTTTCCCGATAGGGGTAGACGGTGGTGAGACGATCGGCCCCAAAAACCAGGCCGGCTGCGAAAGGCGCGCACCCTGAGGCATTTCGTACACTTATGCAAGCCCCGATCTCGATGCGTGAAGGCAAACGCGAGGCAGCTGCTCCGAAGAAAAACGCGCGAAGTTGACTGGCACGCCAAACCGCGCCACAGTCCGGACCAATCTCAGGGAACAAATCTATGGTCCGCCTAACCGATCTCCACGCCGCAGAAGCACAACACATGCGCGCACGTGCCGCAGCTATGCAACCCGTCGAGCCCGCACCCTGGATTACGCCGAAGCCGCTGACGGAGGCCAAAGTCGCCATCGTCTCCACCGCCGGCCTGCACCGGCGCGATGACGCACCCTTTGCCGTCGGTGGCGTCGACTATCGGATCCTGCCCAGGGACGTGGTTTTCAAAGATGTGGTGACCTCCCACATCAGCACCAACTTCGATCGCAGCGCGTTTCAGCAAGACCCCAACATGTGGCTGCCGCTGGAGCGTCTGGACGAGATGGCCGCCAACGGCGAGATCGGCGCGGTCTCCCGGTGGCACTACACCTTTATGGGGGCTCAGCCCAGCCACGAGGCACTGCAACCGACGGCTGAAGAGGTCGGCCGTCTGCTCGCCGCGGACGACGTGGATGTGGCGTTGCTGGTGCCGGTCTGACCCGTCTGTACCGGCACCGTGGGTGCCCTGGCCAACTACATCGAACGCGCAGGGGTGGCGACCACCTCGATCAGCCTGATTCGCGAGCAAAGCGAAGCCGTGTGCCCACCGCGGGCGCTGTGGGTACCTTTCGATCTGGGCCGGCCGTTTGGCGTGGCCGGCGATGCGGCGTTTCAGACCGCCGTGCTGCGACGCGCGTTCGGTCTGCTCGAAAGCGCGATCGAGCCGACGATCGAAGACTATGAGATCGAAGCCCACGGTGAGGCGGGCCCGGGGGTCTGGGCCTGCCCGGTGAGTTTCCCGACCCCGGCCGATACCTCGCTAACGGGGCGGCTGCAGAGCGAGATCACCCGACTGGCCCCGTGGATGCGCGAGACGCGCCGAGCGCGGGGACGTACGCTGTTCGGTGCCAGCGGAGCCGACCCCGAAAACTATGAGGCTTTGGCGGCGGTGTTTGCACAACTGGCCGAGGCAGGCATCGATCGGTTGCCTGCAAGCGAGATCGAGTGGGCCCATCCCATGCCGCTGCTGTTGCGCCATATGGCCGACGATCTGCGCACGCTGTACCACGAAGCCCTGGCCGCTCAGCCCGGAGCTGGGGCACCGAATCACGCGGCTTTGAATGAGTGGATATTCAACGGTACCGCGCTGGGCGAGGCGCTCATCGCCGTCGCCGATCATCTCACCGCAAGCGGCGAGCCGTACAAGGCGCTAGTGCGTGGCTTTCTGATTCCGGAGGGGTTCTATCAGGGCGGCAGCGCCTTCCCGACCACTGCACACTTTGGTAACCAAGAAGACGACGACTGAATAACAAGCTGGCTCAACGCCCGCGAAACGTCGGCTCGCGCTTTTCCAGGCGGGCCTTGCGACCTTCCATCGCGTCTTCACTCCGGGCCGCCACCGAAACCAGCGCGTCAACGTCGCCATGCTCGATGCCATCGCGGAAGGTCATCTCCCTGAGCAGCAGTGATTTTATGGCGCGCAGGGACAACGGGGCATTTTTGACAAGTCGTCCAACCAGTTCTTCACAAACCGCCTCCAACTCATCCTCCGGGGCGATGCGCGAGATGATGCCCAGATCGAACATCTTGCGCGCCGGCAGCGGATTGCCGAGCAAGAGGATTTCCCGCGCACCTACCGGTCCGGCGACTTCCAACAGTTTTTTAGCGAGGAACCAGGTCGGCGCCATGCCGATCTGGGCCAGAGACATACCGAAGCGGGCGTCGTCGGCCGCCACCACAAAGTCGCAATGCAGGGCGATCTCGCACCCACCGGCAATGGCATTGCCCTGGACCACGGCCACCACCGGCAGCGGGTAAGTCTCCACCGCGTGAAACACCGGCTCGATATTGATCTTCATGCCCTGGCTGATGTCGCGACCCGCACAAAAAGAAGGCCCGGCGCCGCGCAAGACGGTGACACGTTCGCCATCCTGCGGTTCCAGGGAGAAGGCCTCCAGCAGCAGCTCGAGCATCTCGTCGGTCATCGCGTTGCGCTTTTCCGGGCGGTTCATGGTCACCGTGCGTATCTGGTCGGCAAACGTTTCTTCTATCAGCATCCGCGCTCTCCCTTTCTTTCTCTCTAAGGCTCTGCCTGGTTTCTTATCCCTCGCGGCCAATTCACTCGCCGCCTGATCTGCCTTGTCGCCAGTGAGACGCCAACTGTGCATCGGGGTGCACAACGATGCCATCGTGCAGCGTATCCAGTGGATCGCGCCCGTCCACGCCGTTGCCAAACGGATAGTAGCCGAGCAGCCGCTGCAGCTGACGAGGCATTTCCCGGGCAATTTCGCGCGGCACGGACAAGAGCTGCAGGTCTGAGGGGCGCAGGTAGCTGACGAGATGGCTGACAAAGAGGCCCATCCGCTCTTCGTCGGCCGTGACGTTAGCGCCCCCGCCGTGCCACAAGCCACCTTCCCAGAAGAGCGCGCTCCCGGAGGTCATCTCAATGCGCTCGGTTGCTTGGCTCTGATCGATCGGTCGGGTCCACTTGTGGCTTTCGGGAACGACGTGGGTCGCCCCGTTGTCGGCGGTAAAATCATCAAACGCGATCAACAGGTTGCATAGAAAAGACGGGTGCGGCCTGGGGATAGGCCACAAGCCATCGTCCTGATGCAGATCCTGTCGGGTCTCGCCGGGCAAAGTGTTGAACAACGTAGCGATGTTGATCTGGCTATATTTACCCACCACCCCCGCAACAATGGCGCCCACGCGCGGATCGAGGATGACAAAATCCACGGCACGGGTTTTCGCGAGCAGATTGTGGGCTCGCCAGGTATGGCCAGTCGCCGAGCCGAGGGCCCGCATCTGGGTGATCGGCACCTCGGTGTTGAAGGCGGCGCGAACCCGTGCGACGGCGCCAGGATCGAGAAAGTCGCCGACCACCGCATAGCCTTGCGTATGGATGGCCGCCACCACCTCGCCGATGTCCAGCCCATCGACGACAACACCACTCTGGTCAACCGGTTCGTACGGCGTGGCCATATCGCGCTATCTCCCACGCCTTTCGGCATGTCCTCCCGTGAGCATGGCAGCATACGTCAAATCGGTGCGAACGCCAGCTGCGGCCGCGCCCAGGACCGATTGATGACGCTTGGGTCAGAACACCTCCCAGATGGCTGCGTTGCGCTCGATCTCCTCGATACGCTCCTCGGTGGCCGGATGGGTAGAGAAATACTCCAACAGCCGCCGCGCAAAGCCATCATCGTCTTCGGCGGGTGGCGGTGTGTCGTCAACCGTCTCAGCCGCATCTTCGGTCTCTTCATCCTCACCCTCGCTGCGATGAAACGCCTCAAGCTTCTCCAGCGCGCTGGCCAGGGCCAGCGGCGAGACATCGGACTGACTCAATGCACCCACAGCAAAGCTGTCCGCTTCGAGTTCCATCTCGCGGGAATAAGCCATCTGGCCAACCATCACCGGCAAGGTGAGGACCAGCTCCGCAGCCCCGGTCGCATCGCCCGAGATCATGGTCAACAAGACCACCCAAGCAGAGCTCTGCAAGATGTTGCGCTCTACGTGTTTAAGCTTGGCATGACCGACCTCGTGCCAGAACACCGCCACCAATTCGTCGGGGGTGAGTAACTCCACCAACTCGTCCGTGACCACCACGGTGGTGGCACTCAAGGTAAACGCGTTCGGTCCGACGCTCTCAGCTTTACGCAACGCGATGGTCTCCACCTGCGCATATTGGCCAAGCAGCTCGCGTACCTGCTGCTGGGTTTCCTTCGGGAGTTCGGAAGGCTCCAGAACCTGATCGAGCTTAGCAAGCGTCGTTTGGCCAAGTTGCTCGCTTACCGACCCAAGATGGCTAAAGTGTCCGGCCAAATAGCTGACGTCATACCGACCTTGGTTTAACCATTGCTCACGCATATCTTCGGCTGTCCACACGGTTGTCTCATCGGTCAGCAGCGTCACCCCGTTCTGAT
>JBCCHL010000226.1:0-5727 GCA_039028775.1 Pseudomonadota bacterium | reverse complement strand
GTCGAGGGGAACGAGGGATGACTTGTCAGTCGCCGCAGTGTGGGGACCACGACCTGTCTTATCCTCCTGAGGACCTGGCGCGCTGGGGCCAAGCCTCTTACAACACTGCAAACGCGTTTATTCCAACGAGGTTCAGGCTTATCGGTGGTCCCCACACTGCGGCGACTGACAAGTCATCCCTCGTTCCCCTCGACAAATCGCTTAACGATCTAGGCGACCAGAGTCACCCCCTGTCAGCCATCGATTTAATCGTTACAATCGTTATAATCGATTTGTTGAAATGGATTTAATCGCTTTAATCGATTTATTGCAAGCACTTTTCTGAAATTTTTCCAAACGCGGCTGTGAACCGCAACCCGACGGGTTTGGTAGCGATGAGAGTGCGCGGGTACACTGTCGACTACTTGTCAGCAGCTACGAATTAAACATGCCCGAATTGCGCGACCTGCCGGCGGTAGACACCGTGCTCAGCCACCCCGATTTATCCACCCTGTGCGCCCGGCACGGTCTGCAGACCGTGCGCGACCGTGTGCGCGCCGTACAGAACGACATCCGCCGCGCAGGTGCGGTACCCGGATGGGCGGTCGACCCGAGCGCGTATGCAGGCGTGTTAGCCAACGCGCTGATGCCGAAGGGCTACCGCCCGGTCTTCAACCTGACCGGAACGGTGATCCACACCAATCTTGGGCGGGCGCTGCTCAGTCGTGAGCTGTGGCAGGACATCGAACCCTTGGTCACCCGCCCGATGAATCTGGAATATGACCTGGTCGCCGGTTCGCGGGGCGATCGCGATGCGGTGATCGAAGAGCGCCTGGCCCGTTTGGTGGGTTGTGAAGCCGCGACGGTGGTTAACAACAATGCCGCCGCTTTGTTATTAGTTCTCAACAGCCTCGCTCTGGGTCGCAAGGTCCCGGTCTCACGCGGCGAGTTGATCGAGATCGGCGGCAGTTTTAGATTGCCCGAACTCATGGCCCGCTCCGGTTGCACGCTGTTGGAGGTCGGCACGACCAATCGCACCCACCTCAAAGACTACGCAGCGGTCGCCCCAGAGGCCGCGCTGCTGCTGAAGGTGCATCCCAGCAACTACCACATCTCCGGCTTCACCAAAGAAGTATCCGCTCAAGAACTCAGTGGCTTGGCGCGGGAGCATGACATTCCAAGCTGCGTCGATCTGGGCGCGGGCACGCTGGTCGATCTGACCCGTTGGGGGCTACCCTACGAGCCCACACCCGACGCCATGCTGGGCCAGGGCATCGATGTGGTCACCTTCAGCGGCGATAAGCTGCTCGGCGGGGTGCAGGCGGGGATCATAGTCGGCAACAAGACACACCTCGATGCGATCAAACAGAATCCGATGAAACGCGCGCTACGAGCGGACAAGATCACCCTGGCGATCCTGGACGCCACCTTGAAGCTCTACGAAAATCCGGAGAGGCTGCCTACCGCATTGCCTTTACTCAACGCCTTGACGGCGAGCGGCGAAGAGATGTGTCGACGTGGACAGGCGGTTATCGCCGCCCTCCCCGCCGGCTGGGCCGGCCACGTGATCGAAAGCAGCGGCCAGATCGGCAGCGGCGCACTACCCGATCAGACCATCGATTCGATTGCGGTCACCCTCGATCACCCCGAGTACAGCGCCCAGCGGATCCAGACCCTATTGCGCGAGTTACCCACACCGGTGATCGGCAGGATCAAGGAGTCCCGGGTGCTCCTCGATATGCGTATGGCCAGCCCGCTCGACGAACTCACCGACGTGCTGGCAGCCCTGCCCGCATGATTGTCACGCTCGCCGGCCACGTCGATCACGGCAAAACCTCCCTGGTGCAATGCCTCACCGGGGTGGACACCGATCGCCTGGCGGAAGAAAAGGCGCGCGGCTTGACCATCGATCTGGGCTTTGCCTACATCGACGAAGGTCGGCTCGGCTTTGTCGACGTACCCGGCCATCACAAGTTCATCCACAATATGGTCGCCGGGGTGGCCAGTCAGCAGTACGCCCTTCTGGTGATCGCCGCCGACGACGGGCCGATGCCGCAGAGTCGGGAACACCTCGACATCCTGCAATTGGTAGGCGTGCAGGCCGGTGCCATCGCGCTGACCAAGATCGACCGCGTGGACACGCACCGCCTGCAGGCGGTGCAGGCGGAGATCGAACAACTTACCGCCGGGACCTTCCTGGCGAACGCCGAGATTTTCCCGTGCTGCAATCTGGAGCGAGACACAACCCACGCGCTCCTCGATCACCTGCGGGCCCAAGCCGAACAACAGCACAGCAGCAATGCGGAACAACCGTTCCGGATGGCGCTCGATCGCGTTTTCAGCGTACGTGGCGCCGGGGTGGTGGTCACGGGCACAATTCACAGCGGCACCGTCGCCGTAGATCAAACGCTGACCCACTTTCCGAGCCATACCCCAGTACGCGTGCGCGGCATCCGTGCGCAGGATCAGGAGGCCCCCAGCGCGGGCGCCGGATCCCGCTGTGCGCTAAACATCTCGGGGCTTAACCTGCAAGACATTCGACGCGGCGACTGGCTCAACGCGACCGCCCAAGAGAACTATCTTGAGATCGCGGTTCAGTTGCGTGTGCTCGGGGACTTCCCCCGAGCCGTAAAACACTGGACCCCCATCCACATCTATCACGCCACCAGTCACAGCACGGGGCGTCTGGCGCTGCTGGACGAACAGCGGCTGCAACCCGGCACCGAGGACATTGTCCACGTCGTATGCGACGCACCCCTGGGCGTGCGCCACGGCGATCGGCTGATCATTCGCGACCAGAGTCTGGACGTCACGCTGGGTGGCGCCCGCGTGATCTGGGCCGCGCCGGAGCCGATGCGCCGACGGCGCCGGCCCAACCACCGGGCTGCGCTGCAGGCCTGTCTTGGCGATGACCCTGAGATCAGCGCCGCGCAACAGCTCGAGGACACAGGCGTGCTGCCGATCACCGCGTTCAAACAACTGTGGAACCTCGATCGAGCCGGTATGGACCGACTGCTGGGCAAACTGGACGGTCATCAGCACGACGACAACTTTGTCAGCAGTGGCTTCTGGCAAGCGCATAAGACCCGCGCCTTGGAGCAGCTGAACGCCCACACCATGGAGCAGCCCAGTTCGCCGGGACTGCGCAGCAACGGGTTTGCGGGCTTGCCGCGCAGTCTCGCCAGCGGTGTGCTCAATGAATTGGTGGCCGAAAAGAAGATGACCAACCAGGGTGGCATCTATCAGCTGCCCGAGCAAAAGGTCGAATTACCCCCGGCTCTCGCGCGCAGTTGGCAACAACTGGAGCAAGCGCTGGACAATCTTCAGGCACCTTCGACGGGGGATTTGGCCAAGCAGTGGCGGCATCCGCAACAGAACATCGAACGTGACCTGAAGGAACTGACCAAGCGCGGCCTGGTGATTCATGTGGCGAATCATCGGTTCTATCTGCCCAGGCGCTTGAATGAGCTGGCGAAAGTCGTGGAGGAGATGACCAGCGCCGCGCCGCTTGCCGTCAAGGCCTTTCGCGATCAAACCGGCGTCGGGCGCAACATCGCCATCGAGGTCCTGGAGTACTTCGATCGCCGTGGCTACACACGCAGACAAGACAACGAACGAATCCTGCTTCGCAAGTTCGACGGTTTCTAGAACGACGCCAAGATCTCCTACGCAACGTACCGACATCTCTTACACCCCAGGCTCAGCGCAGAACCTATCCTCTTGCTTCGACCAAACGGAGCCCACCATGAACAGGATCGAGGATAAGTTCGAACACACCGCCGGTCAGAGGATCGGAGCAAGCACCACAAGAACGATCCACCATAAGCGGGTGCAAGCGCCTATGGCTTGCACCGTCATCTTGCTGGCACTGCTGCTCAGCCCTACGAGCCACGCGCTGCTGGTGATCAACTTCACCCCCGCCACCAACAATCAGACCCAGATCGAGCTGGTCGGCAGCGGCATGACGGGCGACGCGTTCGGGGGGACCAACATGGGGTTCAACGTCGACGACGCGCCGGGGCGCGGCGATTTCATCGCGGATGCGACCGTGCAGGATCGCAGTTTTGCACTCCCCGCCTGGGAACTCACCCCGGGCCTGATCCTGGCGTCCATCGAGTTGGACGACGATGGCAAACGCGAAGACGATTTTAAACTTGTATTCGCCCAACGGGGTAGTTTTGCCGCCGGCACGATTCTGAATTTCGTTTACCGTACGGTGCTGCCGATCGATTTCGCCAGCTTCAATCCAGGGGAGTACACGGACGACACGGACGCGAACAGCAAAGATCTGGGTGGCTTTCGAATCCGCATTCGTGATCTGCCACCGCCGGTCAACCCGCCCAGTACAACCGTCACCGCACCGGGCGTTCTCAGCCTTCTCGGCCTGGGTCTACTGGGCATCAGGGCGCTGCGTCGCGCGCGACGGCGCCTACCCGCTTAACAAGATAGACGGCAGGGGCACGTTCGGGTTAGTTTGCGCTGCAAACCCTCCCGGAACCAAAGGCGCGTACCCCATGATCGATGCCGATGAAACGTTCGATGGCACCTGGCCTTTTGTCCCGCATTTCTGCGCAGCTGCAGGCTTCAAACAACACTACGTTGACGAAGGAGCACGCGATGGCCAGGTGATCATCTGCCTGCACGGCGAACCGACCTGGGGGTACCTGTATCGGAACTTCATACCGACATTGAGCGAGCACTACCGCGTGATCGTTCCCGATCATATGGGTTTCGGCAAGAGTGAAACCCCGCAGGACAAGACGTATACCCTACAGACCCATGTCGAGAATCTCGCCACTCTCATAGAGGAACTGGACCTGCGCGACATCACCTTCGTCTGCCAGGACTGGGGCGGCCCCATCACCGGCGCGTACACAATTCGCCAACCCGAACGGGTAAAGCGCGTGGTCATGATGAATACTCTGTTCGGTTACGGCGCCGAGCCGGTGAACCCAGAACCTTCTAACTGGTTCAAGTGGATCGCGGAGCATCACGATGCCGGCACGCTGGAGGGTATTCTGGGTGAGCTTGGTTCGACCATCCTGTCGGTCATGAAGATCATCGGCTTTCAGAACTCAGCCGCGGTCGATGACACTTGGATCAAAGCCTACTCCGCGCCATTTCCAGATCGCGCCGCCTGCATCGGCGGCATCGAGTTTCCGCTCGATGTCCACCTCTTGCGCGCGTTCCCCTATATCGGTGCGGGCGTGGAGACCGGCAATTTGGAGGCGGTGAAAGCCAAGCCAGCCATGCTGGCGTTTGGGCTCAAGGACCGTGCTATCCGCTGGGAGAACGCGGTGGCCGATTTCAGAGGCCTGTTCCCCACCGCACCGGTGACCACCTTTGCGGAGGCAGGACACTTCTGCCAGGAGGACATCCCGGAAACCCTGGTCGCCCTGATTCATCATTTTATCCAGGCCAATCCCTGATCACGCAGGCCGATCGGCGCTGGCGGCGCGGTTTGCACCCGCTATCCGCGACCGGTATGTTCACGGACTGAAAAAACCATAAACAACTGAACTTGGGGGTTGGATTGGAAAGTGGCTTAGATGGCAGCCTCACCTTACTCATCGTTTTTGCTGCTGTCGCGCTCATCTTCTCGTTCCTGTGTTCTATCGCCGAAGCGGTCCTGCTCTCCGTTTCGCCGTCCTACCCGGAGGCGATCAAAGAATCCAACCCGAGCGGTGCAGAGCGCCTTGCGAATCTGAAGAACAACATCGACCGTCCGCTGGCGGCCATTCTGACGCT
>JBCCHL010000225.1:0-5845 GCA_039028775.1 Pseudomonadota bacterium | reverse complement strand
GGGCTCGATGGCAAGCCTTATAAAACCCGCGACGGCGGTGTGGTCAAGCTGGCCGCCCTGCTCGACGAAGCGGAGGAACGGGCCACAACCTTAGTGCAGGATAAGAATCCAGATCTGTCCGCGGCAGAAGCCCAGGCCCTGGGCAGCCGCATCGGTATCGGCGCCATCAAGTACGCGGAGCTTTCGAAGAACCGTACCAGCGATTATATCTTCGATATGGCACAGATGATCACCTTCGACGGCAACACCGCGCCTTACCTGCAGTACGCCTACACGCGCATCATGAGCATGTTCGACAAGGGTGGGGTCGACGCCGCCAGCCTGCCGTTAACGGTCGCACCGGTGGATGAAGAAGAACGCCGCCTGGCGGTCGCCATGGCAGGCTTCAACGATGTGTTGGAACAGGTTGCGGCCGAAGGGTATCCACACTATCTGTGCGGCTATCTCTACGAGGTGGCAACCCGCTTCACCACCTTTTACGAGGCCTGTCCGATCTTGAAAGCGGACGAGGAACACATTCGCGCCCGCCGCCTGGCCCTGGCTGGACAGGCCGCATCCACGTTGCGCGCGGGCTTGGGCCTGTTGGGCATTGACGTGGTCGAGCGTATGTAATCCGAGCCGGCTCCCCGCCCGAACTAGAAAACAGCCAACCGCAATGGGTGGGATTGGTCCGCAGCGGCTCCCACCAAACGACCGTGCGGATATCTCTGCTGCTATTCTTTGCCGCTGGCGCGTCACTCACCGGCGTCTTCCAGATCGTGACTCTGCCGATAGGCCGGCCTCGCCCGCAGCCGCTCCACATAGGCCCTCACCCGGCTACTGGGTGCGTCCAACCAACCGAACTGCAGCGCAAAATCCAAGGTGCCGCCGAACACCACATCCGCCGCGGTGAACTGCTCGCCCAGCACCCAACCGGTGTGCGGCGTCATCTCTTCGATGCTGGCGAGACAGCGGGCGCGATCCCCCCAACCGACGGATTGTGGCGACAGCGCGCCGCTGTCGAGTTGTGCCAGAGTAAACATCGGCTCCAGCGTGGTCCCGGGATAGAACAGGTAACGATAGTAGCTGCCGCGCAATGCGGAAGTGACTGGTGGTGCCAGACCGCGGTCGGCAAACTTGTCAGCCAGATAGGCACAAATCGCGGCGGCCTCGGTGACGATGACCTCACCATCGACCAGCGCCGGAATCTTGCGCATGGGATTGATCGCGCGATAGTGCGGCGTGTCGTTTTCGCCCTGGGTAAAGTCGATCAGCACGCGCTCGTGAGGCGCCTCCAACTCGGTCAGCATCCAGTCGGTGGTGACCGCACGGCTCATGGGGTGGTAGTAGTGTTGTAAAGACATGGAGCGACTCCGTTGGACTTGCCGCTTAAATTGTCCCACACGGCTGCTGACAACGGTTTGTCAGCAGTCGGTCCCCGGGCAGCCAGCGCCGTCACCGGGATCGGCGGCGGCGCTGCAGGAGTCTTGCCTGGCTCGGGATCAGTTCACGCGGCCAGCCGGGGTACCGGACCACCGAGCACGGTCAGCGGCTGCGCGCCACCATGGTGATCTGACGAGTGGCATCCTCGGGGTCCTGACCGAGACAGGCCAGCAGCACTTGCCCCGGAGCATAGCTTAAACTCTGGCAAGCCAGCGCCCCCGCGCCTGCATCGGTACGCACTTGGCCGCTGGTCATCCCCGCACCGGGTAGGTTCAAGCTACCGAAGAGGTCCGCAACAAACGTCTGCACGGCGGTAACCAGTCCGATCGAGTCATACAAACTACCGGCGCACAGACCTGCCGTACAAGTGAGGGTGGTGGGGGCAACATTGTTTCCCGACGGGTTGCCCACGTCATAGATCAGCCCGATATAGTCGCCATCCAAATCGGAGACCGCCGCGAGCGGCGCGTCCTGCATGGCGAAGACAATCTCCCGCTCCGCGTCATCCGGGTGATTGGTGTGCACTAGGGCCCCACCCGCCGCGGTGAGATAGATCATGGCCTGAGAGGTTGCGATCACGCCGTCGGCACACTCCCCCACACCGAGATCGACGCTGCCTAATTCCGTGTCGAGCGCGGTGAGGCTGCGGCGTTGGGTGATGCACAGGTTGGCCGACGCGGCCGTGTAGGCCAAGCTGCCGACGTGGGCAACACTTGCGCTGTCCGCGCTGGCGGATGCTGCAGGTCGCATCACGGTCCAGTTGGCGGTCAAGTCGCTACTCGGACAATTGCCCCCATCCACCATGGTGATAAAGCCGCCAAAGGGCGATTCGTCGGGTTTGAGGAACAGCGCATAGCCGGGCACTTCGATCGCCCAGGCCGTCTGTCCCGGTGTGGGTGCATCTTCACCCTGCGCGGCACCGACCACCAATTGCAGGAAGCCGCTGTCAAGTTCCTGATAGGTGCCGGTCACGGTCAACACGACGGGCGTATCGATACGCGCACGCCGCTCGATCGAAAACGTGAAGTCGGCGTTCAGACGCACATCCCAACGCGAACCGGGCCCGGCGTAGTGACGCAGTGCGGGCGGCTGAGAATCCGCCGCCGCTTGGTCAGAGGTTGCGCGGTCGCTGCCGCTGCTGCAGCCCATCAACTGCAGCGCAGTAAGGACGAAAGCAATTCGAAGTAGTTTCACGGGTCAATTCCTTTTGTTTTAAGGTGCGGCCACTTTAGGAAACGCCCGGGGAGCGCGGAAATGCCAGGAACATGGGAGCCTGAAAGAACTGTGCGGCGGCGCACATGCGCTAGTCGTCACCGTTCTCACCTCATAGGCGGACGCAGGTGAGGCGCATGCGGGGACGGGGGATGGCGCGAGGGTACGCGCAGGGAATGGCTAGGGGGTAAGCGAGAGAGGGTCAGGGCAGTCTTCGAACACACACAGAGCCTGCGCTGCAAGCGCAGCGCCGCTCTGCGCACGCGGCTTGGGCTGCCGCCGCGTTAGAGCTCAGGCCCGGGCGGCAACCGGCGTTGCGTAGGACTTCAGCGTTTCGGCAAATTCCCGCAGGGTCTGCTGACCCGAAGCTTCCGCAGACTTACACCACTCACCGAGGGCCGCGATCATCTCATCGACGTTGCCACCGCGTTTAGCCCAGATCGCGCGCAGGTTTTCCTGCAGTTCGTAGGCTACTTTGATGTCGCTGCTGCGCTCGACCAACGCGGCGATACGCTCGCGACCACGCTGATCGACCAAGGAGACTTCGCGATGCAGAACCCGCCGGGCGCGGCGGATTACCTTGCGCGAGGCTTGATCGGCTTTGACGTACTCCGCCTCCAGCGCCGGCTTCAGGACCTCCTCGGTGTAACGTGCCATCACGCGGAAGCGATCGTTGACCAGCGCCCAGGCAGCATCTTTGTCGATGGTGTCCTTACCTTCGACCCGGGCGACCACCGGTCCGGTGCTGCGCACCTTAGCCAGACCGAGAGCGGAAAACAGTTTGATCCAGCCCCAGCCGAGGTCGATCTCGAACGGCTTGGCCGATAGCTTGGCGGAGTTGGGATAGGTGTGATGGTTGTTGTGCAGTTCCTCACCGCCGATCAGGATGCCCCAAGGCACGATGTTGCGCGCCGCATCCGGGCATTCGAAGTTTCGATAACCCCACCAGTGGCCGATGCCGTTGATCACCCCGGCGGCAAACAGCGGAATCCAGATCATCTGGATCGCCCAGACGGTCAGGCCGATCACCCCGAACAGCGCGACGTCGATGATCGCCATCAGGGCAAGCCCGTGGCTGCGGCGCTTGTCGTAGATCTCGCGCTCGACCCAGTCATCCGGACAACCGGCGCCATAACGCGCCATGATGCTGGCGTCCTTGGTCGACTCCGCATAAGCCTCAGCGCCACGCCAGAAGATTTCGCCGATGCCCTTCATGACGGGGCTGTGCGGATCCTCTTCAGTCTCGCACTGGGCGTGGTGCTTGCGGTGAATCGCGGTCCACTCCCGGGTTACCATGCCCGTGGTGAGCCACAGCCAGAAGCGGAAAAAGTGCTTCAAGGCCGGATGTAACTCCAGCGAACGGTGGGAGGAGTAGCGATGCAGATAGACGGTCACGGAAACAATGGTCACGTGGGTCACCGCCAGGGTGTACAACACCAATTCCCAGGCGGAGAAGTCCAACAAACCCGTAGTCAACCAATCAAGAATACTCACGCGTCATGCGCTCCTAATTTGTGCGAGGCTAATGCGGGCGCATTGTAACGTCCCTGCCCGCGCCTGCCAGCTTGTGTTTAACTGTCTGACAGTGTAGACCCGCGCGCTCGCGGTTAACTGCGTCCAAAGTAGCTAAAAGTACCCAAAACCTCGCTGCCCGCCGCCAAAATGCGATAGGCTTCACAGCCTTTAACACCGCAGATCAAGGCCCTCACGGCCAGACCAATATGCCTCCAACCTACACCACTTTGATCACCGCCGACGAATTGCGCCGCCTGGGTGACACCTGCGTGCTCCTCGATTGCCGCAGCGATCTGGCCGATCACGGCTGGGGACGACGGGCCTACCAAGACGGTCATATCCCAGGGGCCCGCTTCGCCGACCTGGAAACGGATCTGGCCGACCCACCGGGCAAAGATGGACGCCATCCGCTACCAGACCGCGATCGCTGGTTGCAGACCGTGATCGCCTGGGGCGTCGATGCGGATACCCAGGTGGTGGTCTACGACCATGCCGGCGGCGCTTTTGCCGCCCGCGCCTGGTGGATGTTCAAATGGCTCGGACACGCGGCCGTCGCGGTGCTGGACGGCGGTATCCAGCAGTGGGGGGGACCGCTGGTCGCGGACGGCGAAACCCGTCCGCTAAGCGGTAATCTCAGCACCCGCGCGGCGCTGGTCAGCCTGCTCGACAGTGTCCAAATGAGCGTGTGGTCGTCGCAACCAGAAGCGGCGCAGCGCATCGTCGACGCGCGCACCGAAGCGCGCTGGGCCGGTCGTGAAGAACCGATCGACTCGGTCGCAGGCCACATCCCCGGAGCCGTGTGCCTGCCGTTTCAGGACAATCTTAACGCGGAGGGTCGCTTCAAGACCGCCCCCGAACTGGCCGCGCGGTTTGCTTCGCTGCGCGACAAAGACGTGGTGTGCTACTGCGGCTCCGGCGTGACCGCCGCGCACAATGTGCTCGCCATGGCGGTGGCGGGATTGCCGATGCCGGCGCTGTACGCCCCATCCTGGAGCGGATGGATCACCGACCCCGACCGCCCGATCGCCACCGCAGATCCGTCGCCATCCCCGTGAGGGATGCCGGAGCCCAGCCACTCCCGGGGGCGCACCTGGACTGGCGGGAGCACGCACCCTACGCACCAGCCTACGGTGACATCTATTTCAGTCATGACGCGGCGCAGGAGACCGAGCGGGTATTTATCGCGCCCTCAAGCTTGTGCGACAGCCCCGCACCGGCGCTGTTCACGGTCGGCGAACTCGGCTTCGGTACCGGACTTAATTTCGTTGCCACCGCCGCCTACGTGCTGCGCCACACCCACGCGCGCCTGCATTTCATCAGTTTCGAAGCGCACCCCCTGCGCCCCGACGATTGGCCACGGGTGGCCGCTGAACTCGGGCGCGGCGCGCTTGCGGCTCTGTTTGCGGAGCTAACACGGCCACCGCTGGCGCTGCTCGGCGGCTGGCAGCGCCGGGTGCTGGCCGCGGGACGGGTGCACTATAGATGCAATCCGGCTCTTCACACATTCGCACACCAGGCCAATAGGCACAAAGAGAAACTGAAGTACTTCAATAATATTAGGTGACAAATAACACATGACATGGAACAAGGCGAATATCAGGTCATGCCCACACCTTTTGCTATATAGAGGGGTGTTGTGTTTCTTTGCGTGGCCAGCAGGACTGGTAACCCTGCTACCCTCCGCCATGCTTACCCG
>JBCCHL010000224.1:0-5909 GCA_039028775.1 Pseudomonadota bacterium | reverse complement strand
CCGCGTCCATGAAATCTGCAATCTATGACATCAGCTCTATCGTAGTAACTGGCGGAGCCCAAGGTCCGCTGATGGGCGATCGTGGACGCAGCTTTTTCAGCTGGCAAGGCTTTTACTTTTTTAGCTAAGCCAGCCTTTAAATTTATTTGAAGGCAGCGTTTTCTGCCTTCGAAGCGTAACCCGCCGGGCAGAACGCCCCGCGGGTTTTTTCGTTTCTGGTCTCGAGCAAACCCGCGCTGCCACCAACAACAAAAGGCTTTAACCATGCAATTGGAAAACTTGAATGTTGAGCGCCACGACGTGTTGATGACCCCCGAACATCTGAAAGCCCGGCTCCCGGTGCCCGAAGCGGTCCGTGAACGGGTGAATGCACACCGCGCCGCGGTACAGAACATTGTGCTGCGCGAGGATCGTCGTTTCCTCGTGGTGGTGGGGCCGTGCTCCATCCATGATCGCGATGCCGCGCTGGATTATGCACAGCGTCTACGGGCATTGCAGGACGATGTCTCAGAAAACCTGTTGCTGGTGATGCGCACATACTTTGAGAAGCCGCGCAGCACGGTCGGTTGGAAGGGTCTGATCAACGACCCCCACCTCAACGATACGTTTGCGATCAGTGAAGGGCTGGAGATCGCCCGCCGCCTGCTGTTGGACATTGCCGAGATCGGCCTGCCGTTGGCGACCGAGGCCTTGGATCCGATCACACCCCAGTATCTGCAGGATCTGATCAGCTGGTCCGCGATTGGCGCACGTACCACCGAATCCCAGACCCACCGCGAAATGGCATCCGGCCTCAGTTGCGCGGTCGGTTTCAAGAACGGCACAGACGGCGGTCTCGATGTCGCGATCAACGCGCTGCAATCGGCGGCTCACCCGCACAGCTTCCTGGGGATAAACCCCAACGGTGAGGTATCGGTGATCCATACCCGCGGAAACAAAGCTGCTCACGTGGTGCTGCGCGGCGGTAGCGCGGGACCCAATTATGACGTGGCTGCGATCGGCGAAGCGGAACGCGCGCTGCGCTGTGCCTCCGCCTGCGAGTCGATCATGGTGGACTGCTCACATGCGAACTCCAACAAGGATCACAACCGGCAGGTCGGGGTGCTGGAGGACGTCATGGGACAGATCGCCAGCGGCAATGGATCGATCACCGGGGTGATGATCGAAAGTCACATCAACCCCGGTAAGCAGAGTCTCAACGGCGGCCCTAAGGGTCTGGAGTATGGCGTGTCGATCACTGACGCGTGTGTGGGTTGGGCTGCCACCGAGGAAATGTTACGCGCCTTGCACGAGACGGTGCGCCGCCATCGGGATTGACGGTTAGGCGACCGCGTGGGGAGGTTGGAGCCTAGCTGTAATACGCGTTTTCGGTAAACGTGTGATCGGTCTCGTCAACCACCGCTGTCAGTTCCGGCAGGCGTTCGAGCAAGGTTGTCTCCACCGAATTCTTGAGTGTGATATCCACCGCGGCACAGCCCTGACAGCCGCCACCGAACTGCAGTACGGCAGCTTTTTCGGAGGTGATTTCGACCAGCGTCACCGCGCCCCCGTGCGCGGCGAGGCCCGGATTGATCTCGTTATAAAGCACGTAGTTGACGCGGTCTTCCAGCGGGGAGTCATCGCTGACATTGGGAATGCGGGCGTTGGGTGCCTTGATGGTCAACTGCCCACCCATCTGATCTTCCTGATAGTCGACGATCGCGTCTACCAGGTAGGCTTCGCTGCGACCTTCGAACCAGGCCCGAAAACCTTCATATTCCACTGCGATATCGCCGTCCTGCTCCTCGCCCGGACGGCAATAGGCAATACAGGTTTCCGCCTGCGGCGTACCTGGCTGAGCGACAAACACGCGGATCGCGGTACCTTTGTCCTCCTGCTTGCCGAGCAGTTCGGCCAGATAGTCCTGTGCGGATTGGGAAATCTCGATCATCGGGCAAAAACCCACCAAAAAAGTTCGGTATAGGCTACCCGATCTGCACCAGAATCTCACCCATTTAGCCCGCAAGATGCGTTCCGTAATGCTCACTATGAATGCTGCTCAAGACTTCTAGGAACGCGCGCAATCTGGCGCGGTTGGCAACTGCTAGGATTTCCGCTGTCCCACCGTCAGTCAAGTTTCGCGTATGTCAGAACAACCCCTGGGCCCTTACTCGCCCGTCATCACGCAGCTACGCGAGCTGATGGCGCAGCGCATCGTGATCCTCGACGGCGCCTATGGGACGGCTCTGCAAGGCTACAAACTCACAGAAGACGATTATCGCTGCGCGCTGAACGCCGAGGTGGACACACCGCAGATGGGTAACCACGACGTGTTATCGATCTCCCGCCCGGAGGTAGTTGTTGAGGTACACGCCGCCTACCTGGAGGCTGGGGCAGACATTCTTTCAACCAATACCTTCAGTGCTACCTCCATCGCCCAGGCAGACTTTGGCCTGGATGCACACGCTTATGCGTTGAATCATGCCGGTGCGCAGATTGCCCGAGATGTGGCAGATCGCTTCAGCACACCCGAACGAACGCGCTATGTGGCTGGCAGCGTCGGCCCTACCAACCGCACGGCAAGCCTCTCGCCGGATGTGAACCGGCCAGGATTTCGTAACATCAGCTTCGATGAACTGGTCTCCAGTTATCGTGAGGCCATGCAGGGACTGGTTGACGGCGGCGCAGACCTGTTCATGATCGAAACGGTATTCGATACCTTGAACGCCAAAGCGGCTGTCTATGCGGCTCTCGATATCAACGAGGCGCTCGATACACCACTGCCTATGATCATCTCGGGAACCATCACGGACGCATCCGGGCGCACCCTGTCGGGCCAAACCACCGAAGCGTTCCTGTGCTCCATCGCCCACGCCGAGCCGCTGGCGGTGGGGCTGAATTGTGCACTGGGCGCCGAACAGCTGCGTCCCTATGTCAACATCCTCGCCGACAACGCCGCATTCCCGATCAGCGCGCACCCCAACGCGGGTCTACCCAACGCCTTCGGTGAATACGATCAGTCCCCGGAGCAGATGGCGACGATTATTTCTGAGTTTGCAGCGCAGGGTTGGCTCAACATCGTCGGCGGATGCTGCGGTACCACCCCGGCGCATATTGCCGCGGTTGCGCAGGTGGTTGCCGATATGGCGCCGCGCGGCATGGGCGAGCAACCCAATGCCACCCGCCTGAGTGGGTTGGAGCGACTACTGATCGATCAGGATTCTTTGTTCGTCAATGTGGGCGAGCGCACCAACGTTACCGGCTCTGCCAAGTTTGCGCGTCTGATCCGCGAGGATAAATATGACGAGGCGGTCGAGGTGGCCCGCTCCCAGGTGCTCGCCGGCGCGCAGGTCATCGACGTCAACATGGACGAAGGCATGCTCGACGGGGTGGAGGCGATGCAGACGTTCCTCAATCTGATCGCCAGCGAACCCGATATCGCTCGCGTCCCGGTCATGATCGATTCGAGCAAGTGGGAGATCATCGAAGCCGGGCTGAAGTGCGTCCAGGGCAAAGCGATCGTCAACTCGATCAGTCTGAAGGAAGGTGAAGCAAACTTCATTAGCCAGGCGCGCAGCGCCATGAAATATGGCGCGGCTGTGGTGGTCATGGCGTTTGATGAAACCGGACAAGCAGACACGCTAGCGCGCAAGACCAGCATCTGCAAGCGCAGTTATAACATCTTGACCAACGTTGTTGGGATGGACCCGACCGACATCATCTTCGACCCGAACATTTTCGCCATCGGCACAGGGATCGCCGAGCACAATAACTACGCGGTGGATTTCATCGAGGCCGTACGTTGGATCCATGCGCATCTTCCCGGCGCTCAGACCTCGGGCGGGTTGAGCAACGTCTCCTTTGCGTTCCGCGGCAATAATCCCGTGCGCGAGGCGATCCACACCGTATTTCTCTACCATGCCATCCAGGCGGGCATGAGCATGGGGATCGTCAATCCTGCGCAACTGGGTATCTATGCCGACCTGCCCTGGAACGTGCGCGAACGGGTTGAGGATCTGGTGCTCAATCGCCGCGAAGATGCGACCGAGCGTCTGCTGGAAGTGGCGGACCAACTCGGTCAGTCCAAACGCGAGCAGGACAACGGTGAGGCCGACGCCTGGCGTGAGTGGGATGTGCGTGCCCGCCTTTCCCACGCACTGGTCCATGGCATCACGCAGCACATTGTTGCTGACACCGAAGAAGCTCGCCTCGCAAGCGAACGACCGCTCGACGTGATCGAAGGACCGCTCATGGACGGCATGGGCGTGGTGGGCGAGCTGTTCGGTAGCGGCCAGATGTTCCTGCCTCAGGTGGTCAAGAGCGCCCGCGTGATGAAACAAGCCGTTGCCCACCTTGTGCCATTTATCGAGGCTGAGAAGAGCGAAGGTGCAAAGTCCAAGGGCAAGATCGTCATGGCCACGGTCAAGGGCGATGTGCACGACATCGGTAAGAATATCGTGGGCGTGGTCCTGCAATGCAATAATTACGAGATCATCGATCTTGGGGTCATGGTCCCGGCCGAGCAGATTCTGCAGACCGCGCTGGACGAACAGGCGGACGCGATCGGACTGTCGGGTCTGATCACACCCTCCCTGGACGAGATGGTGCATGTGGCCGGCGAGATGCAGCGCCGCGATTTGGCTATCCCGCTGATGATCGGCGGCGCGACCACCAGTAAAGCCCACACCGCGGCCAAGATCGAACCCGCATATGCACATGGTCCTACCGCTTATGTGACCGACGCCTCCCGCGCGGTTAACACCGCCGCCCGCCTGCTGAGCGACGGGGCGCCGGGCAAAGCCTTTAGGGAGGCGCTGAGAGGCGAGTATCAGACCGTACGCAATCGGGTGGAAGCCCGTCGCGCGAAGCGCGCCTACATCGCGCTGGCGGACGCCCAGGCCAATCCGGCGCCACTCGGCTGGAACGTCTATCAACCACCGCGCCCCACCCAACTGGGGGTGTTCGAGTGGCACCCAAAACTTGCCGATCTCGTACCCTATATCGACTGGACCCCGTTCTTCATGACTTGGGAACTGGCGGGCAAATACCCGCGCATCCTTGAGGACGACGTGGTCGGAGAGGCGGCCCGTTCATTGTTCGACGATGCTCAGGAGCGGCTGCGGTGGTTAATCGCGGATGGACGTTTACAGGCCCGCGGCGTGTTTGGTTTGTGGCCGGCCAATCGCCTCGGCAGCGACGACATAGAGCTGTTCAGCGATGAGACCCGCACCGCCCGCCTGGCGGTACTGCACCATCTGCGACAACAGAGTCCCAAGCCGGACGACAGCGCCCCCCACTATTGTCTGGCCGACTTTGTCGCCCCAACCGGAACAGACGACTACCTGGGCGGTTTTGCCGTCACGGCAGGGATCGGAATCGAAGACATCCTGGCGGACCTCGGTGATGACGACTACGACCAGATCATGGTCAAAGCGCTGGCTGATCGGCTGGCGGAGGCGTTTGCCGAATATCTGCACGCCCACGTGCGGCGCGAGGCCTGGGGCTATGCGGCGGGCGAGTGTCTTGAGAACGGTGCTCTGATCGCGGAAGAGTATCGCGGTATACGACCCGCACCGGGTTATCCGGCCTGCCCGGAACACAGCGAAAAGGCCACACTGTTCGATCTTCTGGATGCCAGCGCGCACACCGGCATCAGCCTGACGGACAGCTATGCGATGAGTCCTGCCGCCGCGGTCAGCGGGTGGTACTTCTCCCATCCGGAGAGTCGCTATTTTGGCGTCGGGAAAATCGATGCAGACCAGGTCGCGGACTACGCGCGTCGCAAAGGTCTGAGTGAGGCGCAGGCGCAGCAGCGGCTAGGCCCCAACCTGGACAGTTGACCGCGGCGTTGCGCCCTACAGGTTTTTATGCCTTATAGATCGATGGTAAAGCCGGAGATGAGGTGTACCGCCATGCCCACCATCGTGGTG
>JBCCHL010000223.1:0-5932 GCA_039028775.1 Pseudomonadota bacterium | reverse complement strand
CGCGAGAAGGCTCAGGAAAAGGTCTTTCACCAGCTCGGGCGCTGGCAAGATCTGAAGAAGGCGAATCCCGATCTGGTGATCGGGGTCGGTGGTTGTGTGGCCAGTCAGGAAGGCGATGCGATCCGCAAGCGTGCGCCCTACGTGGACATGGTGTTCGGTCCCCAGACCATACATCGGCTGCCGGATATGGTGCAGACCCGCCAACAGGCGATGCTGCCGGTTGTCGACGTGACGTTTCCAGAGGTCGAGAAGTTTGATCGCCTGCCCCAGCCCAAGGCGGACGGGCCGGCGGCCTATGTGTCGATCATGGAAGGCTGCAGTAAATATTGCTCGTTCTGCGTGGTGCCCTACACCCGTGGCGAAGAGGTCAGTCGTAGCGTCGAATCGGTCATGGGTGAGGTGGTCGCGCTGGCGCATCAGGGCGTGCGCGAAATCCACCTTCTGGGTCAAAACGTGAACGCCTATCGCGGGGCGATCGACGATGATTTTGCCGATCTGGCCGAGCTGATCCATTATGTTGCGGGTATCGACGGGGTGGAGCGCATCCGCTATACCACATCACATCCGTTGGAATTCTCCGACAGTCTGATCGAGGCCTACGCCCAGGTACCGCAACTGGTCGATCATCTCCACTTGCCGGTGCAGTCCGGCTCCGATCGCATTCTGCGGTTGATGAAACGCGGGCACACCCGCCAGGTCTATCTGGATAAGATCGCGCGGCTGCGCGAGGTACGTCCGAATATCAGTCTGTCCTCAGACTTCATCATCGGTTTCCCCGGTGAGACGGACGAAGACTTTGCCGACACGATGGCATTGATCGATGAGATCGGCTTCGATGCGTCGTTCAGCTTCATCTACAGCGCGCGGCCCGGTACACCCGCCGCGGCGTTGGACGATCCGACGCCGATGGCGGTCAAGAAGGCACGGTTGCAGACCCTCCAGGCGCGTATCCGAGATCAGGCGGATGCGATCTCCCGGGCGATGATCGGCAGCGTGCAGAAGGTGCTGATCAGCGGTCGAAGCCGCAAGGACGCGCAACAGTTCGCCGGTCGGACGGAAAACAATCGGGTGGTTAACTTTGATCTGCCGGTCACGCCGGAAGATGATTTTGTGCAAGTAGAGATCCGCGAAGCGCTCCCCAACTCGCTGCGCGGGGCCGCGGTCTGACATCGCGGGTCGCCGCTCTCTACCCGAGCCACTCCGCACTGACAAGGAACCAGAACTTTGACCATGAGCGAATCCTCCGCCGCGGAAGCGCAAACCAGAAGAGTGTTGCTGGAACCGGACGACAGCCGTCGTCTGGCGGCCTTGTGCGGCCCCGTGGACGAGAATGTCAAACAGCTCGAGCGCCGGCTCGGCGTGCACATTCGTAATCGTGGTCACGAGTTTCAGGTCAGCGGGCCGCACAGCGCGGTCGAGGCGGCGGCAGCGTTGCTACACCAGCTGTATCGCGAGACGCTCGAGCGCGAAAGCCTCGATGCCGACTTTGTCCATCTGTATCTGCAGGAGTCGGGCATAGAGAATCTGCTGCAACAACAGGGTGGACCCACACCCGGGAGCGCCGCGCCGGATGGCGTCGCGATTCGCACCCCTAAGAAACAAGTTAAGCCACGGGGCGGCAATCAGCACACCTACGTCAAACGCATTCGCGCCGACGATATCAACTTCGGCATCGGCCCCGCCGGGACCGGCAAAACCTATCTGGCGGTAGCGTGTGCCGTTGAGGCGCTCGAGATGCAGCGGGTCAATCGCATCTTGCTCGTCCGTCCGGCGGTCGAGGCGGGGGAGAAGCTCGGATTCCTGCCTGGCGACCTGGCACAGAAGATCGACCCGTACCTGCGTCCATTATACGACGCGTTGTACGAGATGATGGGCGTGGAGCGGGTGAACAAGTTGATCGAGCGCAACACCATCGAAGTTGCACCGCTGGCCTATATGCGTGGGCGCACCCTGAACAATGCCTTCATCATCCTCGATGAGAGCCAGAACACCACGGTCGCGCAGATGAAGATGTTCCTCACCCGGATCGGCTTCGGGTCGACGGCGGTGATCACCGGCGACATCACGCAGATCGATCTGCCGCGCGGCGAGCGGTCTGGATTGGTGCATGTCCTCAAGGTGCTCAGTCACATCGAAGGCATCAGCTTCACCCACTTTGCATCGAAGGACGTGGTGCGGCATCCGTTGGTGCAGAAGATTGTGGATGCGTACGCATTGGTGGATTCGCAAAACGAGCGCGATGGCGCTTGAGTTGCAGTTGGCCGATGCGCTCGACCCCGGGACCAAAGTGCCCGCCCAAACCCGATTCGATGGATGGTTAGACGGCATTCGGCTTGAGTTGTCCGATCCCCGGTTGAGCCGTGATATCTGCGTGCGCCTGTGTGACGCGGAAGAATCTGCGGCGCTCAATGGCAACTATCGCGACAAACCCTACGCGACCAACGTGTTGAGCTTTCCCGCCGGGGATGCACACGCGTCCCTGCCGCTGGGTGACCTTGCGATCTGTCTGCCGGTGGTGGCCGCTGAGGCCGTGGAGCAGGGCAAGCGCATGGAGGATCATCTGGCGCATCTGTTTGTCCACGGCACCCTGCACCTGTTGGGCTTTGATCACGAAGATGCGCACGCAGCGCAGGAAATGGAGAGGCTGGAGGTGGCCATTCTGGCGCGCCTTAGGATAGCCGATCCATATCACAGTTAGAGGATTTTTCCAGACATAGCCCCTTGCATACGGTACTTGGAATTGTGATATAAACTGATTCAAGGACACTGCATACGGCTGTTTTCTAAGGCCACATGAGCGATATCAGCGAATTGGACGGCGCCGCTCCGTTTGGGCGGGACGATCCAACTCTACAAGATGCCAACAAACGCGGCGTACGCGCCTGGCTGGCGGACCTCTTATCCGACGAGCCCGAAAGCCTCGCAGATCTCATGGGTATTCTGCGCGACGCGGCGAGCCGTCAACTTTTCGACACCGACGCTTTAAACATCATCTTTGGCGCTTTGCACGTCGCCGATATGCACGCACGGGATATCATGATCCCCCGTTCGGCGCTGGTGGTGGTGGAGGAAGATCAGGACGTCGAACAGATTCTCGAGGTCATCATCGAGTCGCAGCACTCGCGCTACCAGGTGATCGGCGACAGTCTCGACGACGTCAAAGGCATCCTGCACGCGAAGGATCTCCTGCCGCTGATCGGCGCTGAGGACATCAGCAAGTTCAATCTCAGAGATTGCATACGCACGGCGACCATCATCCCGGAGAGCAAGCGTCTGAACGTCTTGTTACAGGAGTTTCGCGCCAATCGTAATCATATGGCTCTGGTGGTCGATGAATACGGACAAGTCGCTGGTGCGGTGACCATCGAAGACGTGTTGGAACAGATCGTCGGCGAGATCGAAGACGAGCACGACATCGATGATGACTCCTGGATCAAGCAGATCGAGCCGCGCAGCTTCCACGTCAAAGCCAACGTCCCCATCGATGAGTTCAACGAGTACTTCGACAGCGAATTTGCTGACGAAGAGTTCGACACCATGGGTGGCCTGGTGCTGAAGGCGTTCGGACACGTCCCCGAGCGGGGCGAAAAGGTGACTATAGAAGATATGAGTTTTGAGGTGCTCAACGCAGATTCGCGTCGCCTGCGGCTGCTGCGTATCACCACACCCGCATGAGGCTCCTCCTGGCGCTGATCTGTGGCGCCATCTATCCCCTGGGTTTAGCGCCCTTCGATCTCTGGCCGGTGACGCTGCTGGCCATCGCCGGCTTGTTCTGGCTGCTCGATGGCGCTCCGCGACCGATGCTCCTCGCCTGGCTGTTCGGGGTGGGAAAATACGGCGTCGGGGCGTCTTGGATCTACGTGAGTATTCATGTTTACGGCAACGCTTCGCCACTCCTCGCCGGCTCGCTGGTGCTGCTCTTTGTTGTGGGGCTCGCTCTGTTTGTGCTGCCCATCGGCTGGTTCTGGCAGCGCTACGCCCGAGGAGCATCGATGGGGATCAAAGCCGGTGTCTTTATCTTCGCCTGGCTCTTAATGGACTGGGTCCTGACATGGCTCTTCACGGGGTTCCCGTGGCTGTACCCCGGTTATGCGGTGATGGACACGTGGCTGCTCGGCTGGGCCCCGCTCGTCGGCGTGCTGGGTGTGGGTGCGATGTGTCTGCTGAGCGCGGTAGGCGGGGTGGCCGCAGTGCGTTTGCGGCGGCCGTGGCTGGCAGGCTGGGCGCTGCTGCCCTGGCTTGCGGGTCTGGGGCTTGCTCAGATCAGCTTCACCACGCCGGTAGAGACCCGCACGGTGGCGCTGGTGCAGGGCAATATCGCGCAGTCGACCAAGTGGCAGCGCGACATGGCGGTCCCCATTCTAGAAACCTACTCCCGACTGTCCGCCCCGCATTGGGCGGCGGACATTCTCGTCTGGCCAGAAGCGGCCATCACGTTTTATCCAAGCCAGATCGAACCCTGGCTCGGGCAGATGGACCGGCACGCCCGCGCAACCGACACCAGCTTTGTGACCGGTATCCCGACCGCGAGAGAATCGTCTCCCGGCGCCTACGAACGGTTCAACGCCGTCATCGGGCGAGGCCTGGCCAGCGGGACCTTCGCCAAAGTTCATCTCGTACCGTTCGGTGAGTATGTGCCGTTGCAGGGCGTGTTGCGGGGGGTGATCGACTTCTTTGATCTACCCATGTCCAGCATGAGCGCGGGTGATCGGGCCCAGCCTAATCTGCAGGTCGACGGTGTGGGGCTCGCTGCGGCGGTCTGTTATGAAATCGCGTATCCGGATTCATTTCGCCAGCGTGCCCGGGACGCGGGCCTGCTGGCCACCCTGTCGAATGATACCTGGTTCGGCGGTTCGATCGGCCCGCATCAACACCTGCAGATCGCACGCATGCGCGCCGTAGAAAACGGTCGCTGGCTGTTGCGCGCAACCAACAACGGCATCACCGCGCTGGTCGATGAGCGGGGGCGGGTGATCGAGCGGCTGCCCCAGGATCGTGCCGCGGTGCTGACCGGTCAGGTGCAGATCCGCTCCCAACTCACCCCCTATACATGGCTGGGCGACTGGCCGGTGCTGGGCCTGATGGTTATCGCGTTGGGCGTTGTGGTCGTCCAGGAGCGGCGGGTGGCTGATGGATGAGATATCGTTTGCCGCCCCGCCAGAGCGCAACAAGGCGCCCTTGTTTGACGTGTTGACGGCGCACCTGCCGTCAACCGGCTGCGTGTTGGAACTCGCCAGCGGCACGGGGCAGCACGTCGAACATTTTGCTGCACGCACACCGCATCTGAGCTGGCAACCCTCGGAACCCAATCCCCGCCAACGGCGTTCGATCGCCGCACGAATCGCCCAGGCCGAATTGATCAATGTGCACGCACCGCTAGATCTGGATGTTTGCAACCCCTGGCCGGAAGCACTGGCGGCGCTGGATGTGCGGGCGGTGATCACCGCCAATCTGTTGCATATCAGCCCGCCGGAGGTCGGTCCGGCGTTGTTCAGCGGCGCGGCGCGGGTGTTAAAACCGGGTGGTCTCGTCGCGATCTATGGCCCGTTCCATGTGGCGGGTCGTTCTACGTCACCGGGCAATGTGGCCTTTGACGCGGATCTGCGGCAGCGCAATCCGGCGTGGGGCATCCGTGATGTCGAGGCGATCCAGGCGATGGCGGCCGCGGCCGGTTTTGCCGAGCTTGAGACGGTGGCCATGCCGGCCAACAATCTGACCCTGCTGTGGCGTCGCCATCTGTCCACCTGAGGTGTTGTGGCGTCGCCATCTGTCCACCTGAGGTGTTGTGGCGTCGCCATCTGTCCACCTGAGCTGATGAGGCGTCGCCGTCTCTCCACCTTAGCTGATGAGGCGTCGCCGTCTCTCCACCTGAGCTGATGAGGCGTCGCCGTCTCTCCACCTGAGCTGATGAGGCGTCGCCGTCTCTCCACCT
>JBCCHL010000222.1:0-5954 GCA_039028775.1 Pseudomonadota bacterium | reverse complement strand
GGACAACTGCGCAACGCGCGTCTTGAGCGCTTCGGGAAGCGCGTCGTAAGCCGCATACTGATCCGCAAAATAGGTATCTCCTGAGGCCTGCGGCACTTCCACGCCGAGCAGAACGGAGGCCGGCGGGGGAATCTCTTTGTAGGTCATGTCCGAATGCCAACTCGCTTCATGACTGCCCAACCCGCCGATGGGCTTGCCATTTTCCACAATGTTGGAGATCACCGTCACATAACGATTGGCGATCTTCGCCTTATCCGCCTCGGAAATTCGCCCGTAGGGAATTTCTTCCAACGGTCCGAATCGCGCGCTGAAACGCTGCAGTTGCGCCTGATCCATGCGCTGCTCGCGAACCCGCAATACCCCATATTCAATCCACAACGCGTAGAGGGCTTCGAACTCAGCCTCGTCAAGGCGCGTTAAGTCGATGCCGGTGACATCGACGCCAAAGCGCGACAATATCGGATGGGTCTGCAACATCTCCTCCCTCTCTCAGTCTTTTGCACGACACGCTCGACGGTCAGCACACTCTAGCGGGTTCGTAGCGCAAGTTCGCGTCACTGAATGCGAGGTTCGCTCACACGGCATTGCGCATCAACCCCGTCCAACCCGGCCCGGGACGATCATCGCTCACCCTCCGGCCGATCGATCTGATCATCCCCTGTGGTATGCCCGAGCGCCACTCGCGGTGAGACGATACGCGCGAAGCCCGCAGTTGCTGGATCCGCCGCAAAACGATGGTACAAGGTTACGATACCCTGGCCCAGGCAGCTGTCCTTGTAGAGCCATTGTGCAACCGCGTCAGGCGGATGCACTCCCGGCCGTGCGGTCAACGCTTCGGTGTAATACGCCTTTGCATCCTCCAGCATGTATTTGAAGCTCCGAAGGTCGCCCACCTCCGTATCGGACCCATCGAGCAGCCTGCCCAGGTGGTGCACAATCTGCCGCATTTCAAGACCGGCGAGGCCAAAGGTGGTTCGATCCCGGCGGCGCAGCGACAATTCATACCAGGGGACAAGTTGCTGCAATTCCGCACTCAGTCGCCCGGTCCAGCTGTCCGGGACGCGGGCAGGCTGCGCAAACTCGACCGGGCAGGCAGACCCCGTCTCGTTCCCCACCCAGCCCGGTGGCATGTCTTCGGTATGATCCTCCAATACCGGGCCTGACGGCGCTTGGAGCAAACTCAGACCGGCGGCGATGACCCGATGTTGAAACGCTGCATCACCCGGTACACCCAGGGGACGACCCAGCGGAAAAGACACCCACAAAGCGCGCGGTGGGCGCAGGGCGACGGTGTTTTCGCGCACCAGACTGATGCCCGTGGTGGCGATTCCAGCGCGCTCGATATAGTGGGCAATTGCGCCGACCGCGCAGGTGCAGTTGGGTCACACCGGCGTTAGGAACACGGCATCTACGGCCTCTTGCTTCAACAGCCCCGCAACCTCGGCGGCGGATTGTGCATACATCTGCGGCAGCAGTCCGGCACCCATAAAACTGTAATGCACCTCGCTTAAGCCCCCGATGGTGCCCGCATCAACCAATTCGCGGAAACGGTCATAGGGAAAGACGACGTTCACATCTTCCACAAACCCCGCACGGTCAAAATTCACACTGCTGTGGCTCATGACCAGTTCCCGGCTGTCGTCAGCGATCTGCAGCGGCCGATAGGAGGCATCCGCAAAGGCAAAATTCTCGGCGTCCCGATAATGCAGCCCGGCGGTCGTGAGCAGCGCAAAACGCATGTCTGACAGGGGTTTCGATGGCGCCGTCCAGGCGGCAGGGGTCAGCGCCGGTAAGTTCTTGGCCAGCAGATGCTGACGTTCATATTCGGGAAGGTCTGCCAGGCGAACCATCGCGTCAGAGCGTCTTTCGCCACTCGCTGGCCAATCGGGCCTGAGGATTGATCACCACCTCATCCTGCAGCACATCGAGCGGATCGCGCCCGTCTACGCCCAGCCCAAAGGGATGATAACCACACAACCGCTGCAACTTGCGGGGCATCTGTTTGACCACCTCTCGCGGCACCGACAGCAGCTGAATCTCTTGCGGTCGCAAATAGGACACCTGGTGAGAGATAAAGAAACCCATGCGTTCCCGGTCCTGAGTTTTATTGGCACCGCCGGCATGCCACATCGCCCCTTCCCACATCAACATATCACCAGACTTCATCTCGACCTGAATCGACTCGACACTCTGATCCACTTCGCGGTCGTGCCAGGTGTGGCTGTACGGCACAAGATGGGTCGCTCCGTTGTCCTGATCAAAGTCATCGAACGCGATCAAGGCATTACACAGGAACGGCGGATGGGGTCGTGGAATCGGCCACAGACCATCGTCCTGATGCAACAGCTGACGGGTCTCGCCAGGCAGGGTATTGAACAGCGTGGTGACGTTGATCTGCGTGTACTTCCCGATCACGCCCTCGACGATGCCGCGCAGGCGCGGATCGAGAAAGACGTCATCAGCCGCCCGGGTCTTCGCCAACAGGTTGTGCGCACGCCAGGTCTGACCGCTTTCGGTGCCGATGGCGCGCATCTGGGTGATCATCACCTCAGAATTAAACGCATGGCGAATCCGCGCCACCTCGTCGGCAACAAGAAACTCCGGAACCACCGCATAGCCTTGACGTTGGATGGTCTGAACTACGGCCGCGATGTCGACGCCGTTAATCACGGTCGACCCCGCCCCTTCAATCGTTGATTGTTGCGACATTGCGCCTTCCTGCGTTTTCCCCGCTTCAGAGTCTAACACAGCACGATCCGACGCTTACTGGCACCCAAGTAAGGTCCAACACAACCTTCAAGCACGCGGTTCTTTTCGCGTCTGAGATCAAGTCGGCCTTTGTCAGGGACTTGAGCGTTATCGGGATGCACGACCCGGAATTCGCACATCAGGACACCGGTTGGTTCGGCGCGTGCAGCGGCACCACGAACGTGCTTAAGCCACCGCCGCCAGCCCGCCGACCTGCCGCGCCTGCTGCTCGATGCTTTGTCGATTCCAGTACCAGGCCAGCATGCCCACCATCACGTTGGTTACCGCCGTGGCGATGAAGATACCCGTAGCACCCCACAGCATATCCCCCCAGATCGCGAGAGGAATGCCGACAACGATACTGCGAAGGACCGAAATGACCAGCGCCGGTCGCGGCAGACCTCGCGCATTAAACGAACCGTTGGCGACCTGCATCATACCCATGAAGCCGATACTCAAAGGAATGCACAGAAAAAACATCTCCGACGTCTCTACCACAATCGGATTGTCGTCTATCAGACTCACCAAAAAGGCGCCAAATGAGACCATGAATACAAAAGTCACCACACCCCAGATCAAACAGAAGGAATGGCACAGGTAGATGGCTCGTCGAACTCGATCAAATTGCCGCGCACCCCAATTTTGACCCACAAACGGTTCGGCCGAGGAAGAGCACGACCACAGAATCATGTGTGACATGGTCTCGACACGGGAGGCCACGTTGAAGGCAGCCACCACCTCATGGCCGTGATTCGCCAGCAAACGGGTAATGAACAACATCGACAACGGCATCACCAACCCGCTCGCAATCGCCGGTCCACCGACGTGCATGATCGACGACCAGGAACCCGTGATGTCGATGAAATCCCAAGCCATCATGCGCGCCTTGACCAACAGCACCCCATAGAGGCCGACGCTGGCAACCCGTGAGATCACATACGCCCAAGCCGCCCCGGCAATCCCCAACTCAGGAATCCCGAACCAGCCGAAGATCAATACCGGACCGAGCGCAATCTGAATCACCGACCCCACGGTCATAACAACTCCGGGACTGGCGGCGCTACCCGTCGCGCGTAACAGCGTCGAGCCGACAATGGATAACATAAAGAACGGTACCCCAAGCATGTAAACTCGCAGGTATTCAACCGTCAATTCGAGCACCAGATCTTTTGCCCCCAGGGTGGCAACAATCTCCCGCGCCCACACATAGCCCGCCACCGCCAGCACCAGACCGATCAGCAGACCCAAGGTCTGAGCGTGGGTAATGAGCAAGGCAGCGCGCTCACGCTCACCCGCGCCGACCGCACGTGCGATGACCGAGGAGGCCCCACTGCCAATACCACCAGCAAAGGCAAACAGAGTAATCGTCAAGGGAAAGGCAAACCCCATGGCAGCCAGCGCTTCGGTGCCGAGAATGCCGAGATAGACGGCTTCTGCCATCTGCGCAACATTCATGGTCAACGTGCCCATGGCCATAAAAGACCCGAGACGCCACAAATGCCGCCCTACCGGTCCTTCCGTAAACCCGGCGCGTGGTGAAGTGGATTCCGCTTCTGGCAAAACTGCTCCCTAGTGCCGCGCCAAAGGAAAAAGGTGCGGCCAGCCGGCCATCATAGCACGAATGGCTTTTCGCTTCGCCGACGCAACAAGCAGATGCTGCGTCGTCACAACTGTGTTGACGCTTGCGGAGCACCCTGCGTACTCTCAATCTCGTGGCTGCAATACGCCGGGCGGCTTTTCACAACACCCGACGAACCTAACGACACCGCAGAGGAATCCGATGCTATTGACCCCCTACCGCGTCCTCGATTTGACCCGCAGCTATGGCATGTTGTGCGGGCAGATGCTCGCCGATCTCGGCGCCGACGTCATCCAGATCGAACCACCCGGTGGCGCAGATGGCCGTGGAATGGGTCCTTTTCTGGATCACACCCCAGACCCGGAACATTCGCTTTACTGGTGGGGTTATAGCCGGGGCAAGCGCAGCATGGAGTTGGACATTGCCGCCCAGGCACAGACCTTCGAACAACTGGTTGCCAGCGCCGATATCCTCATAGAGTCCGAACCCCTCGATGGTCAGGCAGCCCTGCCGCTCGCCTACGAACCTCTGGCACAACTCAACCCGGGGTTGATCTACGTCAAAATCAGCCCCTATGGGCCGACCGGGCCAAAATCGACCTGGGCAGCCTCGGACATCACCATCGCAGCCAGCGCAGGTCCACTGGCCATGACCGGCGACGATGACCGTGCACCGGTACGTGTCAGCATTCCCCAGAGCTACAACCACGCGGCCGCGGAAGCCGCGGTCGGCGCCCTGGTCGCGCTCCACGAACGGGTCCATAGCGGTCGCGGCCAGCGGGTAGACGCATCCGCCCAGCAAGCCATGACCCTCGCAACGCAAGGGAACATTCTGTCCGCGGCGATCGGCGAAACTACCGCAAATCGTATCGCTGGCGGCCTAAAAGCTGGAGAACTGCGGATTCGTCTTACCTATCCGGCCAAAGACGGGTTTGTCTCCATCACCCACATATTCGGCGCCACGGTCGGGCCCGCTACCCGCCGACTGATGGAGTACGTGTACGAGAACGGTTTCTGTGACGAGGCGACACGCGACAAAGACTGGGTCGCCTATGGCTTGCTGTTGGCCACCGGCGAAGAACCCATCGCCGAGTTCGAGCGGGTGAAAGCATGTGTGGCCGCATGCACCGCCAGCAAAACCAAGGCCGAATTACTCGATGCGGCCATGCAACGTCGCCTGTTGCTGGCTCCGATGACCACCATCGAAGATGTGGTCAACGCCGAACAGTTTGCGGATCGGGACTATTTCACCCGTCCAAGCGGCACCGGTCCCAGCGCCCAAGGCGATTATCCCGGCCCCTTCGCCCGTTTCAGCCAGACGCCGATGTCTGAGCCTCTGGCACCGCCGAGTATCGGCCAGCACACCGCAGAAATATTGTCCGGGCTGCCACAAGCCAGTCCACGCGAGTCTGTGGACTCGAACGACGCCGCCCAGGATCGTCTGCCGCTGGAAGGTCTGAAAGTGCTCGACTTCATGTGGGCCTTGGCGGGACCAGGCTGCACACGGATCCTGGCCGATTGGGGGGCCACCATCGTACGTGTGGAGTCGTCGTCCAAGCTGGACGTCATCAGAACCGTGCGGCCGTTTATGCAAGGCGATGAATTGCCGGAAAAGTCTGCGCTGTTCC
>JBCCHL010000221.1:0-5966 GCA_039028775.1 Pseudomonadota bacterium | reverse complement strand
GGAGTCGTCGGGCAGCCCCAAAGAGCGGTTGGCCTGGTAGGTGTCTTCTCCACCGTCCTGCAAAAGATAGGTCGCCGCCTTGGCCCACAGGCCGATGCCGCGACCTTCGTGCCCGGCCAACCGCTCTTTGGGGCTGCCCGACGACTCCAGGGATTTCACCGATGCAGCGGTGTTGCTAAAGCACTTTGTCGGCAACGAACCGTTTCGCCTGTTGACCAACAATCCCAAGAAAGTCACCGACCTCACGGACTTTGGTCTCGACCACATCACCCAGGAGAAGCATGTGTTTGGCGTGAGCGAGTGGAACAAGCGCTATCTGCACGCCAAGCAGGAGTGGGGTCATAAGCTGGATGATACGGATATTGATAGCGCGCCGTAGTTGCGTCCGTATCTTTGTGAGCTGTGCCTTGCTGTTGACCGGGAGCGGCTGCACCGCACCCCTGCACATCAACCAGCTGCAATTTGTGGGTAGCCACAACAGTTACAAGCTCGCGATGTCAGCACAGCATCTGGAACAACTGCGGGCACGTGATCCCGAAGTAGCCGAAAGTCTCGAGTACTGGCATCTGCCTTTGGCACAACAACTCGATCTCGGCGTGCGCAAGCTGGAACTAGACATCTTCTACGACCCCGAGGCGCTAGACTTTGTTGTGGGGCACGTGCAGGACATCGACATGAACAGCCTGTGTGCAACCTTGTCGGCTTGTCTGGCCGAGATCACGACCTGGAGTGATCAACACCCTCGGCATGTGCCGATCTGGATCAGCTTCAACGCCAAAGACCAGGAGATCGAAGGCCTGTCTGTGCCTGCGGCTTTCGACGCAAAGGCTTTCGCTGCGTTGGACGCGCAGCTATTCGAGATGCTGCCCGGTCGGCTGATCACGCCGGCGGACGTGCCTGAGCGCCGCTGGCCGAGGCTGGACGATGCACGTGGGAAGATCCTCCTGATCCTCGACGAGGGTGGCGCGAAGCGCGCGCTGTACGGGCGCAACTGGCAGGCCCGGCCGATGTTTGCCAACTGGCCGGAAGCGCATCCCGGCGCTGCGGTGATGATCGTCAACGATCCGGTCCGCGACGGGAACCGCATTCGCCGCCTGGTCGCGGCGGGATTTATGGTCCGTACCCGCGCGGACGCGAATACGATCGAGGCGCGCCGCGGCGATCGGTCTCGGCTTGAGGCGGCGCTGGCGAGCGGTGCCCAGGCGATCAGTACGGACTATTATCTACCCGCCGAGCACTTCGGCACCGACTACGTGGTGAGATTTGCGCCGCGTTGCAATCCGCGCAACACCAGGGCTCCCTGCACTGTCCGGGAGTAAGTACTGTCCGGGCGTAAGCCTCTCGTCAGGCGTCGCTTATGTGTTTCTCCAACAAGTGGTTGAACACGGACGCCTGTTCGAAATAGGGCGAGTGGCCCGAGTCGTTGACGACCTCAATGCTGGCATTGGCAAAGTGCGGTACCATCCCCGCCAGCTGTTCCGGCGGAAACAGTGGGTCTTCGGCGCCCGCGATAAACAAAACCTTGCACGCGATCTGTCTTAGCGTCCCATGGGCGACAACGTCGTCCTTGCCCAACAAAGTCGCCAAACGGGCCCAGGAAAACTCGGTGTTCAGGTTGTTGATCGATTCGTATAACTGCATCAGCTCTGGCTTGGTTTTGGAGGCTGCTGACATGGTGGCCAACACTCCGCCGGCAGAATCGTCGCCGGAGTCGGTGAGCTTTGCCACCGCGGGGGTCGGGTTGGGATTGTAGATGCCGCCGGAGGTGGCGCTGAAGGTCAGCGTCTTCACGCGCTGCGGCGCATCGAGCGTGGTGCGCAGCACGGTAAAGCCCCCCATGGACTGGCCGACCAGATGTGCCTGCTCAATGTCCAGATGGTCGAGGAGTGCGAGAGCGTCGTCTCGAAATTGCTGAACCCGCAAGTGATCCGGATCGCCATCGGCGTTGATTCTGGAGCGCGCAAAGCCGCGATGATCAAAACTGATACAGCGATAGCGCTTCGAGAAGTAGGCCAGTTGGTTAAACCAGATCGCGGCATTGCCCCCCGCGCCATGGGCGAACAGGATCGGCTCGCCGGCCCCAAAAGATTCGTAGTAGAGATCCACATCTTCAAGCTTGAGAAAAGGCATGATAATTCCTCTTTGGCCTAACTGTTCACCACATTTTCCATAAAGGAGCACACCGCATCGAGCCGTGCGTTCACCCCGCCCCGTGCCACCGGATCAAGCACCAAATGCTCGATGCCAGCCTCGAGCAGGGTGGCGAGCTGATCCTGCATCTGGTTTGGACTGCCATAGACCGACTTTTCCGGCTCCATGGCACCGGCCGGATCCAGATAGATACGCAGCGACAGCGTGTAACCTTCTGGGTCGTGCCCGAGCGCGGCCGCCTCGCGACGCACCTGCTCGAATTCGTCCACCACAACCCCAAGGGGTTGAAATGCGGCATGAAACCCACTGCCGTAGCGCGCCGCGCGGCGAAACGCCGCCGGGGAAGAGCCCCCGATCCAAATCGGCAGCGGGCGCTGTACCGGTTTGGGCTCGAAGCCAACCTCCGGCAGCTGATAGAAGGTGCCATCGAAGGATGGCGTCTGCTCATTGAACAGGCGATTGAACATTTCCAACTGCTCATCCGCGCGTTTACCGCGTTGGTCCCATGGCATGCCGAGGATGGCCGCTTCTTCGGCCATCCAGCCCACACCCACGCCGAGGATCAGGCGTCCGTTGGACAGCACGTCCAGGGTGGCCAGTTGTTTGGCGGTTGGAACGGGTGCGCGGTAGGGGAGGATCAGTACCGTAAATCCTAGCCGTAAGGTATCCGTGACCCCGGCGATAAAGAGCTGGGTGCCGATCGGATCGAGCCAGCCCATGTCGGAGCTCGGCGCAAATGAGCCATCGTCGGTATAGGGGTATTTGGATTCGATCTCGGCCGGCCAACAAACATGATCGCTAACCCAGCCTGAACTGTAGCCCGCAGCCTCGACCGTGCGGGCGAAGTGGGTGAGGGTGGCCGCGTCTACCTGACGCCCCAGATGGGGCAGATGGACCCCGTAGTCGATATCGCGTAAATCCAAGTTTGGCCCTTCATCCTGCGTTTGCGCCATCATAGCGAGGATTGTTGGTCCTGGGTAAGGCCTCAGGTACGATGCGGGTTCGGGCGCTATGTTGTTCGGACCCCATCAGCCTGCACGGATCTCATTTGCCTTCTGATCATTCTCACTTCTGGACCACTGCGCCCTGGTGTCGTACATCGAACAAGTACGGCCTTGCGCTGCGTCCGCTGGGAACGGATGGCGTCGTTCTGAATCGCCCAAACGCCGTGGAATTGCGGAACAAACAGACCCAGTTGACATCCAATTACGAGCGCGCGGTCCAGGTTCTAGACCCTGCCGCCCAAAACGCCCTCGGGGTTCTGGATTGGCCACCGTATCGCGGGGAGCATCCGGATGACATCGCCAATAAAGCTATGGCCGTGGCTGAAGACCTCTGCATCATGCAGGTCAGCGACCTGCGTCTGGTCGCGGCGTGTGTCTGCGCGCCGAGCTACTGGCGGTTGACGGACAAGATTGGGCGGCCGATCGATGCTATCCACGCTCCGGTTGACGGCCTGAATGCCGCGAGCGGCGAACGCGTCGCACACACGTTGAGGCATCTGCCTTTGCGGCGTGGTTTCGTGCGGGACAACTGGCTGGTCCACGGCGATCACGCGTTGGCGCACTTCGAGAGGGAGACGCGCCTGGAGAGCCCGGTTGATACCTGGGTGATGCGTTGCGAGCGCCAAACGTTATACAGGCTAACAGAAGCGCATCTGCTGTTTGCGATCAGGATACGCAGTGCGGATCTAAGCGCGATCGCCGCGCACCGGGAATCGATGCAAGCCTTGTGCCGGGCCCTCCAACAGATGGATACCCGACAGATCGCCTACTTCGGAGGGCAGGCCAAACATCAGCATTTGCTCGCCTGGCTGGAGGAACAGCTGGCGCGAGAAGCATAGGATCAAGTTGGGGTAGATTATGTACAAACAGCTCTTTGCCATTTCCATCGCGCTGATGGTGGCCGTAGACACCGGGGCTTCCCCGGTGGGCGAGCGCCCGCCGCGGGCTGAGCTGAGCGAAGCCGCGATCGAAGCGCCGAGCGAGGATGCGGCAGGTGGCAGTGAAGAGGACAAGAACGGCTATGACCTGCCGCTCGCAGCGGAAAAGACCCTGAGCTACCGCATCGACTCGGCGACTTGGCTGTCCCTGGATGTAGCCCCGGATGGGGCAACGATGGTGATCGAGGTGTCGGGGAATCTGTACACCCTGCCCATCGAGGGCGGCAGCGCCACGCCGCTGGCCGAAGGCCTCGCGTTTGACTCTCAACCCAAATTTTCTCCGGATGGTTCCCACATCGCATTCATCTCCGACCGGGATGGGTCGGATGAGCTTTGGGTGATGGAACTCGCCACGGGCAAGGCCCGTAAGCTGAGCAAAACGTCGGGGCGTACCGAGTTGGCCTCGCCCAGCTGGAGCCCGGATGGTGAGCACGTCATTGTGTCCAAGGGCACCTTTTCGTTGCGCACGTACGAGCTGTGGTTGTATCCGATGAACGGCGGCACCAGTGGCATCCAGATCACCAAAGCCAAGGCCAAGCCCGACACACCAGCAGCCCAACGCCACAACGCACTAGGTGCAAATTACGATCCGACCGGTCAGTTTGTGTATTACGCCACCAAACGGGGCGGGTTCGGCTACAACGTATCGTTCCCCATGTGGCAGATCGCCCGGCGTGACCTGCAGAACAATCGCGAGGACATCATCACGCGCCAGCAGGGCAGCGCTATCCGTCCGATATTGTCGCCGGACGGCCGTTACCTTGTGTTCGGCACCCGCTACGGGCAGAACACGGGGCTGCGCATCCGTGAACTTGCGAGCGGGGTTGAAGAGTGGCTGGCCTATCCCGTCCAGCGTGACGATCAGGAATCGCGCTTCACCCGCGATCTGTTACCAGGCTATGCGTTTGGCCCGGATGGCGGCGCACTCTATACCACCCGCGATGGCAAGATCGTGCGCATCGATATCGCGAGCAAGGCGATCACCGAAGTGCCGTTTGTCATCGACGTGAATCAACCTGTTGTCGAACGTCTGGAGTTTAAGAATCGCGTCGGCCTGGGTCCGGTCAAAGCCCGGGTGCTCGCCGACCCGCAGCTATCGCCGGATGGTGAGCAGGTTGCCTTCGCCACCTTCTCGCGAATCTACGTGCACGAATTTGCCAGCGGCAAGACCACGGCGATATCCCCGGAAAACCTCATTGCCGCCTTACCCGCCTGGTCGCCCAACGGCCGCGAGCTGACCTACGTGAGTTGGGAAGGTGAATACGGCCACATTTACCGCCAGCGCGCGCGCCCGACGGCTAAACCAAAGCAGGTCACGACCCAGCCCGGACATTACCAGTACCCGGTCTTCACGCCGGACGGCAAGCGCATCGTGGCGCTACGGGGTTCCACCGGAAATCGCATGTCGCGAGGCGGTGGCTTTGGTCCGGTGCGCGGTGCGGATGTGGTGTGGGTGAATGCCCGCGGTGGCGAAGTGCAACTGGTCGTCCCGTCGCGCGGCTTGTCAAGACCGCACTTCGGACCGGAGGAGGACCGAATTTACTTCGCCACACGACCTGCACCGATCCCCGGCAAGGCGACCTCGGGCCTGGTCTCGATCAAGTTTGATGGTACCGATCGCCGCGATCATCTCAACGTCACCGGGCCTGGCCTCTACAGCCAGTTGAACGATGTCGGACCCCAGAGCATGCAGATCGCTGCGGATGGCCGGCACGTCGTGTTTCGCCATACCAGTCAACCTCAGGATCTGGAAACGGCATTGCCTGAGGGCGCTGAAGTTCAGGTACCGAATTCATCGGTTACATTGCTCCCGGTTACCGAAGTTCAGATTAAACAGACCGTTGAGACGTTAACTGATCCGAAGCCTTTGAAT
>JBCCHL010000220.1:0-5995 GCA_039028775.1 Pseudomonadota bacterium | reverse complement strand
TGGCCGGTGACCAGGACACCGAGGTGATTGTGCTCACCGGTGCTGGCCGAGCGTTTACAGTCGGTCTCGATCTGAAGGAGTTGGGTGGAGAGATCGACCCGGACGCTGCGCCTTCAAGCCGGGATTTGAGTGCCGCTATTGGCGCGGTGGGCAAACCGGTCATCGGCGCCATCAACGGCTTCGCCATCACCGGTGGGTTTGAGATTGCGCTGATGTGCGATTTTCTGCTCGCCAGCCCGCAGGCACGCTTCGCCGATACCCACGCCCGGGTCGGCGTGGTCCCAGGCTGGGGTTTGTCGCAACGGCTGCCGCGCCTGATCGGCATCAATCGAGCCAAGGAGCTGAGTCTGACCGGCAATTATCTGGATGCCCAAACCGCCTACGAGTGGGGTCTGGTCAACCGTGTGGTGCCCGCCGATGAGCTACTCAGCACGGCGCAGCAGCTGGGCCGTGACATGACCACCACCGAGCCGGTAACCCGCGCGGAGATCCGGCGCATCATGGATGCTGGATGGCACGCCACCCTGGAAGCGGGCCTGGAGTTGGAATTACACGCCACCCGCGCTCACGGAAAAGCCGAACAGCCGGCGACCAAAGTCGCCCAGCGTCGCGCTGATATCCAACGCCGCGGCCGCTCGCAAAGCAGCTAGCGCTGATCTTTGGTTCGCCGCTCGATGGCAAGGCTAGACCTGGGCATCCAACGCCAGCAGTTGGTCGAGGCATGCGGCTGCGCCGAGTAAACCTGGTTCGGGATCCAAAACGATGGCGAGCGGAATGCGCTTGACATAGTCCGTCATGGATCCCGCTTCCTCAAAACGACGGCGCAGGGGCGAGGCGCGCACAAAATCCACCATATCCGGCACTATGCCACCGGCGATGTACACCCCACCCGTGGCGCCCACGGTCAGGGCGAGGTTGCTCGCAGCCTGTCCCAACAGCGAGCAGAAAATCTCCAGCGTCTGATGACAGACCGGATCGGCCATGTCCTGCGCCTGCTGGGCAATGGTCCTGGCGTCCTGATACCCGGGTGCGGCACCCCACACCTCACAGAGGGCTGCGTATAACCTGACAAGCCCCGGGCCACACAGGACCGACTCCCAACTCACATGCGGCATGTGCATGGACAGATTGGACCACAGCTCCGCCTCCAGATGGCTGCCAGGTGACAAGCCAGCGTGTCCGCCTTCGCCCGATAACACATGCAGCTTCTGCTGCAGCGGGACAACGGTCGCCATACCCAATCCGCTGCCGGGTCCAATGACAGCGGCCACCCCGCCGGGGTGGGGTGTGAGGTCATCGAGACGGGCCAAGTTTTGAAACCGGCCCACTCCGTGCGCCAGCGCAAAAAAATCATTCACCACGTGTACTGGGCAATTGAATTGTGCGCAGAGCTGTGGCGGCAGAAACTGCAGCGGCGTATTGGTCATCGTGATCCCCTCCGGGGTAACCGGACCCGCCACAGCCAGCACCATACCGGCAAGTTCCACCGCACTCAGCTGCAAGCGCGCTTGGTAGATCAATTCGTCAGCCGAGAGATACTCCTGCGTGGCCAAGACGGCGACATCACCGTGCCGTTCCAACCCCGTGTAGAGGGCGAAACGCGCATAGGTGGCGCCGATATCGGCGACAAGACGTGGCACTTCTCTCCCGGACATGCAGTTTTGCTCCACCTGATGGCTTTTAGTATGGTGCCCAGCGCTTCGCAGTGAACGGACTTTGAACATGGCTCTACGCATCGGCACGCTATTTTGCATCGCGTGTATCTGCGCCTTCAACAGCGTCGCCTGGGCGGAGCGCACAACGGCGCCCTCACACATCCGTATCGCCACAGCAGGCGAACCTCAGACGCTGGATCCTCACCGCTACAACCTAAGACTAGAAGAAACCCTGCTCAATGACTTGTTCATGGGTCTGACCACGTTCGGTGCGGCGGGAGACATCGTGCCTGGCGCCGCTGCTCGCTGGCACACCAGCGACGACGGGTTGGTCTGGACCTTCGAGTTGCGCAAGGATCTGTACTGGTCCGATGGTGTGCCGCTTAACGCAAACGATTTTGTGTTCTCACTACAGCGCCTGCTCGATCCAGCAACCGCCGCTTCATTGGCTTATTTCATGTACATGATCGACAACGCAGCGGCGGTCAACCGCGGGGCTCAACCGACCACGGCACTCGGTGTGCGTGCCATCGACGAACATACCCTCGAATTGCGGCTGGAGAAGCCCTACCCCTACCTGCTGGAACGCCTGCTCTATCCCACCGCTTTTCCGGTACCGGCGCACGTCATTCGTGAACATGGCAGCGCCTGGACCAAGGCGGAGCATTGGGTTTCCAATGGCGCCTATACCCTCGATGAGTGGCGGCCACAGTCCCACGTCCGAATGCAGGCTAATTCACGTTTCATCACGCCACCGCGTATTTCTCAAATCACCTATTTGCCGCTGGCAAACGAACAAAACGCCTACAACCGCTACCGCAACAAAGAAGTCGACGTAATTGGCGCTTTCCCGGCGACCGAATTAGACGCCGTGCGCCGCACCTACAGTGCGGATCTGCGTTTATCCAATCTGTTGTCGATGGCCTACCTGGTATTTAATCTGCAGGTGCCTGCGCTTGCCGATATTCGGGTTCGCCAAGCACTATCGCTGGCAGTGGATCAACGGGTTCTCACCGATCAGGTTATGCGTTCGGGTGCCGCACCGGCATTCAGTTTTGCACCGGCCATGATCGATGACTACGACAGTGCCGAGTTACCCCACAAAGAAATCCCGTACGCCGATCGCCTGAGTCAGGCCAAGGCGCTGTTGGCGGCGGCCGGATATACCCAACAAAACCCATTGCGCGTGACCTTGCGTCACATGAGTACATTGGAAAACAAAAAAATCAATCTCGCGATCAGCGGCATGTGGCGCCAGATCGGCGTACGCACACAACTTCAGCAAGCCGACGTACGCACGCACTTCAGCGCGCTGCGACAGGGTGATTTTGATGTAGCCTGGGCCGCCTGGGTAGGCGAAAACAACGCCGAACACTATCTATCACTGCTTCAATCGGACATCGGCAATGTCAACTACGGTCGGTTCGCCGACCCCCACTACGACGATTTGATGCGCGAAGTCAGTCTCACCGCCGACGCCAGCCAGCGCAATGCACGCTTGCAGCGGGCCGAGCAACATGTGGTCCAACGCTACCCGGTCATCCCCCTTTACACCATGGCGGTTCGTCGACTGGTCAGCCCGCATCTGCAAGGTTGGCAGGAAAATCCACGGGATATGCACCAGTCGAGGTATCTGTCCTGGCCTGAATCGGCGCGCTGAATGGCAGCCTACCTCCTGCGGCGCGGCATCTACACCCTGCTCAGCCTGTGGGTTATCGTCAGTGCCGTCTTTTTCATGCTGCGGCTGGCCCCCGGCGGTCCCTTCGATTCCGAGCGCGCCTTACCGCCGGAAGTCGAGGCGAATCTGATGGCCGCCTACAACCTCGATGCGCCACTCTACGTGCAATATGGCCGCTTTCTTGGCGATCTCACCCGGGGTGACTTCGGACCGTCGTTCACGCAAAAGGATTTCTCGGTGGCGGAGTTGATCGGCGCCGGTCTGCCCACCAGTCTCGCTCTGGGCATAGGAGCCTTGAGCCTGGCCTTGTCTGTTGGCCTCGCCCTCGGCACTTTCTGCGGACGCCGGACCGGGAGCTTTGCGGATGGCATATTGATGAGCATCACCAACGTCAGCCTGGCCCTGCCACCGATCATCACCGGACCCATTCTGATCCTGGTCTTTGCGGTCACCCTGTCCTGGTTACCCAGCGGCGGCAGTGGTTCAGCCGGTCACCTCCTGCTGCCTGTGATCGCCCTGGCCTTGCCCTACATCGCGGCCATCGCGCGCCTGATCCGAGGCGCGGTGGCAGAAGCGGCGCGCGAGCAATTTATTGTCACCGCTTATGCCAAAGGCATCGGGCGACAACGCATCTTGTGGCATCACATCATGCCCACCGCCGCAATTCCCCTCGTCTCGTTCCTGGGGCCTGCAGCCGCCGGATTGTTGACCGGCTCGGTGGTGGTGGAACAGATCTTCGACCTGCCAGGTATCGGGCGCTATTTTGTTCAGGCCGCCTTGAATCGGGATTACACACTGGTGATGGGCGTGGCGGTGATCTATGCCATGGCGATCCTGTTTTTCAACCTGCTGGTCGATCTCGCCTACGGCGTGCTCGATCCGCGCATCCGCTTCGACCGATGAGCGCAACGCGCATGCGACGCTTGTTGCGATCCCCCGTGGCATGGATCGCCCTGGTGTTTCTTACCCTGATCATCAGCGGTGCTATTCTGGGGCCATCGTTAAGCCAATGGGACAGCGAGGCGATGGATTTTGCAGCCATGCAGAGTGCACCATCAAGCGTCCATTGGTTCGGCACCGACCTGGTGGGTCGCGATCAATTCGTGCGTACCATGCTCGGCGCGCGCGTCTCGCTGAGCGTCGCCCTCATCGCCATCAGCGTCAGCCTGTTGATCGGGATTCCCTGGGGTATTGCTGCCGCCCTCGCCGGCGGGCGCTGGGACCAGCTTATGATGCGCATCGTCGACATACTCTACGGCCTGCCGGTCATCCTGATCGTGATCCTCCTGGTGGTGATATTCGGGCGCAACCAATATCTCCTGTTTGCCGCCCTGGGCGCATTTTTCTGGCTCGACATCGCACGCATTGTGCGCGGCCAGACCCTGCGTCTGCGCGAAGCAGCATTCATCCAGGCCGCGCGCATGCTGGGCAGCGGGCCGTTGTATACACTGCGTCATCACATACTGCCCAACATCGCCGGACCGGTGATCGTGTACGCCACCCTGGCCATTCCCGGCATCATCCTGGCGGAGAGCTTCATCAGCTTTCTGGGCTTGGGTGTACAGGAGCCGGACACCAGTTGGGGGGTACTCGTGGCGGATGGTGCGCAGACCCTGGAGTCCGCGCCGTGGCTGCTCCTCTATCCCGGTCTGTGCCTGGGCGTGACCATCTGGTCCTTCAACACCTTGGGTGATCGTTTGCGCGATACCCTGGACAACGTGGATAATCGCGCTCCAGACTAATCTCAGCACACGCCGCTCGCACCCGCCAAGCAACGGGTAGCGGCCACCCAAGGGGGATAATCGATGGGAATCGGTGCAGGCATAGGCATAGCCAACTTCACTTTCGACGATGCCAGGGGCTTCTGGCGCTGGGTCGACTTATGCGACAACGGCGGTGTGGATTCCATCTGGCAATCCGATCGAATCATCGATGCCGCGCCCAATCTGGAGACGATGAGTGTCATGGCGGCGCTCGCCGGCGGGTCCAAGAAGCTGAAGTTCGGCATGAATGTCGCGAGCATGGGCCTGCGCAATCCGGTTTTGATGGCCAAACAATGCGCAACCATTGATGTCCTGAGCGAAGGTCGTTTGCTGCCTGCATTCGGCGTAGGCAGTGCGCTGTCCAAAGATTTTGTCGCAACCGGCACGCCGACCAAGGGTCGCGGCAAGCGCAGCGCCGAAGGTCTGGAAATCATGTCGCGACTGTGGCGTGAAGACAAGGTGTCGTTCGACGGCGAGTACTACCAACTCGATGAAGCGACCATCGCCCCCAAACCCGTGCAGAATCCTCTGCCTCTATGGGTCGGCGGATCAGCAAAACAAGCCATCGAACGAACCGCCACCTGGGGCACGGGCTGGCAGGCGGGGATCGAAAATGCCGCCGACGTCAAACCGGTGATCAGCGCAATAAAAACCCGCACCGCACAGCTCGGGCGCAAGATTGACGACGATCATTTTGGTGCGGGGTTCGGCTTCCGATTTGGTGACCAGGATGAGCCGATCGTGGAACGCTACCACGCGCTCCTGAGCAAACGTGTGGGTAAAGCCGCCGAGGGCTTCACCGCGGTGGGAGGTGTGGAGGAAATGATGGCCCTGGTGCACGACTTTCACGCTGCCGGCGTGCACAAATTTATTCTGCGCCCCATCGCTTCCGGCACCGA
>JBCCHL010000219.1:0-6000 GCA_039028775.1 Pseudomonadota bacterium | reverse complement strand
CGCCGCCCGCCGCCCGCCGCGCGTCCGGCGCCCCGGGTTCAACCCACAGCGCCCCATGGTAGGCCAATCGGTGTGCGCTGACCTAAATTGAGTGCCGAGGGTTTTAGATGCAAGTTATACCGTCCCTCTGTAATATACGCGCCTCATTTTTTGCGGTGTTTTGGCGATGGCGGACCCGGACCACAACGTCGCCGGTGGCAACGAACCCAGCGGACAATTCGATTTTGTGGCGATGGAGCACGATATTCTCGCGCTGTGGGAGGACATCGGCGCGTTCCAGCAATCGCTGGACAACACCCGTGAGAAACAGCCCTATATTTTCTATGACGGACCGCCGTTTGCGACCGGCTTGCCCCACCACGGCCATCTGGTCGCCAGCACCATCAAGGACATCGTACCGCGCTACTGGACCATGAACGGTCGCTACGTGATGCGCCGGTTCGGCTGGGACTGTCATGGTTTGCCCATCGAGCATGAAATTGACAAGCAGCTCGGGATGTCCGCCCAGCAGGCCGTCGAAGAATTGGGCGTGGCCGGCTACAACGATGAATGCCGGGCGATTGTGCAGCGCTATGTGAAAGACTGGCGCCACACCATCACTCGCCTGGGTCGCTGGGTCGATTTTGACAACGACTACAAGACCATGGACGCCTGGTACATGGAGTCGGTGTGGTGGGTGTTCAAGCAACTCTGGGACAAAGGTCTGATCTATCAGGGTGTCAAGGTGATGCCCGTCTCCACCGCGCTGGGGACCCCACTGGCCAACTTTGAGGCAACGTCTAACTACATGGACGTACAGGATCCGGCGATCACTGTGCTCTTCAAGCTGCGCGAAGAAGATGCCTATCTCGCGGCCTGGACCACCACGCCCTGGACCCTGCCCAGCAACCTTGCGCTGTGCGTGGGGGCGGATATCGACTATGTGCGGGTACAGGACGATCATGGGCGCAACATTTATATCGCCGCCGAGCGCGTGGCCGATTACGGCGAGTTCGAAGAGCTGGCGCGCGTGCCTGGGCGCGATCTGGTTGGGCTGAGTTACGAGCCGCTGTTCAACTACTTTGCAGAGCAGGCGGAGCAAGGCGCGTTTGTGGTGGTGAGCGACGACTACGTCACCACCGACAGCGGTACGGGCGTGGTGCATCAGGCCCCCGCGTTCGGCGAAGACGACTATCGCGTGCTGCAGCAACATGGCATCGAGGCCTTTGCCTGTCCGGTCACCGTGCATGGCATCTTTACCGATGAGGTCACGGATTTTGCGGGGCAGAACGTCAAGGAGGCGGATCGGGATATCATCCGCTACCTGAAAGATACCGGCGCGCTCTTCAAGCAGGACGTCATCCAGCACAGCTATCCCTATTGCTATCGCTCGGATACACCGCTCATCTACCGGGCGATTCCGTCATGGTATGTGCGTGCAACCAGCATCAAAGACAACATGCTGGGTGCCAACCAACAGATTCGCTGGGTCCCGGATCACATCAAAGACGGTCGCTTCGGCAACTGGTTGGAGGGCGCCGTGGACTGGGCCATCTCGCGCAGCCGCGTCTGGGGGACGCCGTTGCCGATCTGGATCAACGACGAAACCGGCGCGCAGATGTGCGTCGGTTCGATCGATGAACTGGCCACACTGACGGGGGTGCGGGTGGAAGACTTGCACCGCGAGCACGTCGATCCGCTGACCTTTACCCGTGAGGGTGAACCCGGCACCTATCGGCGCATCGCGGAGGTGCTCGACTGCTGGTTCGAGTCGGGCTCCATGCCTTATGCGCAGTTGCACTATCCGTTCGAGAACGAAGAGGTCTTCAGTGCGGGATTCCCGGCGGAGTTCATCGCTGAAGGTTTGGATCAGACCCGCGGCTGGTTCTACACGCTGACGGTGCTCGCGGCCGCCATTTATAACAAGCCGGCGTTTCGCAACGTGATCGTCAACGGCATGGTGATGGCGGAAGACGGCAAGAAGATGTCCAAGCGACTGCGCAACTACACGCCGCCGGACGAGTTGATGGAGCGCTATGGGGCGGACGCCCTGCGCCTGTATCTGATCAACTCGGGGCTGGTGCGCGGCGAGGAACAGCGCTTTGCCGATGCCGGCGTGCGGGATATGACCCGCCGCGCCCTGCTGCCCTGGTATAACGCATTTTCTTTCCTCCGCACCTACGCTGCGATCGACGACTGGTCGCCGGACAAAGGTCTGCACTTCGGTGATAACGTGCTGGACCAATGGATCATGTCGCGCATGCAGAGCCTGAAGTCGAACATTGCCCAAGAAATGGAGGCCTATCGGCTCTACAACGTGGTGCCCGCACTGTTCGCGTTCATCGAAGATCTGACCAACTGGTATATCCGCCTCAACCGCGCGCGGTTCTGGGGCGAGAGCATCACCGCAGACAAGATCTCCGCCTACTCGACGCTCTACACCACGCTGGTCGAACTCAGTCAGGTGATGGCGCCGTTTGCACCGTTCCTCGCCGAGTATCTGTATCGCGAGTTGGCGGCCTTGTCCGGCGAAGCGCCGTCGCCGGTATCTGTGCACCTGTGTGATTACCCGACGGCGGAAGAGAACCACATCAAGCCGCAGTTGGAAGAGGCGGTGGAGCGGATGCAGCAGGTGATCCTGCTCGGTCGGCAGAAGCGTGAAGAGGTCAAGATCGGTCTGCGCACGCCGTTGGCAGCGCTGACGGTGATCAATCGGGACCAGGCCCTGCTCGATGAGATGGGTGCGTTGGAGCACTATCTGCGCGAAGAGCTGAACGTGCGCGAGGTGGCCTACTCCAGCGAAGAGGAGGCATACATCGAGGTGGTGGCCAAACCGAATTTCCCCCTGCTCGGTAAACGCCTGGGCAAACGCATGAAGGCGTTCCAGGCGCTGATCAACGCGCTGAGCCCGGAGCAATTGCAATTATTGCAGAGCGAAGGCCAGATCGAACTCGACGGCGAACGCTTTGATCGCGACGAAATTCAGGTCCTGCAGCAGGCCCGGGAGGGCACCAACACGGTATCCAACAGCCACATCGCGGTGGACCTGGATACCACACTGACCCCCGAACTGATCCGCGGTGGCTATGCCCGCGAGTTTGTGAATCGGGTGCAGCGGGCGCGCAAAGAGGCCGGTCTTGAGGTCAGCGACCGGATTGTGCTCGGCTATGCGGCAGCGGAGGAACTCGCCCAGGCCATCGCGGAACACGCGGTGTATATTCAGGGTGAAGTGCTCGCCCTCGAGCTTAACGATGAGGTGTCCGAAGCGTTCCAGCACGCTGAGATCGATGGCCACGAGGTGCACTTCTCCCTGTCCAAAGCTCGAGCCCGCTGAAGGTTTAACCGCACGTGGTGAGGCTGCGCGGATGGCCTATGGCGGGCTGTCGTACCCGCGTTGGGTATGCGGCGACCAGAACGGCTCATACAATGCTTTCAGCGTCTGCACCGTGGGTATCGGCGCGGCCACAAATTGCACCGGTAAGGTCGAAGTGGCGACACAGGCGGCTGCCTGCGGTTCGAAGTACGCTTGGCACGTGCCACCGGCCAGTTCGCTGTATACCCCCACCTCCAGGTGATCCCCGCGCGCAAGTACATGGCTGATGCCGCTGCGGGGTGCATTGCATCCACTGCTGGCCGGTCCCTGCCACATCACCAGCATATGGGTCTTGAGGTCGCAGGGGCTGGGCTTGGTGGTGTCCGGGGTCTGAGCGCGCCAGCCTTCCTGGTCACGCACGATCCGCGTGCCTTCGACGCCGTAAGGCAGATCCACGGGGTAGAACGAGCGCCACTGGGACCCAGCTTCGGGGCTTTTGGCAGTGCAGCCGAGCAGTGCTGCGCTGGCGATGATCAGGGTGATCCTCATCTTGATCCGCGGATAATTTATGTGAGGCAGCTAACCTAACAGCGCGCGCCTGCGATGGTTGTCGGATAAATCACCGACAGGATTTGCCGGCCTTGCCGATCATCGCCACCCGATTGGGCGAGACGAATGGCGCTTCCCACCGCCCATCGGGTGATCGATAATCCCGGGCAAGCATCTGTGGACCAAGTTATGCGTTACGAATACGTCCCGCCGTATCCCGGCTCGGGCATCGACCATGTCGGTACCTATAAGCGAAAGCTGCCGGTCTCGCTGGATCGCATGTATGAGAACGCCCTGGATTGGGAGCATCTGCCGTATCTGCACGGGTCGAGCTTCGGCGAGATCGAGTGCCTCGACGCGGGCGCCTGGGGGTGGCGTGCGGCGGTCAAGACCTCGGGCGGAGAGCCGAGTGTTATAGAGCTGAGCCTGGATCGCAGCGCTCGGCGCTGGATCACGCGCACGCTGGAAGGCCGCTTTGAGGGTGCGGAGATCTGGACCCACGTGTTTGTTACCGCACCCCACGAGATGGACATCGTGATCTACTTTTTTGTGCCGGGCATCGCCGATGAGGCCAAGCCCAAGATCGGACGTGCGTATGCAGCCTCTTACGAGCAGCTCTATGATGAAGATGTCTTCATGATGAGCGAACGTCAACGCCAGCTCGATCGACGGGTGGACAGTGTCCGCGAGGGTGCGGCGATTGTGTTCAGCGCGCAGGATCTTGCCAGCCTGCCCCAGGCTTTTGAGCTGAACGGGCGCGGCTACTTTCTGCAACGCCACCAGGATCGTTGGGTAACGTACCCTCAGGCCTGCCCACATCAGTTGGGCCCGCTGCCCGGTGAGGTCGATGCGCATGGGCAGGTGAGCTGCCCCTGGCATGGCTATCGCTTTGACGTTCACACCGGCCGCTGTGTGACCGGGGCGAGTTGCCGCTTCGGTCAGGTGCCGGAGGTCCTCGAGCGCGACGACGGGGTGGAGGTTGTGCTGCGCTGATGCGCTGGGCGGCGCGCCTGCGACGCTAGAGCATCGAGCACGCCTGGATCGATCCAGCCGTTCAGTTGCCGCTGAAGGTTGGGGTTTCTTTGTTCAGATACGCATCGATGGCAACCCCCCGATCTTCGGTTGTAGCACCAAACATGTTCTGGTCGGTGTCCATGTGCATGATCGCGTGGTTGAGGGCGTTGGCGATCTGGTTGGTCGAGCGCTTGATCATCTGTGCTGCGATCGGGGGTTTGCCCGCGTAGTGGGCTGCCATGTTCGCCGCGGCTTCGGGTAGATTTTCCAGGCTCACGAGCTCGTCCAGAATACCCCAGGCATACAACTGTTCGGCGTGCACCCGATGACCGCCCGCGACCAGGTATTTGGCCCGGGCCGGACCGACCAAGTTGACGATCAGGGGCAGGCTTTTCCACATGAGGTTGACGCCGATATCGATCTCCGGGTACTGCATAAAACAGTTCTCGGCACCGATGCGAAAATCGCAGGCGGTGGCCACACAGGCGCCGCCGCCCATGGCGGCACCCTGCCATGCTGCGATGGTGATCTGATCGATGTCGAGCAGGGCTTCGATCGCCCGCTCACCCATCCGCATGCGCCGCCGCCGTTGGACCAATGGCACTTTATAGGCGGTACCTGGGTCGGTGAGATCAGCGCCGGAAGAGAAGTGTTTGCCGTGTCCCGCGACGATCACCACTCGGGTGTCCGCATCATCACGAAAGCTGTGCGCAGCATGCTCCAACTCGTATAGATGCTCATAGTGCAACGCGTTGGCTTTATCCGGGCGGTTCATATGGATGGTCGCAACGTGGCCATCGCGGGTGATCTGCAGGTGTGTGTAGGTCATGGAACTCCTCCTCGACGATGCAGTGTAACCACTTGCCCGGCGGCGAGCCAAAGTTCGTGAGATGTACTTTCGCTAGTTGTGGGTAATTGGTGCGCTGCGCTCGCGCGACTGTCCTCGGGCGTGGACGTGGCCGGTGCGCACGGATTTTAGCGCGTGGGGGTTCTGACGGGCCTGTGTGATGCACGGTCGACCGGGGTGTGCGGGGAAGTTGCAGATATCAGATTGAATGTCGGGCAAAAAAAACGGGTTTGAGTTCTTGTGGGAACTCAAACCCGGTTGGGATATATGAGGGATATCCGTGGGAAGGGGAGGGAGG
>JBCCHL010000218.1:0-6117 GCA_039028775.1 Pseudomonadota bacterium | reverse complement strand
GACCAGGAGAATGCGCAAGGCTACCTCACGTGCGTGGATTGGCGTTCGAGAATGACCCGAAACCTGAGAAAATCAGGCCACGCTCGTCTGGGGCGGTATTTTAGGGAATCTCAGCCGCGTAACAAAGGTTTCTGTTTCCGCGATGGTCTCAAGGCTCGCAAGGTGGCCGTACAACACCGACAGGCGGCTGCGGATGTTGTTCAATGCCATGCGATTGCCCTCGCTCTCACGTCGCAACTCCGCAGCCGGGATCGGATTGGTGATGGTGATGTCCACCTCATCCCCCTCAAACGCCACCAGCAGAGAGATGGTGCCTCCCTCCGGCAACGGTTGGATCCCGTGATAGATCGCGTTTTCGAGCAACGGCTGCAGAGTCAGGAGCGGAATGCGGACGGGCGTGTCAGTGTGGGCAACCTGCCAATCGAGTTCCAGGCGATCCCCCAGACGCAGCGATTCGATCCGCAGGTAGCGCTCGCACAGGTCCAACTCGTCGGCCAGTGCGACCTGATTGCCCGATTCGTTGAGACTAGCGCGGAACAGCTCGGACAGATCTTCGACCACACTTTCGGCCGTATCCGGGTCCACCGCGATCAGGCTGGCGATGATGTTCATGCTGTTGAACAGAAAGTGCGGCCGGATTCGCGACTGCAGGGCCTGGATGCGCGACTCCAGTTCGCTCTGCTCCTGCAGGCGCAAGCGCTGCTGCACGTAGAAGTAGCGCAGCACCAGGCCGGTGATGATCGCGGCGATGATCAACTGCCCGCCGATGCGTTGCCAGGCACCGGGGCCACGATCGATGATCAATTCCGCCGCACAGCCGAGGCTCGCGGTGATCGCCATCACCACCGCAAACGCCGCCAAGGAACCCGCGACCAGACCCAGGCGCATCAGTTGTCCACGCAGCGTGCACAGCAGACCGGCGCTCAACAATGCTATCCACTGCACGAACAAGGACATCAGCCCAAACCGAATCCAGCTGATCTCATCGCCGGCGAGCAGCAACACAAGCACCAGCAGTTGCGCAAACAGGACAAGCAGCGTCAGGGCGGTGGTGTTGCACAGCTCCGGGATGACAAAGTGATCCGATGGCGCGCTCACAAAAACCACATTCCGCTATACTCGCGCATTGTTCCCATCAGGCCTGAACTCATGACCAGCAATAGTACACCGAAGCAACCCACAAAAGCGCTGCTGCGCGGCCGTTTCAGTGAAGCTACCGATGAGTTTGTTGAAGTCTTCACCGCTTCGGTGGACTTCGATCAGCGCCTGTATGCGCAGGACATCGCAGGCTCGACCGCTCATGCCCAGATGCTGGCACACATCGGCGTGCTGAGCGAAGAAGAAGCGCGGGACATATGCGCAGGCCTGGCACAGATCAAAACTGAGATTGAGACGGGTGCGTTCGGTTGGGACGTGCAGCTCGAAGATGTGCATATGAACATCGAGGCCCGCCTGATCGAACTGATCGGCGATACCGGAAAGAAACTGCACACCGGGCGCTCGCGCAATGACCAGGTCGCGACCGATATCCGTCTCTACCTGCGCAGCGCGATCGATGAGATCGACGCGTTGGAGCAGCACCTGCTCGAGGCTCTGCTAGACCTGGCTTCCGCCCACACGGCAACGATCATGCCCGGCTTCACCCATCTGCAAGCCGCGCAGCCGATCACCTTCGGCCATCACCTGCTCGCCTGGTTTGAGATGCTCAAGCGCGACCGCGAGCGCCTGGCGGATTGTCGCAAGCGCGTCAACACGCTGCCGCTGGGCGCGGCGGCACTGGCCGGTACACCCTATCGACCGGATCGCGAGCTGGTAGCCGCGAAACTGGGATTCGAGCGCATCTGTGACAATTCTCTGGACGCGGTCAGCGACCGCGACTTTGCCATCGAGTTCTGCGCCGTCGCCGCGCTGACGTTGACCCATATGTCGCGTTGGTGCGAAGAGCTGGTGCTCTGGGCGTCGCAGCAATTTTCGTTTGTCGAACTTCCGGATCGTTTCTGCACCGGCTCCAGCATCATGCCGCAGAAGAAGAATCCCGATGTCCCCGAATTGATCCGCGGCAAGACCGGGCGCACCAACGGACATCTGATCGGGCTCCTGACGCTGATGAAGAGCCAACCCCTGGCTTACAACAAGGACAATCAGGAAGACAAGGAACCGTTGTTCGACGCGGTCGATACGCTGCGCGATTGCCTGACCGCGCTGGTCGGCCTGGTCCCCAACATCATCGCTAACCCAGATGCGATGCGCGAGGCCGCCGCGCGGGGTTACACCACCGCAACCGATCTGGCGGACTATCTCGTGCGCAATGGCGTGGCGTTTCGCGACGCCCACGAGATTGTCGGTGCAGCAGTGCAGCTGGCCGTCGCCAAGGGTGCGCCACTCGAGGCTCTGAGCCTCGAGGAACTCAACGGGGCACACGGCGATGTTATCGGACCAGACGTGTACCAGGTGCTGTCCCTGGAAGGCTCCGTGGCCGCTCGGGATCACCTCGGCGGCACCGCCCCGGCACAGGTGCAGGCCGCCATCGAGCGGGCCCGCAACAACCTCTAGTCCACTTATCCGGCTGGCACTTTATACCGCCTGACCCGCTCGCTGCTGATACTTGTCAGGCGAGCGCTTGCACGGCCGTCCTGCGTGTGCTCGCCAGGGCAAATAAGCCCGTGCCCCGACCAGAGTTACCTATACTCGATAGATGGTTGCCAGCGTTATCCAACTCGAACCCGACGCATTAGGTCGCGCGCGCGTCAATGCTGCCCTGGCGAGTTTCAGAGCCCATCACGAATATCGTCATGCCCAGACCCTGAAACGCCTGGCGGGAAGCCACGCCCAATTCTTGCTGGCACTGCCTCTGCTCGTGCATTACAACCACCGACGCCTGCCCGGATACTGCCCCGGCGCACCCTCGGGCATACCTGAGTTCAAACCGACCCCGGCTGCGCGCCAGGTGCTCGCCAGCCTGGTCGGCGGCCTCCCGCAGATGACGGTGTATGAAACGGAGATCGAGGCTATCTTCTACATGGGCAGTGCTGGCACCGCAGCTCATACCCGCGATAGCGATATCGATGTGTGGGTCGTGGTGGCAAATAATCGTTGCGATTTCATGCAGGAAAAACTCCGCAGCCTGGAACAATGGGCCAAACAGCGCGGCGTCGATCTTCAGGCGTTTGCGGTGAGCACACAGCAGTTTCGTGCGGGCAGCGGGGTGGAAAACTCACCCTTGCTGCTGGATGAGTTTTACCGTAGTGCTTGCTGGCTCGCCGGAAGAGCACCTGCCTGGTGGGCGGTGCCCATCGGAGCGAGCGATGCCCATCGCCGTCTGGTGCGCGAGGTGGTAGAGCAGCGGGTGGTCGATCGCAAGAGCCTGGTCGACTTTGGCCCGGTCCCGGACTTCAGCACCCGCGACCTGCTGGCGGCGGCCTTGCTGGAACTTGGGCGTGCCTTCGATACGCCCTACAAGTCTCTGCTGAAGCTGGCCCTGCTGGAAACCTACGCTGCAGGGGCGCCCTCCCTGGCCGAGACCTACAAGCGCCACGTGCTCGAGGACCGAGCCCACGAAGAACTCGACCCCTACCTGCTCCTGGCCGAGCGCCTGGACGAGCACTTCAGCGGCCAGAGCCGGCTATCGTTCCTGCGTCGCGCCTGGCTCATCAAGTCTGGCCGCGGCAACGCCCGTCTGTCGCGGCAACACCCGTGGTGGCGGTTGGCACAGGCCTGGGGTTATGCAGACGAAGGGCAACTGGATCATCTGCGGTATACCGAAAACTGGACCATTCAACAGTTGCTCACCGAATCGAACCGCCTGCACAGCGTCATGCGCGAGGGCTTGTTGTTCGTGCGACAGCTTATCGATCGTGCCCAGCAGCAATACCCCGCGCACGCGATCGCCGATCTAAAGGATGCGTTTAGCGATCTCTCCGCACAGATGCAAGAGGAGCAACAACGCCCTGAACACATATGGGATGCGATCGCACCAACGCGCTATCAGCGACGCGCTACGGTCACCTTCGAGGATGGCGCCTGGGAAGTGCGTGAAGACCGATGCATCCATCGCGCCGAGAGTTTCAGTCATCTCGTGCACTGGCTTGTGAGCCGCGGCGTTGGAATCGACAAGATTCAGGAATCGAGTCCCTGCTACGCGGTCCTGCGACGGGTCATGAATGAATTCTACGCCCACCAGAGCGTGGTTCTGGTGAATCCAGATCTCCTGGTCGATCACCGGGGTCGGATGTCAGGCGAATTCCTGCTGAGCGCGCAGGATGACCCGTTGAGTTACGGGCGCGAGCAGCGTTGTCTGGCGCGGATCGTGGACATTATCGACCACGACCTGGGGCCGACAACCCAGCAAACGCTGGTGGCCGCGATCGCCCACCTGGCAGAGCAGCAGGGAACGGTCACGGTGTTGTGCGCGAGAGATCTCATCCAGCAACGTATCGCGCGGCGCGTCCAGCATCTGATCGAGGACTGTCGCGGCGCGCTGGAAGTGACCGGCAACGCTCTGGCCTGCCAGATCGGCGACCAGACCGTGATCCTCACCAGAACACTCACCGGCGTATACTGTTCCACCGTCGCAAGCCCCGCTGATTTCGACTTCGCAAACGAGACCCTGTTGCACGCCGCGTCGACGCGTCTGCCGGCGTTTGTGCGAGCGCGCTGCAACGTCTGAGCGCAACACTTTTCCCTCGAACATCGCCGCTAAATCGCTATACTCGCGGGCTTTCAGCCGGCAAGCGAGCCAAGACCCAGTCATGCGGCGTGTTTTTATTCTCCTAGTTCTCGCTCTCAGCGCGGCCACCTGCGGCCAGAAGGGTCCTCTAACCCTGCCGGAGCAGGCGACGGCCACAGCACCGCGCACCGCCGACGCGGAGATCCCATAGTGCACCCGATCCAGTATCGAGACGGTATTGCCCACCTGGAAGGGGTCAGTCTGCACGAACTGGCGGAGCGTCTGGGCACACCTACCTACGTCTACTCGAGCGCTGCCATCCACAGCGCCCTCGCGCACATGCAAGATGCCCTGGCGGGCGTGGCGGTAAAAGTGCACTACGCGGTCAAGGCCAACTCCAACCTGCGCCTGTTGCAGCTGATGCACGAAGCGGGCACCGGCTTCGATATCGTCTCGGCAGGCGAGTTGACCCGTGTCCTGCGCGCCGGTGGTCACGCTCGGGACGTGATCTTCTCCGGCGTCGGCAAATCGACTGCAGAGCTCGACTATGCGCTGAAAGTTGGCATCGGCTGTTTCAATGTCGAGAGCAGAGGGGAGTTGGAACGCCTGGCCAACCGCGCCGAACTGCTGGCGACGCCGGCGCCGGTTTCCCTGCGCGTCAACCCGAACGTGGATGCCCAGACCCATCCCTATATATCCACCGGCCTAGCCGAGAACAAGTTTGGCATCCCCATCGAGCAAGCCCCAGCGTTATACGCGTTCGCCGAGCAGCATGCGTTTCTCGACGTTGTGGGTATTGACTGCCACATCGGCTCCCAGATCTCCTCCCCCGCACCGCTCCTGGACGCGCTGCAGAGCATTCTCGAACTGGTGGACACGCTGCAACGTGACGGCATCGAGTTGCAGCATATCGATCTGGGTGGCGGCATGGGCGTGGTCTACGATGCTAACAACGAACAACCGTTCGACATGGCCGCCTATGGCGCCGGTATCGCCCAGATGCTGCACGCACGCGATCTGACTGTTTATCTCGAGCCGGGGCGCTCCCTGGTGGCCAACGCGGGCATCCTGCTGACGCGAGTCGAGTACCTGAAACCGGCCACCAGCGCTGAGGCGCCCAATTTTGCGGTGGTGGATGCCGCCATGAACGACCTCATCCGTCCAGCCTTGTATCAAGCTTGGCACAACGTGCTGCCGGTGCAGGAGAACCCGCACCCCACCCTGGAAACCCCGCGTTGGCACCTCGTCGGGCCGGTCTGCGAGTCAGGCGATTTCCTTGCTCATGATCGAGCACTTGATCTTGGGGAGGCCAGCCTGCTGGCGATCATGGGCGTAAACACGCGTGATGCGGCAGTCTGACCTCCCAAGGTGCTTGAGCAAGCACGGCTCACTGCGGGCATCCACTGTATACACCGTTGAGCAGCCTTAGTTGTTCAGACAGGCCCGTGAGT
>JBCCHL010000217.1:0-6119 GCA_039028775.1 Pseudomonadota bacterium | reverse complement strand
GAACCAGCCCCTGGAAAAGTCCATTGTAGGTGCCGGTCAGATGCATGAAGGGAAAATGTCGACGCAGTTGGGGATGCGAGGGATGCCTGTTCTGGCTGAACGCATGATGATTGAGCGCGATCTAAACCCTATCGCGCGGGTATTTACAACCTGGTGCGACAGAACTGGTCGCGACCGCCCAGCGCCCGTAACGGCATGTCCGCGCGGTTGCAGGTAGAGCTCATCCCCACCGGTGAGGTGGTGTCGGTGACCATCGTCGATACTTCCGGTAACCCGGCGTTCGACCGTTCTGCCGAGCAGGCCGTGCGGCGTGCGGGACGCTTCGAGGTGCCCGCGGAGAATCATATTTTTGAAACCTATTTCCGGCGTTTTTATTTTCTATTTCAGCCGGAAGATCTGTTGCGCTAGGACCAGCGCTTGCGGCTTTGCGAGGAGTTTAAGTTGATGTTGCGACCTTACCTTTTGGCGTTTCTTGCGTTGGTGGCGGGGCTTGTCAGCAGCGGTACGGTGCACGCGAGTTCGCTGGACACGATCATCATCGACAGCGGCACCGATCAGCCGATCCGTGTCGCGATAGTACCGTTCAAACTGCCGCAGGATCTGCGAGTAGATGCCAATATCTCCGACATTGTCAGCTTCGACCTCGTGCGCAGCGGGCAGTTTGATCCCCTGGCGAGCGAGAATATGTTGTCCCAACCGGGCACGCGCGAGCAGGTGTTTTTTCGCGATTGGCGCATTCTGAAGTCCGCCTATCTGGTGATCGGGCGGGTCGAACAGCGTCTCGACGGACGCCTCGACGTGACATTCGACCTGTTCGATGTGATCGGCGAACGGTTGATGGAGTCGCGCACCTACAATACCGATGTCAGCCAGTGGCGCGATGTCGCACACAAGATCTCAGACGTGGTCTACGAACAAATCACCGGCATCCGCGGCGCGTTCTCAACCAAGATCATGTATGTGCTGGCGCAGAACGCCGGCTCGCCCCGGGCGAGCTATCGGCTGGAAGTGGCGGACTCCGATGGCGAGCGCTCGCGCACGCTGTTGAACTCTGCGGAGCCGATCCTGTCCGCCAGCTGGGCACCGGATGGCACGCGGATCGCGTATGTCACATTTGAAACTGGAAGGCCGACCATCGTGCTGCAGGATCTTGACGGCCCGTACCGCGAGCGCATCACCAATTTTCGCGGCATCAATGGCTCGCCGGTGTTTTCGCCGGACGGCAGTCAACTGGCGATGGTGTTGTCCAAGGACGGCGATCCCGAAATTTACGTTATGGACATCGAAGCGCGACGCCTGCGGCAGATCACCCGCAATCATGTGATCGATACGGAACCGAGTTGGCATCCGGATGGGCGCCATCTCATCTATACGTCCAATAAGTCCGGTCAGCCGCAGATCTACCAGATGGAGTTGGCGACCAACTTCACCGAGCGCCTGACCTTCGAAGGCACCTACAACGCCCGAGCCCGCATGCTGCCGAACGGCAGCAATCTGGTCTACGTCCATCGGCGTAACGGCATTTTTCACATCGCCTGGCAGGACCTGGAGCGGGATCAGCCGCCGACCATCTTAACCGCGACCGCCCTGGACGAATCGCCTTCCCTGGCGCCCAATGGCACCATGCTGATCTACGCGACCCAGGACCGTGGGCGAGGTATACTCGCGGTGGTTTCCATCGATGGAAGCGTGAAGTACCGGCTCCCCTCATCTTCGGGGGATGTCAGAGAGCCGGCCTGGTCGCCGTGTTTGGATTAATTTTCCGGTGTGTGGCGCTACTTGCACCGGATTGTGGAATATTTAGGAATTCCAGCGTTGCGACAGTAAAGAAAGTTTCATATAAAGAAAGTTCCATACAGGGTGTAAAGTCGCGGATAATACGCGCGCCTAAATTTGTGTGGCATGTGCGCAGTATTCAAGCGTGCTACCAATTGTCACAACCGGGAAGGTGGTGATAGATCGACCCGGGAAGGGTTGATAGCCGTGGATCGAAGGCTTGGCCTTCGCGTGAGCGATGGGATCTAAAGATTGGAAAGATCTAAAGATTGAAAAGATCTGAAGATTGAAAAGATCTGAAGATTTAAGAGTTCTAAGAGAACTAAAGGATCGAATCGCGAACGAATGTGAGTTGGTATTGGCGAGGACAACAACGGGCCGTACGCCACGCTTGGTAAAGCAGGACAGCTTGCCCGGTTCTGATGTGTAAGCTTGCGATGCAATCACAAGCGTGACGTCGACAACAAAAACGAAACGACAAAAACAAAACAATAAGAACGACGGTAATAGAAGACCTAAAACAACCGAGAACGATTCGACAACAATCGAGAAAAACACGTCAACAAGAACAACTCCCACCACGGGAACCACGGTTTGACGTTTTGCTGCGTAAAGCCCCAAGGAGACTTAAATGCTGAAATTTCGAAACCTCAACACGCTCGGCCTGTTACTGGCCGCGCTGGTCCTCGCTGGCTGTTCCTCAACGGCAACGGACACCGAACCTGCCGCTGAGCAGGCACCGCCGGCGGACACGACCGATACGGCACCGATCACGGAAACCGTTGAGGAGAAATCTGATTTTGACAGTTCCGGCAATCCGTTGGATGCCAACGGGAATCCACTGAGCCGCACCTACTACTTCGACTACGACAAGTCGGCGCTGCGTCCCGGTGATCTGGGTTCCCTGGAAGTCCACGCCCAAATCCTGCGTCGCAACCCCGATCGCAGCGTGGTGATCGAAGGTCATTGTGACGAACGCGGCACCCGCGAGTACAACCTGGCGCTGGGTGAGGCGCGCGCGGACACGATCCGCTCGTTCCTGCTCTCCGCAGGCGTCTCCTCGCGACAAATCGAAACCGTCAGCTACGGCGAAGAGCAACCGGCGGATCCTGGGCATGACGAATCTGCATGGTCACGCAACCGTCGTGGAGTCATGTCCTACCGCTAAAGGAATCAGGCTCGAGATATGAGCAGATCTCTATGGCTTAAGGCTTGTGCAGGCGCCGTGGTCCTGGCACAGGTCGCATGCGCAAATGCTGCGGTACCGGTGGAAGAGTCCGTCGAAGAGGCCGCGCCGAACAATCAGTCCGCGCCGGTGGTGGTGCCACCGCGGCGGGCTGAGCCGCAGCGGCGTAGCCTGGGCATACCCCCCACCATCGAACCCACGGCTGTCATCGAAGAAGAGCCGGCCCCCGCCGTGAGCGGGCAGCGCGCCGGCATGTCCACCAACGCACAGTTGTTCTATCAACTACAGGTGTTGCAGGAGGAATTGCAGGCGTTGCGCGGTTTGGTCGAAGAACAGCAGTACCAGATCAAACGTCTGGAGCAAAATTCGGCTACACAGTATCGTGATCTGGACCGCCGCATCGCGGGCTTAGGCAGCGCACCCCCTGGCACAGGTGGTGACGCAGCCACCGCGCCGGAGCAAGCACCAGTGCCGATCGCGGCTGATGTCGAGGCTGCCGGGTCTGAGCGTGAGGCCTACCAGCAGGCGTTCGGTGCCATGCAGGCCAAACAGTACGATGCCTCGATGACCGCCTTTCAGGGCGTGATCGAGCAATATCCCAATGGTCAGTTCACCGCGCCCGCCTTTTACTGGCTGGGAGAGTTGCACCTGTTGCACACCGGCGATGTAGAATTGGCCCGCCAGTCTTTCATGCAGGTCATCAATCTGTATCCCGATCATCAGAAGGCTGGCGACTCGCTCTATAAGTTGGGTGTGGTCTACAGTACGCTGGGTGAGGTCGAAACCGCCCGCGATTATCTGCAGCGCGTTCAGCTTGAGCACCCGGGCAGTTCGGCGGCCAGCAAAGCGGCCAAATACGCCGAAGCCCTCTAACCCAAGCACCTATACTGATCCCCTATGAGCGCATCATTGCGAATCACGGAGGTATTCCTGTCGCTGCAGGGCGAAGCCAACACCGTGGGGCGACCCACGGTGTTTGTCCGCCTGACCGGATGTCCCCTGCGTTGTCGCTACTGCGACAGCGAGTATGCATTCCAGGGTGGTGAACGCCGTAGCATCGAGGACTTGGTGCAACAGGTGTGCGATTTCGAGGTCGCGTATGTCACCGTGACCGGTGGAGAACCCCTTGCGCAACCAGGTGTGCACGAGCTGTTGCGCGGTCTATGTGATGCCGGCAAGTGGGTCTCATTGGAAACCAGCGGTGCCCTCGATGTATCCAAGGTGGATGCGCGGGTGGTCAAGGTGGTCGACTTCAAGACTCCGGGTTCTGGTGAGGTGGAGCGCAATCTGTGGGATAACGTGGCGCATCTAGTTGCCACAGATCAGGTCAAATTTGTACTGTGCAGTCGCGCCGACTATGACTGGGCGCGTTTACAGTGCGACAGCCGAGGGCTCTACGACAAGGTCGACGATGTGCTGTTCTCACCCAGTCAGGGTCAGCTCTCGCCCACCGATCTCGCCGACTGGATCGTGGCGGATCGCCTGCCGGTGCGCATGCAGGTCCAACTCCACAAACTCCTTTGGGGCGATGTACCCGGGCGCTGACCGGCTGCGTTCAACGTCCACTCACCTAGGCAGCAGACGATGAAAAATGCGGTGGTTCTGGTCTCCGGCGGTCTCGATTCCGCCACGGTGCTGGCGATAGCGGCACAGGAATTTGCCTGTTACGCCCTGTCCTTCGACTACGGGCAGCGGCATATGGCCGAGCTGCGCGCGGCCCAGGCGGTCGCCCGAGCCCACGGCGCTCGGGATCACCGCGTGCTCGATATCAACTTGCGTCAGTTTGGCGGCTCTGCACTCACCGACGACGCGATCGATGTACCCGACTTTGATGCGTCGTCCAGCGAAACCGACATTCCGGTCACCTACGTTCCTGCGCGTAATACCGTGTTCTTATCCCTCGCGTTGGCCTGGGCGGAAGTGCTGCAGGCGCACGACATTTTCATCGGCGTCAACGCCGTCGACTATTCGGGCTATCCGGACTGCCGACCCGAGTTCATCGATGCGTTTGCGCACACCGCCAACCTCGCAACCCGCGTCGGCGTGGAAGGCCAGGAGATCAAGATCCACACCCCGCTGATCGACCTGACCAAGGCGGAGATTGTGCAGCGTGGCGTCGATTTGGGTGTGGACTACGGTCAGACCGTATCGTGCTATCAGGCTACGGATGGTGGTCTCGCCTGTGGTCACTGCGACAGTTGCTACCTGCGTCGAGCGGGTTTCGTGGATGCGGGAATAGACGATCCGACGCGCTATGTGAACCCCTGAAGCGGGCGAATTTGGATTGTGATTTGCCCCCTTGTAAGGGCTGGCATCCGCCACTACAATGCGCGCCTCGCGATGATCCGCACCCGAATTTCCGGGTGCAACTTTCGCCTTGGGTCGTTAGCTCAGCTGGTAGAGCACCGGGCTTTTAACCCGTTGGTCCTGGGTTCGAATCCCAGACGACCCACCAACCTCACATGGTCTAAACCGGTCACATAGTCCGATCGCCAGTTTTCAGCAGCCCCAACTCAGTGTTATCCCGGCGCTTGCCTAGGCTGCATTTGACGGTTCCGTGGAGAGCTTCATAAGGCCCAGAAATGTTGGCATTGCGCGGCGTCCTCACACATCCACTGGCCGGTGGCCTCTAGCGCCTCGATCCACAACCGCATGAGTTCGCGCTGTTCCACCACCAATTGTCGATCTGCTTCCTGCACCCCGCGCAGGGCCGTGAGCACCGCGAGATAGTTCTGGTCACCCAGCGTGTAGCGGTTGCGCGCAGCCTGGAGCGCCTGCTGGGCAAAACTGCGGCGCTCCTGCAGTGTGGTCAGAACGCGTCGTTGTTGTTGGAATTGTTTTGTCAGCACCGTGACTTCCTGGAGCGCGGTCAACCACAGTTCCAGATACCGCTGGCGCTCTGCCTCCAGCGCATGTCGAGCGCGTTGCTCAAAGCCTCGCAAACGCCCGCCTTCGAACAGTGGTGCCGCCAGATTCAGCCCATGCCCCAACCATTCGCTGCTCAACGCTTTCTCGGTCAGCGACGTCCAGCTGGCGGTCACTTGCAACGTGGGAAGGCGTTCCGCAAAGCGGATACCGACTTCTGCCGCGACTTGCCGTAGCCGTGCGTAGCCGGCGCGCACATCCGCACGCAGGCGCACAAGATCCTGCGGCCGGG
>JBCCHL010000216.1:0-6162 GCA_039028775.1 Pseudomonadota bacterium | reverse complement strand
CGTCGCGAGGGAAATGGAAGCTGGCATTGGGCACGAAGTGCATCGCCACGCCGTCGAGCTGGTTCTGACCAGTGCCGACGTTGGTGACGTGACAACGCTCGTAGAAACAGTGAGCGCCGAACTGGAGCAGTTACGCCCTGCTTACGACGCTGCCGTTCATTCACGTGGCAGGACGACCGTAGGCGCAAGCGATCTGGCGACAGATGAGCTGGTGCCCTACATCGCCGCGTTCGTGAGCGGCGAAAAACCGCCCAGCCCGCGCGCTGGTGTCCCACCAATCCCGCTGTTGAAACTTGTCGTCGAAGACCTGCAGGCCTTCTACACGGAGGCGCGTACCCATCGAGATCAGGTCGATGATCTTGAACTGACGGGACAGTGGTTCTGGGAGGAAACCGAAGCTGGCCATCTACTGCTGCTACTGGAGGCGGTGGCACTAGAAAGCGACGACCGGGTGCTGCGCCAGATTGCCGACATGTCACTCATCACGCCACGGTTCTGGTCAGAAGGCCCGCTGCCCGGTAGCTCTGGTTCAGCGTGGTAGAGAGGCAAGCGACGGCTTGCGATAGACCCTGGCTACCTGGAAAAGTGAAATCTCGCCTGCAGCGGGGCGAGCTGAGGTCGACCCAGTATGAAATCGGCCGCACGCGCCGCGATCATCTGGGTTGGCGCGTTCAGATTGGCGCTCAACACCTGGGGCATCACGGACGCGTCGACCACGCGCAGGCCTTCCGCGCCCCGTACGCGCAATTCGCCATCCACCACGGCCATGTGGTCGCTGCCCATACGGCAGGTACCGCAAGGATGGTAGTCGGTTTGCGTCATCCCGCGGATGGCGCTCATTACCTCCCGGTCGGTCCGCGCATCACGCAGGTGGTCGGCCAGCTCGCCCCGGTAGGTATCGAAGGCGGGCTGACTGACCAGTTCGCGTGCCGCACGCACACCTTCCAGCATCTCGCGGCGATCATGTTCCGTTGCCAGATAGTTGAACTTTAACGCTGGCTTGGTGCCCGGGTCGGCCGAGCGCAGCCGAACCGTGCCACTGGACCTCGGGCGCAACTGGTCGATGCTGACAGTAAATGCCTGCTCCAACCGCATGTTGTAGTCGTGATAACTGACGCCAACCGGCGCGAAATGAAACTGCAGATTCGGATAGTCGACATTGTCATTGCCGCGTATCAGCCCACCAGCCTCCCAGATGCTGGACGCGGCAATACCGGTGCGGTTCAAGCTCCAACGGACACCAGCGGCCAACTTGTGCAACGGCTCGGCAACCCGATGGATGCTGACCGGTGCTTTGCAGGCGTATTGAATGTGCACCGTGGCATGGTCCTGCAGGTTCTCTCCGACGCCAGGATGGTCCAGCGCCACCGGAATGCCGTGGTCACGCAGATGGTCAGCCGGTCCAACCCCGGAGACCATCAGCAGTTGCGGCGTGTTGATCGCACCGCCGGCCAGGATCACTTCCCTGGTCGCACGCGCTTGCACGCGTTGGCCGCGTACCGTGTACGCGATGCCGGTTGCCCGCACCCCGTCGAGTAAGACGCGTTCCACCATCGCATCCGTAATCAGAGTGAGGTTGGAACGTGACAGTGCCGGGCGCAGGTGAGCGACGGCGGCACTGCACCGGCGACCGTGCTTTTTGGTTGCGTCCAACCGCGCCACGCCTTCGGGTTGAAATCCGTTCAAGTCTTCGGAAAGGCCGTGACCCGCTTGTTCGCCGGCCCGCACAAACGCGTCGTACAAGGGATTCGAGAGACTCCCGCGGGAGACCCCCAGTCGCCCGCTTTCACCGCGCCATTCGTCAGCACCACGATCGCTGGATTCTCCAGCCTTGAAATAAGGCAGGCATTGCGCATAGGTCCACTGCGACAGCCCGAAGCGGGTGGCCCATTGGTCGTAATCAAGCGGATGACCCCGCATATAGACCATCGAGTTGATTGACGACGAGCCACCCACGACCCGGCCCCTGGGTGTGTATATCCGGCGCCCGTCAAGCTCCGGTTCAGCTTCCGAGTAGTAGTTCCAGTTGATGTCCGGGTCGGCGTAAACCTTGTACACGCCGGCCGGTATGTGGATCAGCAGGTTGCGGTCCATCGGGCCCGCCTCCACCACCAGTACCGAATGCCGGCCATTTGCGGACAGTTCATTGGCGAGCACGCAACCGGCCGAGCCGGCCCCGACGATTATGAAATCGAAGGTGTCTGAATCAGCCATCGCGCCGACTGCTGCAGGCCCGGACGCGACCGGCTGCCGGGCCTGCACTGCGATTTTGGTCACGTGGAAATGGCATGGTTACTGGGTGAAATGGCTCGCTGTGCCTGCTTCGGACGGATTCGACCGCGCAAGTTATGTTCAGGGCCGAGTTGCGCTAATGTATGGCGTTGGCGACGGACACAAGAAGCTGTCGATACGATTCACGTTGGAGGAAGTTATGAAATTCAAAGCCATGGCGCTTGCGGCGGCGGTCGCGGCAGCCACAAGCATGTCGGTTTGGGCTGATTCGGACAAGCCGATCAAGATCTCCGTTAATGAATGGACTGGGCAGCATGTTTCCGCGCATATGACCGGTCAACTCCTGCAAAAAGCTGGCTACAACGTTGAGTACGTGACGGCCGGCGCGGTGCCGCAGTTCGCTGCGATAGCACAGGGTGACCTGCATGTGCAGCCGGAAACGTGGGGTAACAATGTTGGTGAGATCTACCCGAAGTCGGTTGCAAACGGCGATATCATCGTCGCCGGGTCACTCGGGCTGAAGCCGCAGGAGGGTTGGATCTTCCCGCCCTATATGAAGGAGAAGTGCCCGGGCCTCCCGGACTACAAAGCACTCTGGGACTGCGCGCAGGCGTTTGCGACCGCCGAGTCGTTCCCTAATGGACGCCTCATCACCTACCCCGCGGACTGGGGCACGCGTTCCAAAGATCTGGTTGAACTGCTCGGCATGCCGTTACAGCCGGTCGCCGGCGGCAGCGAAGGGGCGATGATCGCGGAGCTGAAAAGCGCGCTGAGCGCCAAGAAACCGTTCCTGATGATGTTCTGGCAGCCTCACTGGGTGTTCGCAGAGTACGAAATGGACTGGGTTGCCTGGGATGCCACGCCAGCCGGGCAGGAATGCCACGAAGAGAAAGGCCAGTCCAAAGGCAACGCCTGCGGGTTCAAGCAGGCTGACATCAAGAAGATCGTCAGCAAGAACTTCTCTACCGACTGGCCTGGTGCGTTCAAGCTGGTGCAGATGCTGACGATCGACAATCAGACGCAGAACACCTTGATTCATGCCATCGATCAGAAAAAGGGCAAGGTCGAAAACGTCATCGCTGCATGGGTGGCCGACAACGAAGCGACCTGGACGCCATGGGTTGCGGCCGCCAAGGCCGCGAAAAAGTAATCCGCTCGGCACTACCTTCAGGTCAACCAGCAAAGGGCGGTGCGCACGCGCCGCCCTTTGCGTCGGTTGGCGCGTCTCCGCCACTGCCGCAACGGCGGTTGAACTTCGCGTGATCCAGCAATGAGCGACGCACCGGCCGACACGAAGCTCTCGTGCCGGCACGTCTGGAAAGTTTATAACGGCGACGCGGCACCTCAATTCCAAACCGAGGTCGCCGACGCCGATCCCCACGAATTGTCTACCCGCATGCGCGAGTATGGCGCGATTCCGGCGGCGGTAGACGTCAGCTTCGATGTCAGAGCCGGCGAGATCTTCGTCATCATGGGTTTGTCCGGCTCGGGCAAATCAACCGTCGTGCGCTGCCTGTCACGGCTGGTGGAGCCGAGCTACGGTCAGGTTCTGTTGGATGGTGAGGACCTGCTACAGCGCTCCAACAAGGAGCTGATAGAGATCCGCCGCCACAAGATGGGCATGGTCTTTCAGAGCTTCGGCCTGATGCCGCACCTGACGGTTGTCGAAAACGTGGCTTTCCCACTGCGGCTGCAAGGCCTGTCCGTACCGGAACAACGTGAGCGAGCCGCACGCGTCATCGAACTGGTTGGATTGGAGGGCCGGGAAGGCAGCTTTCCGCGCCAACTCTCAGGCGGACAACAACAGCGCGTGGGCATTGCTCGATCGCTGGCCGTGGAACCGGAGATGTGGTTCCTCGATGAGCCGTTCTCCGCGCTTGACCCGCTGATAAGACGCCAGATGCAGGATGAGTTTCTGCGCATTCAGTCGGCGTTGAAGAAGTCGATCGTCTTCATCACGCACGATTTCCAGGAAGCTCTGCGGATCGCGGACCGTATGATGATCATGCGCGACGGGCTTGTCGTGCAGATGGGTACGCCTGCAGAACTGGTGCTGAACCCGGTTGATGACTACGTCGCTGAATTCACTTCCGACGTCCCGCTAGCGCGCGTTCTACGCGCCGCCGACATCATGCAGCCAGGTGTGGAGGGTGTAGCCCTGCCAGCGACGCGCGTCGCGGCCGGCACCACGCTCGAAGACCTGTTGCCATCGCTGTCTTCAGTTGACGCGGTCAGCGTGATGGAAGACGACCAACCGCTCGGCGTGATTACCCAGCAATGCGTGATCGCCTCATTGGCGCGCGGCGCGCGGTCAGGCGCGCAATGAGACCGCGAGCTTGAGTCAGGGCGCCCAAACAGGCCTCCACGGGCGAGCCGACCGTTCCATCACTGGGCATCACTGGAGTTGGCTGGCGCTGATAGCGGCAACTCTGCTGATGCTCTCCGTACGTGACGGTGCGCCATGGATGATGGCATTTCCAGCCGACTGGGCCATCCCGATCGCACCAGCACTGGATGCCGCGATGGCGTGGTTGGTAGAGACCGCTGGTGGGTTCTTCCGCGGCGTTACGGCCGCGCTGGATGTGCCCATGCGTGCCGTACGCGATACTCTCAACTGGCTGCCCTGGTCAGTCACGGTGTTCATAGTCGTCGCGATCGCATGGGCCGCCGCTGGATGGAAGCTGGGGCTGTTCGCCGGCCTGGCCCTTGGTTACATGCTGGCGGTGGGTCTGTGGGCCGAGTCGATGAATTCGCTCGCGCTGGTAGCAATGTCCGTGCCAATCGCCATCATGGTCGGCTTTGCTTTTGGCACACTGGGTTTTCTGCAGCCGCGCTTCGAGCGACTTATTCTGCGTATGCTCGATTTGCTGCAGACCGTACCTGCGTTCGCATACCTGTTGCCCATCTTGCTGCTGTTTGGACTTGGACCGGTGGTCGGTCTGATCGCCAGCGTGCTCTACGCGTTTCCGCCAATGGTGCGCAATACACTGCTCGGTTTGCGCAACGTGCCGCCAGAGGTAGTGGAATCGGGTTTGATGTCTGGTGCCACCAGTGCACAACTCTTCTGGCTGGTGCGCGTACCGAGTGCGCTGCGTCAGATTCTGCTCGGTATCAATCAGACCACGATGGCCGCGTTCTCGATGGTCATCATCGCGTCCATCATCGGCGGGTCGGCCGACATCGGCTGGGAAGTGCTGTTGGCGATCCGCAAAGCCCTCTTTGGCGAGAGCCTTGTTGCGGGCCTGGTGATCGCATTGATGGCGATGGTCATGGACCGTGTCACGTCCGCGCTGGCGCACCAAGACGGTGACCGCGTCGCCGCTGGCGATGCGTCCCTTTACGCACGCCACAAAACGCTGGTGATCACGCTGGCCGGCGCGCTGGCGGTCTATGGCCTGTCGCTGGTAGCGCCGGTCTTGGCTGCTTTCCCTGAGCACTGGCAGCTCGATATCGCGGGCGTCCTGAACCGGGCTCTGGAGGCCTTCATGGCCGCGCCGATCCCGCTGACTGAAGCAGCCACGGTGGGCTCGGTGTTGGGAGAAGTAAAAACCAACCTGCTGTTCTTTCTGATGCTGCCGCTAAAGCTCGGCATGGAGAAAGTGGTTACACCGTTTTCGTGGGGATTTGAACTGACACTCGAGCGTAAGCTCGTTTATCTGGGACTGGCCGGGAAAGCGCCGGTAGAAGGGGCTTCAACGGGGCGGAGGAAGACGGGTTAGACAGCGTCGGCAGACGGGCTATACACTCCATTCCGCGGAGCGCTGGAATGGAAGACTGTGATGAGAATAGCTCCGCGGGGATTGGAAGGAGTGAGCTTTGGCACCCTGGTGGTTGAGATCGAATGTCGATCAGCTTGAAGATGCTGAGTCGCCGGCCGTCGATGGGAATCCGGACGAATCGGCGAGTGAGCCGGAAACCGCTCCGACCCCG
>JBCCHL010000215.1:0-6209 GCA_039028775.1 Pseudomonadota bacterium | reverse complement strand
GCACACGCGGCACCTCGGCGGCAGATATTTTGAGGACCGCGAAGAGGGGACCATCGTGGTTGTGGATTGCCGCACGCAGTGTGGGGAGTTCGTCTTCATCGGTAATTATCTGCGTGCTGAGGATGCCGCAACCTCGGGCAACGGCTGCTAGATCGGTCTTGGCACCCGTATGGGTTGCCTGATGGCCGGTTTCGCCAAACTGTTCATTGTCCAGCACAACGATGCACAAGTTCTCAGGCTGCTGCAAGGCAACGGTTGCTAGGCTGCCCATTCCCATTAGCATATCCCCGTCCCAAGGCTCGGTAAACTTGGGCTTGCGAAAGTGGGGCTCGAAGCCCTGAGGGATCATGTCTTCCATTGGCGCAGCTCTGGTGGTGACGAAGCTCTCGTTACGGCGCAGCTCTGGTTATGGCGCAGCTTGTGTCATGGCCTTGCGTGTGTGCACCAACTCGCCACCGATGACGGTGTGCAAGACGGTGACTGCGCCGAGGTTATCAAGGGCCGCTTGCCAGGTTCGATCCAGTATACAAAAGTCCGCCACGCCACCGGCACGCAATTCACGCGCGCTCCCGCCGGGAGCCTGGCTGGGCGCGAGGTAACCGCGCAAGGCCTCCTGGGGCGAAACACATTCGGTTTCCCCGAGCGGTAACCCTTCATCGGTTTCGCGCGTGACCGCGGCGGCCATAACCGTCCAAGGACTTATCGGGCCGTAGGGTCCATCCGAACTGGCCGCCGTGGGGATGCCAGCGTGCAATAGACTCGCGTACCGATAGAGATCTGCCAGATCGCCATGCACCTCTCGGCGATAGCGCTCCCCGCGATCCGCGAGAAAGCCGGGCTGAGTCACGACACTCACGCCGGCCTCGGCCATCAGTTCCACCGCCGCCGGACTCGCCAGCGCAGCGTGTTCAATACGATCATGTGGACTGTAACCCACCGTGGATAGCGCGGAGAGCGCAAACAACAACTCAACCTCGGTCACACAGTGAAACGCCACGCCACGCCCCCTATGACGCGCACTCTCAATCCTGGCGATCAGATTATCGCGATCGGGCAGGGCATCCTCATCCAACATGATCTTCAAATGGCCCGCGTTCAATCCATCGTCGCCCATCATGTAGACCTGCTGGAGGATCTGATGAAAGCGAAACAGGTCGGCCTGGGTATTGGTATACGAACAGTCCGTAAAGCCGGTGATGCCGTAACTTGCCAATTCCCGTCCGAGCATGATTCCCGGGCGCATGCCTTGTTCCCCCATCGCCTCGCGCAGCCAACCATCCATGCGAAACAGACGCCCGGTGGGTCGTCCGTCGAGATAACGTTCGACCCCGGGATGGGTGCTCGTCGCCACATCCAAGCGTGCCAGGGCGCGAGAATTGAGCACCCACATCTTTCCCGAACTGTGTTGCACGCGAACCGGCACGTCGCTGCGAACCTCGTCGAGGCGTCGCGCTTGCAATTCTCCGTGCAAGGTTTCGTTATAGTGCACCGCCCGCAACCATTCGCTCGATTTGGCTTCCCGCAGCAGCTTGACCATCGCCGCCGAGTTACCCGCTGCTTTCAAATCTACGGATTCGCGCAACGCGGCCAAAGCGAAGAAGTGCAGGTGGTGATCGTGCAGACCGGGCAGGACCGCACATCCAGCCGCGTCTATGATCGGGGCTGATGGCGATTGCGGCGGTTCCATATTCGGTCCAATATCCACGATCTCATGATCGCGACACACGATATCCACCAACCGGCCGGCCACCTCGGCGTTCTTAATCAGCACTCGGATACCTCACCATGATGCTCAGTTGGGACAGCTACTTAGACGTTATCAGGCAGCCTATGTTAGCCGAGGAACGCAGCGCTGTAAGCGGGGAAGCCTGCCTCGTTATCGACATGACCGATGCGATGCCCGCTGGGATGGACATGGTCACCTTGCCGACCGCACCCGTGCTTGGCTACCGACCGGCAGCCGAGTACGCGAGCCATCCCTGGATCGACCTGGCGGTCGCTGACATGGAGGAACTGAAGACCATCTGCGATGCGGTCGAAACCCAACCTCAGGCAGCCGCAACCCTGGTACAGGTGCTGCGCCACAACGCATCCGCAAATGTGGTGGACGGCTTGTTAGCCGAATCGCTGGCTTACTCCACACTGCAACACAGTGAAGGGTTTCGCGCCTGGCTGTCGCGGTCGGACTACCCGCCGACCGACATCGAGGAGACCGAGGTGCTGCGCATCGTGCGCGATGCCAATAACCTGCAGTTGACGCTGCACCGACCTGCCGTGCACAACGCGTACAACACCGCTTTGAAAGACGCACTGTGTGCGGCCTTGCAGATGGCCCACGCCGACCCCCAGATCGAACGGGTCGAGTTGCGCGGTGACGGACCCTCCTACTGTGCGGGTGGAGACCTCAGCGAATTCGGTTCGTTCACCGATGCTGCGGCGGCACACCTGAGCCGGACCACACGCAGCGCGGGCCGATTACTCGCCGATCTGCACTGTCAAACCGTGGTGCATGCGCACGGCGCCTGCATCGGAGCCGGTATCGAAATCCCGGCCTTTGCCGATCGCATCGCGGCGCGTGAGGATACTTTTTTTCAGCTTCCGGAAGTGGGCATGGGGTTGATTCCCGGCGCAGGCGGGACGGTCAGCATCACCCGACGGATCGGCCGTCACCGGTGTGCTTATATGGCGCTAAGCGGCGCGCGGGTAGACCCCGCCACCGCCCTGTCATGGGGCCTGATCGACGCTGTCGTCTAGGGTCTTCGTGTCAAAAATTACAACCGGTGCTGGCGCTGGGTGCGCGACGTAAACGTCAGAACCTGACGATCGCCGCTCGACCAACCGCACCCAGTTGAAACCGGGGCGCTCGACCATAACGTCATAGCGCACGGCATGTCCGAGCGCCTCTTCACCCCCGTCACATGACAGCGGCGATCAAAGTACATCAACCACAACAGGTCGCCGGTAACGGCATCGAACAAACCCGTGCTGTCGATGTCCCGGGCATCATCACCGGTCTGGCTGCCCAACTCCCTGTCAAGAAACGTCCCGAAACGCAGAAAGCGGCAGGTGCCCGGGGTAATCGCGAGGTCGGGACTATCGGTGTTGAGAACGTCAGATGCATCCAGCCTGCGCAGCAGCAGGCCGGCAACGCTGCCGATCTCATCCAGTTCGAGTGGAATAGTGGCGTGCGGGAAACTGCAACGGCCGCACCGTCAGTTGGTAGCTGCCATCGAGGGCAACACGGCTCGAAGGATCGAATACGGATACATATCGGCGTAGCTTTAGTACGGCGACAAACTTACCGTCTTTCTGCGCAGCCTTTGCCGCCGGTATCTCAGCCGCATCCAGCGCCCAGACATTGTCCGCTGCGCTGCCCAAGATCAACGGGATAAGAAGGCTCATGGCCATCCATCACGCAGGCCCGGCCAGTGCCATCTCTCAGTCGGTCCGGGAAAGTTCGGCTTTGACCACGCGACGCAAGAGCTTGCCGGTTTCGTTGTAGGGCAACTCTTCCCAGACCTGGATCAGCTGCGGTACCCGGGAACTGCGCATATGGTCGTTCACCCACTGCTGCAGATCTTCGATCACAATGCTCTGGTCCGCCTTCGCTACGACGGCAGCCGCAACCCCCTCGCCCCACTGTTCGTCGGGGATGCCAACCACCGCGGCATCTTTGACTGTGGGATGCAATAACAAGCAGTCCTCGATCTCGCCGGGCGAGAGGTTCTCGCCACCGCGCACGATGACATCATCAGCCCGCCCTTCGAGGAACAGATACCCTTCTTCGTCGATGGAGCCGGCGTCGCGGGTGGGAAACCAGCCATCGTTATCAACCACGGAGCCGCGATCCTCATATTCGCCGGACACCTGTTCGCCGCGCACGTAAATCTCACCCCGCTCGTTCGGACCCAACGCCCGGCCTTCGTCGTCGCGGATCTCGATCTCTATACCCGGCAGCGCCTGACCCACCGAGACCAAGCGGCGGCGCACTTTTTCATCGCTGCTCGCCACCGCTTCGCGGTGATCATCCGGTCCCAGGATGGCGATGGTGGAACTGGTTTCCGTGAGACCATAGGCGTTGGCAAAGTTGGTGCCCGGGAACAGGGCCATGGCTTTTTCGATCACCGACAGCGGCATCTTGCCACCACCGTAGGAGAGGTTTTTGAGCGCGGGCATATCAGCCGTCGTTTCACCCTCCAGCGTTTCGACGATGCGCGCGAGCATGGTCGGCACGACAAAGGCCGTCGTGACCGCATGCTTACGCGCCAGCTCTATCCAGGCTTCCGCGCTGAAATTTGGCAGCTGTACCACGTGGCGACCGGCATACACCGAGCTTAACAAGGCGGCGATACCTGCGATGTGATAAGGCGGCACACACACAAGGGCCGCATCCCCTTCCTCTGCGCTGGCGAACTCCACCGAGCCGAGGATATAGGAAACTAGGTGTTTGTGGCGCAGGACTGCGGCCTTCGGGACGCCGGTAGTGCCGCTGGTGAACAGCAGCACGGCGATCTCTTCTGGATCCATCCCCCACTCGCCTTCGATGGGTGTCGGATGGTTGTCGTCTTCGACAAAGGCGGCCGTGGCCTGGGCCTGCACCTCATCCGTCGCTCCGAGCGGATCGACCCGTTTGTCTTCCGTCACCAGGTAGGCCGGTAGCACCCGCGCGAGCAGCGCTTCGATCTCTTCGTTGGTGAGGCGATAATTGAGTGGCACGTAGGGTACGCCGGCCCAACCCGCGCTGAACAGACACAGCGGCGTGCCAAGGTTGCTGACGTCGAGCTTCACCAGCCGGGACGCGCCGCTGGCCTGCACCGAACCTGCGCGGTGGCGTGCCGCTTCGAACAGCTCAGCGTAGGTAAGCGTCTTCCCGGTCGAGCCATCGGTAAACGCGGGTCTTTCCGGAAACGCCGCGCTGGCCATCTCCAGCAACATCATGATGTTCATAGGTCAATCCAACTTCTATTATTTTTGTGAGCGCGCGGTTTTGTTGTTGCGGGCCCTTCCCCATCGGTACCTTCGCACCGTTCGAACGCGCGCGAAACCCACCCTTTTCCTACCTGTTGTGGCGGTCCCATAGCAACGGCGGACCGTTCCCGGATCACGCTCCAGATCGAGACTGTTTTGCACCCGATGCGTCCGATGTGCCCGGATTACCCTCATCAATCCTGGGCGGACTGCCGATTCTAGGGGAATTTGCCACCCTCGAATAGGTCTGCGGGCAGCCGCCCCAGACTTGATATCCGCAAGCCTTAATTGAAGAATGTTGAACCAGGGAAAAAATTTGAGTGCACTATGAAAATTTCGATCAGCATCGGTTCGGCCTACTACAACGGCGAAGATTGGGACGACCTGGTGGCCTACACCCAGGCGGCGGATAAAATGGGGGTCGACCAGGCCTGGTCCGCTGAAGCCTGGGGAATGGACGCCGTGGTACCCCTCGCCTACCTCGCTGGGCAGACCGAGAACATCAACCTCGGTACCGGGATCATGCAGATCAGCTCTCGGGTGCCGTCGATGATGGCGATGACCGCCCAAAGCCTGGACACCGTCTCCAAAGGCCGCTTTATCCTCGGGTTGGGTGTGAGTGGACCTCAGGTGGTCGAAGGTTTGCACGGCGCTAAGTTTGCCAAACCCCTCTCCCGCCTGCGCGAAGTGGTGGAGATTTTGCGCCTCGGGCTGGCCGGGGAGAAACTCGCCTATGACGGCGAGCACTACCTGCTGCCGCGTCCTGGCGGCGAAGGCAAAGCCATCCGCCTGTCTCAGCCACCGCGTCCACAGTTGCCGATCTACCTCGCCACGCTGGGGCCGAAGTCGTTGCAGATGACCGGGGAGCTCGCCGACGGTTGGCTCGGCACCTGTTACCTACCCGAACACGCCAATGTATTCCTGGACGATATCCAGGCGGGCGCGCGCAAGGCCGGTCGCGGACTGGCGGACCTCGACATACAGGCCGGTGGATATTTTGAGATCGGCGACGATGTGGAGCGTCTGATCGCCAAGTGTCGTCCCGGGCTTGCCTTCACCCTCGGCGCCATGGGCTCGGCCAAGACCAACTTCTACAACGACGCGTTCTGCCGGGCGGGTTACGAAGACGACGCCAAAGCGGTCCAGGGTCTGTGGGTCGACGGCAAACGCGAAGAGGCAGTCGCGCGGGTCCCCGAGGAAATGGTGCTGATGGCCAACCTGATCGGCACCGAAGAGATGGT
>JBCCHL010000214.1:0-6292 GCA_039028775.1 Pseudomonadota bacterium | reverse complement strand
GAGGAAGCGTGAGAATCGAGGAAATGCACGGTGGGGACCACCCGGTCTTTAGCTTCGAGTTCTTCCCCCCGAAGACCGACGAGGAAAGTCTCAACACAAAACTCAACGTAGATGATCGAGGACCAAGTTATGAAGATTCGCAACTCAGCTATGTATCTATGCAGCGCCGTGCTGTTGCTCTCCGCCCAAGGGGTATTTGCGGGGGACAAGAACGATAAAGCCAAGGCCGAGGTCGCCGGCGCCGACCCGGTGATTTGCAAACGGCAGAAAGTCACCGGCTCACACTTCAAGAAGAAGATCTGCATGAAGAAGAGCCAGTGGTTGGAGCAAACCCGCCAGTCCCAACGCTTGATGGATGAGGTGACCAGTCCCACCGGTAGTAATTCGGGCTGATACGAAGCGCCATGGGGGCGACCACCTACGCCGGGGCACGCCGCATAATCGATGCGGACAGCCATCCGATCGAGTTGGCTTACTTTTTGTCCAACGCCGCGGACGCGAGTTCTTCGCCAAGCGCCAGGCCGAACCGCACGCCGTGGCGAAATTTGTAACCGCGCTGCTCGACATCAAGAGAAGCGGCTGAAAACGTCTGGGCGCATTCGATCCTGCGGAGCGTTCCCACACTCTGGACTGTTCGGTTTGAGAAACAGTGGGTGTCGCCGACGTTTTGTTTTCATCACTGGGAACAAGTTGGCCCACACATGCTGGTGTTTGGGTCAGACTATCCTCACCCGTAGGGTACGTCTAATCCGATCGTCAATTTCGAAGCGGCCATGCCGGACGCGGATCAGACCAACTGGGACGCGTTCTATCACGGCATGCTGGAAATGACGGGTTTGTCAGCCGTATGACGGGCGGCATCACCCGCGGACGTCTTGCGTTTGCAGACGTGTCATGTCCGAGGATTGCCGTAGATGTCCACCCGGTCGTAACGCACCCAGCTCTCATAGTCTTCGGGGCGGTCAAAACTCACAGGCGCCGCCCAAGCCGACCGGATCGTGTCATCGAAGTCCGCCGGTAATTCACCGGCTGTGCGTTTCGACAACTCATCGTGCAAGGGGGCAAACACGCGCGCCAACGCCTTGGGCATCTCGCCGCGACCGGAAGGTGAGCTTTGTTCGACCGGCGCTTTGCCCGCCTCCTTGTCGAACGCAAAGGCGCGCTTGCGATAGGCTTCTTGTTCGTCGAGGTCGACCTGGTTCATGGATGCATTGACCGTTCTCCCGACCGGCACGATCGGGGTGTACTCCCCCAACGTGTACATATCGGCAGGCGCGTAGTGTTCCGGCATCGGCCCCGCGCCGACGGTGATACGGCCGTGATCGCAGTGCACCCAGAAGCCGCCGTGCTCGCCGTCGGGGAATGCATACGCCGGCGTGTGGGTAAACTCCTCGGCAAACGTATAGACCACATCGCGCAGATCCGCAGCGTATTTCTCTGAGTTGGCGCGGCTGGTTAGCAAGTATCGTGCCGTGGAGACCCATTCCGGTGTCATGAACACAAACCGCGGCATGGTGCGGTGGGCCATTTCATCGTGCAGGGTGGCCAGTACGCCGCCGAGTACGGCATGCTCGGGCAAACCCCCTTGGATGTCCCAGCGCGACAGCTTGTGCAGGCGCTGCTGGGCGCTCGCGACCAGCGCGGGGTCGGAACCCTGGTAGAGAATGCGACCGACATTGCTGATGACCGCGTGATCGCCCTGCATTTTGAAGTCACAGTCCGCGGCCGCGAGTTCCCCGCTTGCCACCGTGACCGTCGCCCCTTCGAAGCGGGCATGCCAGGCCAGCTTATTGCCGCACTTCAGGTAAGCCGGCGGATTGTGCGCGACCTCGCACAGCGTAAACGTATCCAGGGCATCCAGACCTGAAGCGTGGTGTTCGACCGCACGTTGCAGAACTTCCCGGGCGGCATCCACCCATTCGGGACTTGCGAAGGTGAGGTCGCCGATGCCCGGCGGCATCACGGCCAGAAGGTCGGAGGCGAGTTGGTTGGGTCCACTCATGGTCATTGCTCCCTGGGTAATCGATCGACGTCTCAGTCGAATTGTTTTTCGCCGGAGGCGAAGAGCAGATAAAAGATCATGCCGAACAGGGTCACCCCGGCGGTGACCTGGAACACCAGTGCCCATGATCCGGTCATGTCGAGGATCATGCCGCTCACATACACGCCGACAATGCCGGGTATGGTGCCGGCGGTATTGGTGATGCCCATCAGGGTACCGGCATGGCGGGGACCGATATCCATGTGATTGACGGAGTGTCCACCGATCCCGGCGGCGGAGAACACTTTCCCCAGACACAGAATGCCCATCGCCGCCCATACCGATTCCACCTCGCCGATTAGGAACAGGCAGATGGCCAGGCCACCAAACGCGATGGTCTGCATGAGCTTGCGCACAAAGGTGACGTCCATGCCGCTGCGGATCATGCGATCGGCGATATTGCCCGCGACGTTGAGGCACAGAAAGCTGGTCACGTGGGGCAGCATGGCGATCAGGCCTACCGCCGCAAACGACACGCCTAATCCCTCGTTCACGTACTTGGGGAGCCAGCTGAGAATGACGTAGAGCGTCCAGTTGTTGCAGAAGTGGGCGACGATGATGGCCCACAGGGGTTTGTTCTTGAGAAAGCTTAAGATCGACGGCGCGTCCTCGACCGTGCCGGAAGCGGGGGCGTTGGCTTCCAGATAGGCCAGCTCGGCCGGGTCGATGCGCGGGTGCTCCTGGGGGGTGGTGGTGACGAAGTAGTGCCAGGCGGCGTACCAAACGATGCCTACCATGCCGAACAGATAGAACGCCCACTCCCATCCGAGGTACAACACGATCGGTGGGGTGGCGAGCAGCGCGAAGACGGTGCCGATGGGGATGCCACTGGCATTGAGCGCAATGGCCTTCGATTTTTCGTCGGCTGGAAACCAGCGGGTGACAAGGCTGTATACCGAAGGAAAGGTGACCGCCTCACCGAGCCCCATACCGATGCGCGCGACAAAAAGGGCGGTGAGGCCCATAAAAGCTGCGGCCGGCGTGATGATGGTGAACGCCGACCAGATCAGCACGCCGAGGCCGAGGATCAGCTTGCCGCCCCAACGGTCGGCGAGACGCCCACCGCCGATCTGCATCAGAAGATAGCCGATGTAGAACGAGGATAGGATTGCCCCCTGGGTGGTGAGGTCCCAGTTCAGCTCTTCGGCCATCGGGATAATCGCCACCGATATGTTGACGCGGTCGATGTAGCACACGAATGTGGCGGCAAAACACATCATGATGACCGAATAGCGTGTGCGCCAGAATCCCGCGACCGCCTCGTTGCTGACGGCGCCACTGTTCTGGCTGGGCAGCGGTGTGCTCATCCTATCCCCTTCCTTAAATTCCCCTCGAGCAGCACCGTATACCGGTTGGTGGTGCAGGACAAGACGTTGGCGCTGCGTACCGCTCGTGTCATGATGCCGCCAAGAGATCCTTGGGGGAGGGTTATGCGGCACACGTGTATGTTGCTGAGCATGGCGCTGGCCATCGCTGCGGGCGCGCAGGAATCGTATTCACCGTACGTCGAACAGGACTTCCCCACGCGGGTGTTTTGGGGTGATACGCACGTACACACAAGTTATTCGTCCGGCGATGCGAACATCATCGGGCAGAACACCACATCTCCTGAGGTCGCCTATGCGTTTGCGCGAGGTGAGACGATCACCGCCTGGAACGGCATGCCTGCCCGCATCTCCCGCCCGTTGGATTTTCTCGTCATAGCCGATCATGCCGAAGGCTTGGGTGTGTTGGCAGAGCTGCAGAACGACGACGTGCAAATGCCGAGCAGCAGCAATGCGGACGATCTGCGCGAGGCGTACGCCGCCTATGCGGCGGAGCCCGGCTCACGCCCCAAGGTGCTTGAATTTCGCGCGGCGTCGCGCAAACCTCTGGGCGGGAATTACGCACAGACCGTATGGCGACGTGTGGTGGAACGAGCGGAGGCCGCTTACGAGCCGGGTGTGTTTACCACGTTTGCCGGGTACGAATGGACCTCGCCGGGGTCGCGCAGCGGCGTGTTCGGGAATCTGCATCGGGTGGTGGTTTACGCCGATGGTCCTGACAAGACGGCGAACATCATTCCGTTCTCCTCATATGACAGCCGTAACCCCGAAGACCTCTGGGCGGCGCTCGCCGCCTATAAACGGACCACGGGCGGACAGGTCATCGCCATTCCCCATAACCCGAACCTGAGCAATGGGGACATGTTTGCCACCCGCAAGTACGACGGCAGCGCCCTGGATGACGAGTGGGTGGCGCTGCGCTCCGAATTAGAACCGCTGGTAGAGATCACGCAGCAGAAAGGGGACAGCGAAGCGCACCCGGTACTGTCGCCAACAGATGAGTTTGCCGATTTCGAAACCTGGCACAGTTGGGCAGGCTACGAACGCACCGCCGCGGCCGGACACCCGTGTTGTCGCAGCCGTGGGGCACCGGAGTTCGATGATGCGGCGTTTGTCGCCCAGAAACGCCGCGAGTACGTGCGCCCCGCGCTGCAGGCGGGCCTCGATCTAGCCGCGCATTTCGGCATGAACCCATTTCAGTACGGCATCATCGGATCGACGGATACCCATACGTCGATGAGTTCTGCCGACAACAACAACTTCTGGGCGCAGTACCCTAACACGCCGCCCCGGGCGACCCGGCCGATGGAAAAGTTTGTCCCGACCTGGGAGCGGCCGCTGCAATGGGAGACGGCCGCGGCCGGCTATGCCGCGGTCTGGGCCGAAGCGAACACTCGCGAAGCAATTTTCGCCGCGCTGCAGCGGCGCGAGGTCTATGCCACCACCGGTCCGCGCATCACGGTGCGGATGTTTGCGGGGTTCGATTTTCACCCGAGCGACGCGGCCGCGCCGGACATTGCGCAGGTCGGCTATGCGGGTGGTGTACCCATGGGCGGCACGTTGCGCCGGGATGGCCGGGATCGCCCAGTGCGTCTGTTGCTCGCAGCACTGCGCGATCCCACCGGCGCCTTCCTCGATCGTGTCCAAGTGATCAAGGGCTGGCGCGATGCGGCCGGGCAATTGCATGAGCGGGTTTACGATGTTGCCCTGGGGGCTGCGCCGCAGCAACAACCGCGTAGACGCCCGGATGGTTCGGTGGCGGCGCTGCCCTCCACCGTGAATGTTGAACAGGCGGACTACCGCAATACCGTTGGCAGCGCACAGCTCACGCGGATGTGGGAAGACCCGGATTTTGATGCGACGGAACGCGCGTTCTATTATGTTCGCGTCCTGGAGATCCCCACCCCGCGATGGCCGGCCTACGATGCGCGCTATTTTGAGGTCCAACTGGATTCGGAGGTGCGTGCGGTGACTCAGGAACGCGCTTATACCTCGCCGATCTGGTACCAACCCTGAGTGGTTGCCGCTAGAGGGATTTTTCGTACCAGGCCACGTCCCAATAGCGATCGAACTTGTATCCGACTTCATGGAAGGCGCCGATCGCTTTGAACCCTAGACGTTCGTGGAGCGCTACGGACTCCGAATTGGGAAGGGTGATGCCGGCGAAGGCCCGGTGGACGCCGACACCCCCGATCGCTTCGAACAGCGCCCCGTACAACACCTTGCCGAGCCCCTGAGCGACCGCGTCGGGATGCACGTAGATCGAGGTCTCAACCGACGTGTCGTACGCCGCTTTGGTGCGAAAACGGGTACTGCAGGCGTAGCCGATGACGCTGTTATCGTCTACTGCCACCAGCAGCTGATGATGTCCATTGAGGCTGAACTGGGTGAGCCACTCGCTGCGTTCGACCACCGTGCGCGGTTCGAGGTCAAACGTGGCCGGACTGGCCAACACGTAGTGGTTGTAGATGTTGGTGAGAGCGTAGACGTCCTCATCCCTGGCGTGGCGCACGCTGGCGGTCATTCATCACGTTCCTGTGAAACTGGCCGATGATTCTGAACAATAGTGTTGGGAGGGTAAAGGCCTTCGCCGGTGACCCGTGCGGTACAGGCGGCGCAGTGGGGTTTGCACACATCGACGGGATACAGTTGTCACCATCCTGTGGTACAACGGGGGATGACTAATCGATCTGCGGCTGCACCGCTGCTCGCCAGCATGCGCGAGTTCCTAGCCCTCGAGTCGTTTGGCGGCATCCTGTTGCTGATCACCGCTCTGATCGCGATGGTCATTGCCAATTCGCCGCTTGAGAATTACTACGCGGCCCTGTTGGACACCACCGTCGCGATCCAGGTCGGGACCCTGATCATCAGCAAACCGCTGGTGTTATGGATCAACGATGGCCTGATGGCGGTGTTCTTCTTCCTG
>JBCCHL010000213.1:0-6471 GCA_039028775.1 Pseudomonadota bacterium | reverse complement strand
CGTTCGGATCAACAAATTGTACTGCAAACTTGTCGCCCGCCTCGGCACGCAGAGTCTCCAGGACCGAATCCAGGGTAGGCCGCAGATCGATGAGCGGCTGCGGCAACTGCGGGTCCGACGATATGTAGCCGACAAATTGCACCGGCTCCGTAATGTTGGCAAACACAGAATCGCCGCCCTGAAAGCCATAGATCGCCTTCTTGATCGCTCGAGTGATATCGAACTCGGGGTTCTTGAGTTGCACATCCATATTCCCTTCGCCCTCGACCTTGACCTCGATCAGATCGCGAAAACTCAGCACCTCAAACTCATCGCCGTAGCTTATGAGAATGTCGAAGTAAGAGTTGACCACGGCCGCCTGATAGCGATCCTCCACCTGGAACGGAAAGGAGCGGATGGCGTACTTGGTATTGGCCTCGTTCTCAAGTTCCGGGTCCTGGACGGGATCGACAATCTCTACCCGCACGTTGCCCCTACCGGCGATTTCGTACTCGCGCAACAGATCTTTCAATCGGGGCACCAACGGTGCCAGATAATTGTGGGTCTTGGCGGAAAAATAACCCCGCAGCAACAGCGGTTCACGCAGCTGCGCAAGCGTGCTGCGGGTCGCGTCGGATACCGAATAGATGTTGTCCCGGGTCATGTCGACGCGCAGCGTGTTCACCTGGCCGAGCCAGACGTTGGCGAGCAGCAGGTTGACGACCAACAACGCCGATCCAAGTCGCCAACCGTTGTGGACCGCCGCATCGCCATCCGCGGCCCAGCGTTCACTCTCCAGGGCATAGACGTTCAGCACCAGGAAGGCCACCAGTACGGACAGATAGAAATAGAGATCCCGCAGATCCAGCACCCCACGTGTGATCGACTCGAACCGGGTGCCGCTGCCAATCGTGGCCAGGAAGTCCCGCAGCTGTGCGCTGACCAGATCGAGGATAGCGCTGGCGCCGAGCATGTAGAAAATCCCACAGATCAGACAGGCCACCAGCAGGGCGACAATCTGGCTGTCGGTTCTGGCGCTCACAAACAGACCGATCGCGATATAGGCACCGCCGAGCAGCATGGCCGCGATGTAGCCGGCCAGCACCGGGCCCCAATCAAGATCGCCGATCATGCTGACGGTGATGGGCAGCGCGATCGTGAGCAACAAAGAGGCGAACAGAAGCACCCAACAGGCCAGGAACTTGCCGAGTACAAAATCCCATGTGCTCGCCGGCATGGTTGCGACAAACTCCAGCGTGCCCGTACGGCGCTCCTCGCTCCACATCCGCATGGTAAGCGCAGCGCTCAAAAATATGAGCAACACGGGCAGCCATTCGAACATCGGACGAACGTCTGCGATGTTGCGCGCGAAGAACTGTTCCCACCAGTAGAAAATAAACAGGGTGGCCAACAGGTAGACGCCGAGAAACAGATATCCGACGGGTGACGCAAAGAACAGGGTCAATTCCTTGCGGGCAATTTTCAGAATCAGATCAAGCTGCATGGCCAACCTCCGTGGCGCTGACCTCGCCGAAGATCTGTTCCAGATCGCGACTTTCGTGGCGCATCTCATACACGTCATTGCCAGCCGCGATCATCGCCGCCACCACCGCGGCTCCGGCGGCTTCCAGGTCGCCGTCCGCATGTACCCGATAACCGCCATCCCCGAGCGCGTCGACGGCGGCGACGGGGACCAGATCTCCCACAAGCTCCTGAACGCCCTCAGCCGTTGCAGCGGTGCGCAGCAGAATGGACGTGCGTTGTTGTAGAGCGTCCAGCTGTTCGTCGATCACCACCCTGCCGGAGGAGAGGATCAGCACACGATCACACACCGCGCTGACCTCTTGCATGATGTGGGTGGAGAGGATCACGGTCGCGTGCTGGGCAAGATCCAGGATAAGTTGACGCATCTGCTGAATCTGGTTCGGATCGAGGCCGTTGGAGGGCTCATCTAGGATCAGGAATTTCGGTTCATGCAGGATCGCCTGGGCAACGCCAACCCGCTGCTTAAAGCCGCGGGATAAAGTGTGAATGGCGTCCATCGCCTTGCTTTCCAACGTCGTACGCGCGATCGCCTGTGGTACCGCCTGAGCAGGATCGATGCCGCGCAACTCACACGCGTGAGCCAGATATTCGATCACCGTGAGCTCGGGATAGATCGGTAGATTTTCGGGGAGATAGCCCATCTGCGCCTGGGCCTCATCCGGCTGTTCGAGGACATTGATGCCATCGATGCTGATAGTCCCGCCGGACGGTTGTAGATAGCCCGTCAGCATTTTCATGATGGTGGTCTTGCCAGCACCGTTGTGGCCGAGCAGACCGACCACTTCCCCGCTCGCGATGCTGAAGTTGACCGCATCCACGGCATTGAACTCGCCGTAACGCCGGCTGAGGTTGTTCACTTCTATCATGTCCGTCTCGAATCAATCCTATCCGTTCGAAGTTGCGGCGCCCCAACCCGACCCATAGCGGTCGGCAGGCGCAGGAGTCTTGCGCCACGGCTATTCCCACTGTCCTGCTGTCAAGCGGGGTATGTCGGGCGGCAAAGGCGAGAAAATAAATTCTTCGGGGAAAATTTCAACCCGTTTTTGCGCCGATCGTCGGGCAGCACTGTTACACTGCGGGTTCGCGCGCTAAGAAACCGCAGTGATGGAGCCGAACATGAGGATCGAAGGTACCGCAGGTGCGCTCGAAGCACACCTGGAACGTGTCGACAATCCCATTGGGGCGGCCGTGCTGTGCCACCCGCATCCGCAGTACGGCGGCAGCATGCACGATATGGTGTTAGCGACCGCAGAACAGGTGCTGCACCGCCACAACTACGACTGCCTGCGCTTCAACTTCCGCGGCGTGGGAGCCAGCGAAGGCCGCTATGCTCAGGGTGTCGGCGAGGTAGAAGACGTACTCGCGGCGGCGAGCTGGCTAAACGATCAGGACCCCGCGCCCGAACGTCTGCTGTTGGTCGGCTACTCGTTCGGGGCGAACATGGTGTCCAAGGCAATGTCAGGCATCAACCCTAGCATGGCGATCCTGATCGCACCGCCCAACGCGGTCATGGACATGGCAATTCCCGCAACGACCTTTCCGGTCTGCGCTATCGCCTGCGCCGGTGATGACTACGCCAATCTGGGTGCCCTGGAGGGCGAACATGTCAGCACCCATATCATCCCCGGCGGCGATCACTTCTTCGGTGGCAAGCACGGAGAACTCGCGGCGCACGTCGAGGCTTGTGTTGGCTAACGATGCCGAAGGCGGATGCCGCAGATTCCCACGATTTGTTCACGGTCAGATGACCGGCGCCCCCGTCAGCCATTCGTGGCCGAGGTACACGATCCCATAGGTGACCAGCCCCACCAGCACCGGTAACCCAAACTCGCCCCAACACCATTGGTTCCGCCCCTGCAACAGCGCCACGAACGGCACGTTTGACGTAGCCTGCTCGTAGCGCGCCCAGACCGCGCCGAGCGAGGCACGCTTCTTCATGTCCATCAGTACGGTACCGAACAGGCTGAGCAGGAAAAAACTCGTGAAAAAGATCACACTGCGCAAATCGCCGTTGGCGATCACATGAGTGGCGGCCCACAGGATCACCGCCCACTGAAACGGATGACGGGTAATTCTCGTAACCCCAGTCGCCAGACGACCGGCATCCGCGTCGGCCTGCACCTGCGCCACACTCATACCCACCATGCTCGGGTTTTTGACCATAAAACCGCCCACCAACAACACAAAGGCAAACGGTAGCAGCAGCTTGGCGAACCAGTACAGATTGGGATTGGGTACCCAGAGATAATCAAAGCTGACTATCGTGACATACACATAGACCAGGTAGGCGAGCGTGGCGGTCGCGAGCAGGCTGTAGAGCAGCAGGTAGGGTCCCTGCCCGATGCGCTTCACCAGCCAGCCGCGCAACGGGGTGCTCGATACCCCCAGATGGGTGACGACCCACAGCAGGGCCGCGCTCAGCATCTCGTTCATAGACTCCTCTTTTCGCACCACCCGACGTCCCGCGTCGAGGCGGCATATCCAGCCGGTGGTTCTTGCAAGCGATCTATACGACTCGAGTGTGACACAACGTATCCGCCCATCCGAGCTTGCGTGTGTCCTCAGTCCTGCAATACAAACTCCGCCAGTGCGTCCAACACCTCATTAGGCTTCTCACTGAGCATCGCGTGGCCACAGCCAGGGATGAGCACGGTCTCCGCCAGGCTGAGGGTCGAGGCAAATTTCAAACCCGCCCGCGCAGGGGTCATCTTGTCCTCTTCACCCGCGATCACCAGGATCGCCACGTCGGGCAGTTCCGCCGCGAGGGTGTAGGCATTACAGGCCGCAAAGTCGGCATGGTATACACCGTCTGCGTTGCGTTCCAACAGGCGCTCGCCACTGTTGAGATTGCTGATGCCGGGCACCGCCCCAGCGCCAAACTGCCCTTCGCGAGAATGACTCCAGGCGTTGGCCATATCGATCCCGGCATGATCATTGTCTTCGGTCGCATCCAGCAGGACGGCCCCTACCGGCATCGGGGTGGAAGTGCCAAGCAGGGCCACCTGGGAGACCTGCGCCGGATGGGCGAGCGCCATCTGCATCGCCACCAGCGACCCCATGCTATGCCCGACGACGGTGACGGGACCGTCGAGCAACTCTGCACACAGGCCGGCACACCAATCCGCCATCGCGTTGATACTCGTCAGCGCCGTCCCGCCTGTTGCACCGTGGGCCGGCAGATCGGGAGCTAAGACGTTGAGCCCGTGGCGAGCAAAAAAACGCGCGGGCATCACCCACACGCTGTGATCAAAGCCGGCCCCGTGAATAAACAGAATGTTCGGACCATCACCCCACTTACCGCTGCCCGTACCATAGGCAACCTGCGTACCTGCGTAATCTACTCTCATCGTGCCGCCACCTTCTCCGCAGTGCGCAGTGCTGCTTTGAGGTCTGCCAGCAGATCGGCGCTGCTCTCAAGCCCCACACTCACCCTGATCAGCCCCTCGGAAATGCCCGCCGCCGCCAGGCTGTTTGCATCCATCCGATGATGGGTGGTCGAGGCCGGGTGGATAACCAGCGACTTCGCGTCACCGATATTGGCGAGGTGGGAGAACACCTGCAAAGCCTCGATAAAGGCGATGCCGGCGGCACGACCACCTTTGATATCAAAACTCAATACAGCGCCCACCCCGTTGGGCATCAATTCCCGGGCGAGCCCAAAATCCGGGTGGCTCTCATGTCCGGGATACACCACGCTGTTGACCATCGGGTGATCGTGCAGAAAGTCCACAACGATGCGTGTGTTGGCACAGTGTTGCGCCATGCGCAGCGGCAGGGTTTCGATACCCTGCAGAATCTGGAACGCGGTCATCGGCGCCATGCAGGCGCCGAAATCGCGGATACCTTCCTTGCGCGCCCGGGTGATAAAGGCCGCCGGGCCAAACTCGTCGGCAAACACCAGATCATGGAAGCCGACATAGGGTTCGGTCAGCGTCGCAAACTTGCCGCTGGCGTGCCAATCGAAGGTGCCCCCATCGATCAGAACGCCGCCGATCACCACCCCGTGCCCGGACAGAAATTTGGTGGCGGAATGCATGACCAGATCAGCGCCTAGCTCAATGGGTTTGCACAGATAGGGAGTCGCGAAGGTCGCGTCGACCATCAGCGGCAGACCGTGCTGATGGGCCAGCGCACTCAGGCGCGGCACATCGAGTACTTCAAGCCCGGGATTGCCGAGAATCTCGCCAAACACGAGCCGCGTATTGTCCTGGATCGCATCCGCAAACGCGTTCATGTCGCGAGGGTCTACAAAAGTCGTCGAGATACCAAAACGGCTCAAGGTATATTCGAGCAGGTTGTGGGTACCACCATACAGCGAGCGAGACGCGACGATATGGTCGCCAGCGCCGAGCAGGGTGACCACGGCCAGATGCATCGCGGCCTGGCCGCTGGCGGTGACGATCGCACCCACGCCGTGATCGAGCGCGGCCATGCGCTCTTCGAGCACAGCGTTGGTGGGGTTGGAGAGTCGCGAGTAGACGTGCCCTGCCCGCTCGATGTTGAACAACCCCGCCGCGTAATCCGAATCCGGGAAAACAAAGGATGCACTCTGATAGATCGGTGTTGCGCGGGCACCCGTGGTCGGATCCGGCGATTGACCGGCATGCAAGGCCAGCGTGTCAAAGCCTATCGGCGCAGGACCGCGATGCTCGCGGGGTGGCTGCGCATCTGCTGACTTGTCTGAAACATCACTCATGAAACGTCAAAAACCAACTGTAAAAAACACACCTTGGCGTGTTTACCTGGGTGAATCAAGTCTCTTACACTGACGTTAGTTTTGGGTTTTGCACAGAACTCTTAAGGGGAGAATCAGGAGCCTTCAGCGGGTCAAAAAGAGCCTTCAGCGGGACAAAAGAGCCCTCAGCGGGATAAAAGAGCCTTCAGCGGGACAAAAGAGCCTTCAGCGGGACAAAAGAGCCTTCAGCGGGACAAAAGAGCCTTCAGCGG
>JBCCHL010000212.1:0-6557 GCA_039028775.1 Pseudomonadota bacterium | reverse complement strand
TGGATATTAGCCCCTCACCACAAAAAACGCTGGCAGCCCCACGCAAGTGATTGAATCTTAAGCATTCTAAGATCGGCTACAGCCCAGATTCAAAGCAGCACAATACAGACGTAAAAGAACAATGCACTTTCTGCGCGGCTCCGCAGCCTTCCTCTTTATCATCCTCAACACCCTCTGGGTATGGATACCGCTGGCATTCTGGCTCCTGCAACGACTATGGACTCGAGGCGCGGCACTGTCGCGGCTGGAAAAACGCATGGACCTCATCATCTGGTGGTGGACCGGCAACAACCGTCGCATGCTCGACACCCTCGGCGTGACCGCGCCGCGTATCGAGTGGCATGGCGAGCAGGTGTCATTCGACCATTGGTACATGGTCATCTGCAACCATCAGAGCTGGACGGACATTCTGCTCTTGCAGTGCTTCCTGCGTGATCGCATCGCGCCCCTCAAATTTTTCACCAAGGCTCAACTGATCTGGATACCCCTGGTCGGGCTTGCGATGTACGTGCTCAACTTTCCCTACGTCAAACGCGTCAGCAAGGCTCAGATCAAGGCCAATCCCAAGCTACGAAACGCGGACAAAGAAAACGTCGCGCGCGCTTGTATGCACTTTAAGAACCACCCGACCTGCGTGCTCAACTTTATCGAGGGCACGCGCCGGACGCAGGAAAAGCAGACCCAACAGAACAGCGAGTTCGACCATCTGTTACGTCCCAAGATCGGGGGCCTCGAATATGTCCTGCAGGACATGTCGAGCCATCTTCACAAACTACTCGACGTGACCATCGTCTATCCGGACGGTGTGCCCACTTTTTGGGAGTTTCTCCAGGGCCGCGCGCAAAACGTGATCATGGAGATCACCCCCCACGACATTCCGCCGGAGGTCATTGTCGAAGATCCAGTCGAACGCCGCGCTGAGCTGTCGGCCTGGGTCAAGGAGATCTGGACCGCTAAGGATTCGCGCATCGCTCATCACCTGAAGCCGCCGCGCTGATGTATCAAGAGCACTTCGGTCTCAGCCAGGAGCCATTCTCCATAGCGCCGGACCCGCGCTTCTTGTTCCTGAGTGAGTCGCACAACGAGGCGCTCGCCCATTTGATGTACGGCTTCTCCCACGGCGGGTTTGTCCTGATCACCGGGGAGGTGGGCACCGGTAAAACCACGCTACTGCGCAACCTGCTGGACCGCACCCCGCCGGAACTGGACGTGGCGTTTATCCTCAACCCGCGCCTGACCGTGCGTGAATTGCTGGAGACGTTGTGTGACGAGTTGGGCGTGACCTACTCCACCAGCGACAGCCTGTCGGTCAAGCAGTACATCGATGCGCTCAACAAACATCTGCTCGCCACCCATCAGGCAGGACGCAGTACGGTAGTGATTATCGACGAAGCCCAGAACCTCTCCCCCGCTGTCCTGGAACAGATCCGGTTGCTCACCAATCTCGAGACCAACGAGAAGAAGCTGATCCGCATGATCCTGCTGGGCCAGCCCGAACTGGGGGTCATGCTGGCGCAGAACGAGTTGCGACAACTGGCCCAGCGCATCACCGCCCGCTACCACCTGAAGCCGCTATCGCGCGATGACGTGCAGGCGTATGTTGTGCACCGCCTCGCCCGGGCCGGTGGGCACCCCAATATCTTCAGCCCATCCGCGATACGCGCGCTGTACAGCCAGTCGAAAGGCACACCAAGGTTGATCAACGTCATCGCCGACCGTGCGATGTTGGGTGCCTACGTCGAAGGCAGGTACCAGGTCAACGCCACCTTCATCAAACGCGCGGCCAAGGAAGTGTTCGGCGACAGCGCCGTGCCCGCCAAACACTGGTACGCCATCGCCGCCGGCGTGGCACTGATCGGCGCTCTCGGCGCCGCTTATCTGTGGTTGGACAACCGGCCAGAGCAGGAAGCCGCACCCGGCACCCAGGCGGCCGCGCCGGGTTCCGACCCTGGGCCTCCCCAATTGCAGGCCCCAGCGCGAGAGTCGGAGGCCACCCCGCAAATCGAGTATCCCGGCCCGACCCAACCGGCGGCAGCATCACAGGTGCAGCGCGCCTACGACCCGGCGGGCATCGACATTCGCCGGCCCACCGGCGGCATGTCCGCCATCCAGCGCCAGGCTTATGCGGCGGTGTTTGCGGCATGGGGGGCGGATTACCGCTCGGACGATCCACAGATCCCATGTGATTTTGCGCCCCGCGCCGGGCTGCAATGCCTGAGCCGGAAGGGAGGCTGGAGCGAAATAGCACAACTCAACAGTCCGGTCGTGCTGGAATTGTGGGACGACTCTCCGGCACCCTACTACGCGGCGCTGATCGGGGCTCAAGAGGCATACTACGAACTCGAGTTGGACGGTCGGGTTCAACTGGTCAGTCCGCGGGATCTGCGCGACAGTTGGCTCGGCGCCTATGTCATTCTGTGGCAGACCCCGCCCGACTACAGCGGCAGTCTGCGCGAAGGTGACCGCCACCCGACGGTCAACTGGCTACGCGACAAGCTCTATCAACTGTACCCGGGCTCCGCGGGTCCCGCTCAGGGTGATGTATTTGGCAGCGCCTTAGCCGATCTGGTGATACGATTTCAAAGTGACGAGGGACTGATCGCAGATGGTGTCGTGGGTCCCGCGACCTGGATTCGACTCAGCGATCGCCTGGATCTACCCGCCCCCAAACTACGCTAGCACCATGTCCTATATACTCGATGCACTGAAAAAGACCCAGGCGGAGCAACACAACGAAGGGGTTGCGCTGCATCTGCAACGCCAGGAAAAGCGAGGCCTCTCCCGCTGGATCATCATCGTCTTCGGCGGGCTACTGGTCGCCAACCTGGCGGTCATGGCCTGGTTTGTAGTGCGACCTGACACAACCCCGCCCGTAGCTGTCACCACCCCACCTAAAGCGACATCATCCCTCGCACCAACGATCAAGGTGGACAACCGGGCGCTGGATGCTCAGACCGAGCGCACCGTCGAAACCAGTCCGACCAATAGCGCACCGCGAGAAGCTGCTGCAGCAAGTCCGCCGCAGTCGCCTCCGCCACAGGAACAAGCGATCGCACCCACACAAACCTCCCCGGCACCCGCGCCTACGCCAGCGCCGCTGCCGCGCTTTGCCCTGAGCGATCTGGCCGCCTACGAACAGACCCTCTACAACAGTTTCCGCTACTCATCACACATGTTCTCCCCGGACGATCCCACCGCCGGCGCAATTTTCATCGACGGTCAGATGTTGCGTATAGGGGCCAGCTTTAAGGGTCTGGTGGTCGCGGACATTACAGAATTCACGGTGATCTTCGAGGAAAACCGGCGTGGGAAGAAGCGCGAGGTCGAGGTGAATCTGGCCGACCAGTGGGATCGACCTTAGAGCGCGTTTGTCAGCCCGTCTCGCGCAGCCGATAGCTGCCGCTGGCGACAAAAATCTCGACCAGATCTTCATCCAGCAGACCACGTTTCACCTCGTCATGCAGAATGCTGAAGGCGCGCTCGACGCCGACCGCTGGCTTGTAGGGCCGGTCCATTGCGGTCAGGGCATCAAAAATATCGCACACCGCCATCACCCGGCTGGGCAGCGGTATCTCTTCACCGACCAGGCCCATCGGATAGCCACTGCCGTCTATACGCTCATGGTGCGCCCCGGCAATGTCGGGAATGTCCGCCAGTTCCGGTGGCCAGGGAAGCACCGATAGGAATTCTTTGGTGTATTGCACGTGCGCCTCGATCTGGTGGCGCTCTTCGGTGGTCAAACTCCCCCGTCGCACAGACAGAGCCATGATGTCTTCACTGGATATCACGCTGCCGCGGCGACCGTCCAGTTCGCGGAACTCATAGTCGCGGATCTCGGTGAGATGGGCATAGTCACCCGCTTCCATTACGTTGGGCTTGTTGGCGGCAAGGACCCATTCGAAATACTGATCGAGTATCGCGAGTTGCTTCTCCAACTGGCGGTAAACACGTCGACGCGCAACTTCATGATCGATCTTGGCGTGATGCAGCAGATCTATTTCGTGCTCCACCGCCTTGCGACGCAAACGCTCCTTCTGCAGCTCAAACCGATAACGGATCACCTCTAGGCGCTCTTCCGGGAGCTTGTTTTTCTTGACCAGAATCGCCTCCGGCACACCGATCTTACCGAAGTCGTGTAACAAAGCGGCGTAGCGCACCTCGCGCAGATGTTGGGGCGTAAGCTCCATGTTCTTGTAACGGCTGAACCCCGACAGCGGCAACGCCTCTAACAAGGCTACGGTGGTTTCGGCGACCCGAAACGAGTGCCCGCTGGTGGACGGATCGCGTTGTTCGATGGTCTTCACACTCGCTTGCACAAAACTCTCGAACAGTTCGTTGATGTCTTCGAGCAGCGCGTTCTTCTGCAGCGACATCGCCGCCTGGCTGGCGATCGCGCGCATGATCTCGGCAGTCTCTTCCCCAAAAGGGGTCACCACATGATCGCGCGAATCGACGTGATTGATGAACTGCAGCGCGCCGACGACCCGATCACGATGGTCACACATGGGCAGGGCGAGCACCGACTGGGTGCGGTACCCGTTGCTCTCATCAAAGCTGCGGTTGAAACGATAAGGCAGGTTATCGGCAAGTTCGTACACATCCTGGATGTTGAGTTCTTCACCGGTGACCGCCACATACCCTGCGATACTTTCCGCGGTCAGCGGCAGCCGGGTTTCCTGGAAGGGAAACTCGACCGTATCGTTCTGCGCCAGCTTGAACACCAGCGCATTCTCTTCGACCAAGAATATCGAGCCACCCTCGCAGCCGGCGATGCGCCGGGCTTCGGTGAGAATGGTGCTCAGCAACTCCTGCTGCGACACGTTGCGGGTCAGGGCCAGCGATATCTCGTTCAACTGGTGCATGCGCTGGCGCCGCTGGGCTACATCCCGGGCCAACTCATGCACCTTACGGTTCTTCCATCGATAACAGTCAGCGTGCTCCAGTATCTGGGGCACCAGGCCATTCTGCTCCGGGAGCTTCAGATAAAAGTCGACGTCTGTGGAGCTGGTCTCAACCGGCCCACCGTTACAGCTGACAAACAACGCATAGTGGTAGCGCCGTTTGAGTGCCTCAAGATCGGCCCCGGGGGCAATCTCCACGAGGGTCACACCGTCAATCGCGTGTTCCTCATCGCTCCCCACATGTTGAACGCCCCAACCCATAGCGCGCGCCGCGCCATCCAGCGCTGAGGTAGCGCCCGTGTAGAGGAGAACCGGAGAGTTATTGAGCATTTCGCTCATCGCACGACATACCGTGGCCAAAGTACCGGATCAGTATGCCGTAACCGTCAACTTCCTTACGGAATTACGTCACAACCCGAGTGCGCAATGATGCAGAGACAGCGGCGTGAGTGAGGACTCCACAGGTATGTGAGACTTCCCACACATCCTCCTATGCGGGGACCCCGGTTCAGGCGCAAACCGCGAAAAACTTGACCGTTTTCCAGGACCGGGTTGGCGGTCTACTGGGCGGCAGGACCACCCACCACGCCGTTCAAACGCCGCTCGATGTCGTTCAGTCGCGAGTTCAGGGCAACGCGATAGGCGTCCATCGATTCCACACCCTCGGAGGTGTCCTTCAACGTCGCCCGCATCCCAGCCACCGCTTGATTCGCGGCATTCATCTTGTCGACCAAATCGCGGTTGCTGCGCACCAGTTGCTGGAGTTGCAGTTCCATACTGGTGATCTTGTCGACCATTTGTTGTTGCTCGCCAAACGCGCTCTCGTGCCGCCCAACGGTCGTTTCCAGATCGCGGCTGGCGCTCTCAATCGCGCCGAGGGTGGTATTGAGTTTCTTCACGGCCGTCTGATTGTCCTGGATCCACTTTTTGTTGCGTTCGTTGGAGACCGCCCAGAGTTTACGTATTTCGCTCTCCCACAGACCGATCTTCTCCTGGGTGTCTTCCCCGCCTTGTGACATGGCCGAATCGGTCGCGGACAAGCGCTGCTCCAGGCGGTCGAGGCGATCGGTCGCAGCGGCCAGATTACTGCGCTCGGCTTGCAGGCTCTGCTGCTGATTGGCGATAAACCAACCCGCCACCGCCAGACCCGCGATCAGGATCGCCATGACCAAGCTGGTACCAATCCCACGGCCACTGCCACCGCCCTGGGATGAGCGAGCTTTGCGGGAGCCGCCGGAACGACGATAGCCGCTACCTTCTGACGTCGATAAGTCTGGGACCTGGCGTTCGGACATAACAATTCCTCAAGGGCAACCAACGGCGAAGTATAAAAGTGATGGCCCAAAAGAAAAGGCCCGCATCGAGCGAGCCTCTCCCTGTATCTTGGCCGCCGCGCAAGCCAGACTTACACGGGAGCGCTGTCGTAGGCCGTGTGCGCCAAGGATCAGATGAACTTCAACAGCGCCCACAGCACGAGCGTCATCGCCAGACCGCAAACGATAACGCCGCGGACTGTGGTGATCGGGCCTTGTTTGCCTACCACCGCGTTCACTTCGAGGGCCGCAATAATCACCATACAGATGATAATCGCGTTCATGTTTGCCCCGATCGAGCCATTCGGCAGGTGTGCACTGGAACCCATGAAGTACAACATGG